>DATILI010000297.1:0-11689 GCA_035476635.1 Burkholderiaceae bacterium | reverse complement strand
CATGCGTGTCCTCCATTTCAACCTGGCCTTTCAGGTCTGCCAGTGCGCCGTAGATGTGTTGCAGGCGCGACTGTTCCTGTTCGCTCGATCCGATCAGGATGACCAGGCGCTGCGTCCTGGGGAAAAGCTCCAGGGCCCGCTGGGCCGTGCCGCGGTAGTCAAACGCACGCGTCTGGAGCACGAGCGCGCGGCCGCCGGCATCGGCGTCGGGCGGCACCGTGGCATCGGTCGCGATCGCGGTGACACCGGGCGCCACGCCCTTGCCTTCGCCCACCAGGAAGCTCAACGCGGGTTGCTGCACCGTGACCACCAGATCGACGGGCAAGGCGGCGTATTTCTTGCGAAGAAAGTCGGCGAGCTGGCGCCGCACCTGGGCGTCGCGATTCTGCTCCATGGCCAGGTACTCGACATAGATGTTGGCGCGCCGCACACCGCCCGCATGTAGCCCTTCGAGCACCTCGGTGACATATTGGTCGATGCCGCGGTTTCCAACGCCGGACGAAGCCAGGATGAGAACCCGTTTTTCCAGGGGAGTGGCAACTGTCGCAACGCCTTGTGCAAGCAACTGCGCCGGGCCAAGGCAGGCGAGCATGGCGAGCATCCATGCCGGCAGGAAGCGGCGCAATACAGGCGGCAACGCAACACAGGCGGTGTGCATGCCGCAAGCATAGCGCCTGGCTGCTGCCTGGCCAGCCCTGTGCGCGCAGTGGATATAGGAGGTGCCATTTTTTCCCGCGCCGGGATGTTGCGGCGTATGCTGGAGCGTCCCCAACAATGAAGGAGGCAATCCATGAGCAATCACGTCTACAAGAGCCTGGAGCTCACCGGTTCTTCGGCGATCGGTATCGAAGATGCCGTGACCCAGGCGATTGCGAAGGCGCACGAGACCATCCGCAACATTCAGTGGTTCAACATCACCGAGACCCGGGGCCATGTGAAGGATGGGAAAGTGGCGCACTGGCAGGTGACACTGAAAATCGGCTTTACGCTGGAGTAGCCTGTGCTGTCGTCACAGCGCAGCGCGGCACTGGAGCAGTACCGGGCGCGCGCGAACTTCTACGATTTCGAGTTGGCGCTGCTTGAGCCGATGCGCGTCCAGGCGATTGCCAGCCTGGATTTACGGCCGGGCGAAACGGTGCTGGACATCGGTTGCGGCACGGGCCTGAGCTTCGAGGCGCTGCATGCCGGCGTGGGCGCCAGGGGCCGGATCGTTGGGGTGGAGCAATGCCCGGAAATGCTGGAGCAGGCGCGCCAGCGCGTGGCACGCCATGGCTGGAAGAACCTGAGCCTGCTTTGCGCGCCGGCCGAATCCGCCAAGCTATCGGCCAAGGCCGATGCGGCGCTGTTTCACTTCACGCACGACATCCTGCGCCAGCCCGAGGCCATCGCCAACGTGCTGCGCCACCTGAAGCCGGGCGCCCGCGTGGTTGCCTCTGGGCTGAAGTGGGTCGAGCCCTGGGGCTGGCCGCTGAATTTCTTCGTGCTGGCCGCCGCGCTGCACTCCATGACGACACTGGAAGGCTTGGCCCAGCCCTGGGACCGCATCGCCGCGCAGCTCAATGGGCTGAAGCTGCAGGCCACGCTGGGCGGTGGTGGCTACATCGCCAGTGGCGTGGCGCGCGGTCAGAAGCCCGCGCTCAAGTCGCAGGCTGCCTAGGCCGCCAGGGCGGTTTGCGGCTGGTTCGCGGCCGGGGTCGTCAGCGCCTTGATTTCCAGGTCGGCAGCGGCCAGGGCCTGGGCCTTGGGCGCGTCGCCCATCGCGACGCCTTCAGCGCGCACGAAGCGCACGTCGGTGATGCCGAAGAAACCGAACACCGTTTGCAAATAGCTCTCCTGGTGCTCCAAAGCGCGGCCTGCGTCGCTGGTGGAGTACACACCGCCGCGCGAGGAAGCGACGATCACAGTCTTGCCGCCGGCCAGGCCGACCGGGCCCTTGTCGGTGTACTTGAAGGTGCGGCCGGCTTGGGCGATGCGGTCGATCCAGGCCTTGAGCTGGCTGGGGACGGAGAAGTTGTACAGCGGGGCGCCGATCACGATCACGTCGGCCGCGAGGAACTGCGTGACCAGCGCTTCGGAAACAGCGTTCTCGCGCTTTTGCACTTCGCTCAAGCCGTCACCTTGCGGGCCCATGCGAAAGCCCAGGGAGTCGGCGGACAGGTGGCTGGGCGCGTCGGCGGCCAGATCTAGATAGTTGACCACGGTGCCGGGATGAGTGGCGCGCCATTGGGCCGTGATGCGCTGGGTGAGTTGACGGGAAACCGAGTTGCCGCCCATGACGCTGGAATCGATATGAAGCAGTTGCATGACTTTCTCCTGTTGATTAGCCACGGGTTGCGGCCATGGATAGATTGTGAGGATGAGTCGATTCTTTGATAAGTCGGTGAAAATGCGATAGATTGTTCTGTCATCAGGACAGTGGAGCCTGCCAATGCAAGACCTGAACGATATGCGTTTCTTTGCCGAGGTCGTCGAGCGCGGTGGTTTTGCCGCCGCGGGTCGTGCCTTGGGCATCCCCAAATCACGCCTTTCGCGCCGCATCGCCGAACTGGAGACGCAGCTCGGCGTACGGCTCTTGCAGCGCACCACGCGCAAGCTTTCGGTGACGGAAGTGGGTGAGGTGTACCTGCGGCACTGCGTGGCGATGCGCGATGAGGCCGAAGCCGCTGCCGATGCCGTGGCGCACGCGCAGACCGAGCCGCGCGGCACCATCCGCGTGGCCTGCCCAGTGACGCTGGCGCAGATCACGCTGGGGCCGATCCTGCCGTTGTTTCTGGCACGCCACCCGCATGTGAAGGTGGACATGCGCGTCAGCAACCGCGTGGTGGACCTGGTGGAGGAGGGCGTGGACGTGGCCTTTCGCGTGCGCCAGACGCTGGACGACAGCGGCAGCCTGGTGATCAAGAATTTCGGCCCCACCAAGACCCTGCTGGTGGCCAGCCCGCGCCAACTGGAGCGGCAAGGCGCGCCGACGAGCGTGCAAGACCTGGCACGGCTGGACACCGTGAACATGTCGGCCGCGGACGGACGTGCCAGCTGGCGCCTGGTCGGCCCCGGTGGTGTCGAGCATGTCTTTGTCCACCAGCCGCGCTTTGTGGCGGACGATCTGCTCACGCTCAAGTTCTCGGTGAATTGCGGCGTCGGCATCTGCGTGCTGCCCGACTACATGGTCCGCGATGAAGTACGCGACGGCCGGCTGGTGCCGGTGCTGCCCGATTGGGCGCCGCCGCAAGGCCTGTTTCATGCGGTCTTCCCCTCGCGGCGAGGCCTGGTGCCGGCGGTGCGCCGATTCCTGGACTTTGTCGGCGAGACCGTTCAATCCGAAGGCCAGGGCGACATCCTGTCCGCCGGGCTGCTCAAGCTTTCGTGCCAGGAGGCGGGCGCATCGCCGTGATGGCCTCGTCACTCGCGTCCGTTAGCATTGCCGCATTCCAATTTTGAGGAGCATCCCCATGGCCGGTGCCAGCCTGTTGACCCTGCTCGACGATATTGCGTCAGTGCTCGACGACGTGGCGTTGATGACCAAGGTCGCGGCCAAGAAAACCGCCGGCGTCCTGGGCGACGACCTGGCGCTCAATGCGCAGCAGGTGTCCGGCGTGCACGCCGACCGCGAGTTGCCGGTGGTCTGGGCGGTGGCCAAGGGCTCGATCCGCAACAAGGCGATCCTGGTGCCGGCGGCGCTGGCCATCAGCGCGTTTGCGCCCTGGGCCATCACGCCCTTGCTGATGATCGGCGGGGCGTATCTTTGCTACGAAGGCTTCGAGAAGCTGGCGCACAAGTTCCTGCACAGCCGGGCCGAAGATGACGCGCATCACGCCGAGCACGTGCAGGCGCTGGCCAATCCAGCAGTTGATGTCGTGGCGTTCGAGAAGGAGAAGATCAAAGGCGCGGTGCGCACGGATTTCATCCTCTCCGCGGAAATCATCGTGATCGCGCTGGGCACGGTGGCCGCGGCGTCGTTCGGCCAACAGGTCGCCGTACTCGTGGGCATCGCGGCGATCATGACAGTGGGTGTCTATGGCCTCGTTGCGGGCATTGTGAAGCTGGACGACGGCGGGCTCTACCTGAGCCAGAAAACCGGTGCGGGTGCCGTGCGCGGACTGCAACGCGCGGTGGGACGTGGGCTCCTGCGGACCGCGCCTTATCTGATGAAGACGCTCTCGGTGGTGGGAACGGCCGCGATGTTCATGGTTGGCGGCGGCATCCTGACCCATGGGCTTCCCGCCGTGCATCACTTGATCGAGCAGGGCGCGCAAGCCGTGGCTACCTTGCCCGCGATAGGCGGCGTGCTGGGGGCTGTCACCAGCACCCTGCTCGATGCAGTGGCCGGCATCGTGGCCGGTGCGTTGGTGCTGGCAGTGGTCCTGCTTGCCCAGCGCGCCTATCGGCTGGTGAAGCGCGGAGCGCGCTCCACCAAGCCGTCTTAGTCCCCCATTACCACGCCTTCGCGGCGCGGGTCGGCGCCGCCGAACCAGACTGTGGCGCCGTGGGCCTGGCCGCGTGCAATCGCTTGCAGGCCGCTGGTCATGTTCTGCTCGCGCACCTCGGCGCCCCGCGCACGCAGTGCTTCCACGACGGCGGGCGGGAAGCGCTTTTCCTCGAGGATGCTCGGGCCATTGAGCGAGGCGAAGTTCGGCAGGTCAATCGCTTGCTGCGGCAGCAGGCCCCAGTTCAGCACGCCGTACAGCGTCTTGGCCGTGAAGTGGATGATCAGTGCGCCGCCCGGGCTGCCGCCGCTCATTACGAGTTGGCCGGTGGCTTTGTCGAACACCAGGGTAGGCGCCATCGAAGAGCGCGGGCGCTTGCCCGGCTGCACGCGGTTGGCGATCGGCTTGCCTTCGGCATCGGCGGGGGCAAAGCTGAAATCGGTGAGCTCGTTGTTCAACAGGAAGCCCTTGACCATCTGGCGCGCGCCGAACACGTCTTCGATGGTCGTGGTCATCGCCAGCGAATTGCCGTAGGCGTCGACGATGCTGATGTGCGAGGTGCCGTATTCAGGCTGGTCGGGCATGGGCGCCTGGCTGGTGCGCACCGGGCCGGGTGTACCGGCCTTGGCGGTCTTCATGCTCGGGCCGGCGGGCTGGATCAGCTTGGCGCGTTCCGCCAGGTAATCGGGCGCCAGCAGGCTCATCCAGCTGCCGCCGGGCGCTTGCACGAAGTCGGGGTCGCCCAGGTACTGCGCGCGGTCTGCGAAGGCCAGGCGCGCGGCCTCGGTGTACAGGTGCAGCCAGTCGGCCGAAGGCACCGGGCCAGCGCTGCCGGGCGTGCCACCCATGCCGGTGACCAGCGGCAGGCTGGCGGCATTGGTGTTGTTGAGGATGCCCAGGATCTGCCCGACGGCAATGGCGCCCGAGCTCGGCGGCGGGAATCCGCAGACGCGGAATTCCCTGGGCCCGGCCTTGTAGTCGGTGCAGATCGGCGCGCGCTTCTTCGGCATGTACCCCGCCAAGTCGGCCATCGACAGCTTGCCGGGGTTGGTGGGGTGAGATTGCACCTTCTGGACGATGGCCTGCGCCACTTCGCCTTCAAGCAGGCCCTTGGAACCTTCGGCGGCGATCTTCTTGAACACGTCGGCCAGCGCCTGGTTGCGCAGGTTGAAGCCGACGTCGCGCGCGTCGCCATCGGGCTTGTAAAAATAGGCCGCCGCCACCGCATCCTTTTTCAGGTGCTGTTCGTTCTTGAGCAAGGTGTTGAGCCGGGCGCTGACCTTGAAGCCGCCTTCGGCCAGCGTGATGGCCGGCTCGAACAGCCGGCCCCAAGGCAGCTTGCCGTGCTGCTTGTGCGCCATCTCCAGCATGCGCACCGTGCCGGGTACGCCGACCGAACGGCCACCGACGACACCCTCATAAAACGGCATGGGCTTGCCATCGGCGCCGATGAACAACTTTTCATCCGCCGCTGCCGGGGCGGTTTCGCGGCCGTCGAAAGCCTCGACGTCCTTGCCGTTGTGGTGCAGCAGGAAAGCACCACCGCCGATACCGCTGGACTGCGGCTCGACCAGGGTCAGCACCATTTGCACGGCGATGGCCGCATCGATGGCCGAGCCGCCGGCCTTGAGAACCTGGTAGCCGGCATCAGTGGCCAACGGGTTGGCTGCGGCAACGGCAAACTTGGAGGTGGCCCAGCCGGGTTTCTCGGTGTAGCCCGATGAACCTTCCGGCTGCATCGGTACGGTGTACCTGAAATTGGAGGGTGCGGCGCAGCCTGCGATGAAGGCGGCGACTGCGAGAGCAAGACAACTGTTTTTCATGGAATGTTGGCTCCGGATGACTGGAGAGCGCATGTTACGCCGCCCGTGCCGGGCTTGCCGCTCACCACGGGGCCTTTTGCCAGAACGTGACGTAGCACTCGCCGTCCAGGCACAGCATCGGGTCGCGGTTTTTCGGATGGTTGCGCTTTTCCAGGCGGTAGGTGCTGGAGCGGCCGCTGTTGGATTGGGCGGTGATGCTGACCTCGGTGGCGCTCCAGCGCCCCGCGTCGCCGCTGTTGGAACTGGTGCCGCCCCACATCCCGCCGCCGTATGCCGAGGCGCTGCGCTCCGAGCCATAGACATAGGTTCCATTGGCCCGCAACTCAAAACAGGCGGAGCTTTGCGAGCCGCCGCCCGCGTTCGCCGTGAAGCTGGACGCCTTGCACCACTTGCCCACCAGTTCCTGGCGCGGGCCCGCGGCGGTAGGCATGGGGGTGATGGCTGCCTTGGCACTGCCGGGCTGGCCGCGGGTCAGCGTCAGCACGCCGGGCAGCTGGCCCCCGGCGACTTGCATCTGGTTGCCCTGGACCTGGAATTGGTAGGCCGCGAGCTCGCCCTGGTCTTCGATCACCAGCAGGCTGCCGGTGACCTGGTAGCGGATCGGGCGGCCGTCCACGCGACCACCGCCCTTGCCATCGAGCGTGAGCGAAAGCGGATTGCCCTGCAGCGTGCCGTTCCAGGTGCCGGTCAGCGCAGGGTTGGCGGCTGCAGCGGTGGCGGCAAGGCAAGCGGCGACAAGCGATGCGCGAGCGAACATGGCGTGGACTCCCACTGCAAGGCAGTGCCACGACTATAAGCCGGGATTTAGCGCGGTGCCAGGCGGATCGCGCCGTCCAGACGGATCACTTCGCCGTTGAGCATGTCGTTTTCGATGATGTGTTTTGCCAGCTTGGCATAGTCTTCCGGCGTGCCCAGGCGCGAGGGGAAGGGCACGCTTGCGGCCAGCGCGTCCTGCACTTCCTTGGGCATGCCGAACAGCATCGGCGTGCCGAAGATGCCGGGGGCAATGGTCATGTTGCGGATACCGTTGCGCGCCAGGTCGCGTGCGATCGGCAAGGTCATGCCGACGACACCACCCTTGGAGGCACTGTAGGCGGCCTGGCCGATCTGGCCGTCATAGGCCGCCACGGAAGCGGTGGAGATCATGACGCCGCGCTCGCCGGTGGCTTCGGGCTCGTTCTTGCACATGGCGTCGGCTGCAAGCCTGATCATGTTGAAGCTGCCGACCAGGTTGACCATGATGGTCTTGCTGAACACGTTGAGGGAATGCGCGCCATTCTTGCCCACGGTTTTTTCCGCGGGCGCGATGCCGGCGCAGTTGACCAGGCCCATGAACTTGCCCAGGGAAACGGCCTTGGCCACCACCGCCTGGCCGTCGGCCTCCTGGCTCACGTCGCACTTGACGAAGGCGCCGCCAATTTCCCTGGCCACGGCTTCGCCTTTTTCGGCCTGCATGTCGGCGACGACCACCGTCGCGCCGTTGGCCGCGAGCATGCGCGCCGTGCCTTCACCCAGGCCCGATGCGCCGCCGGTGACGATGAATACCTTGCCCTTGATGTCCATGAAGATCTCCTCAGCTGATTGACGTTGACGTAAACGTCAATTATCGGGGATAAAAAAGCCCGCGGCAGGCGGGCTTGAGGGCGACACGTTCACGCCTTATTTAAAACCTACGCGATCCAGCATCTGTTGCACCTTGGTCTGGTTCGCGCCGACCGCGGCCAGCGGGATTGTCTCGGCCTTGAACGAACCGCCCGTCATCGCCTTCAGCGCGGGGTTGTTGACCTGCACGCCATTGGCCGTGGGCCATTCGTTGTTGCCGTTGGCAAAGTAGTTCTGCGCGTCTGGGCTGGCGAGGTACTCCAGGAACTTCACCGCGTTGGCGGGATTCTTGGAATTCTTGGCCATGGCGCCGCCGGCGATGTTCAGGTGCGTTCCCCACGAACTCTGGTTGGGGAACACAATGCCCACGCGCTCGATCAAGGCCTTGTCCTCGGGGTTGTTCGAACGCATCATGCGCGCGATGTAATAGGTGTTGCTCACTGCGATCTGGCATTCGCCGGACCCGACGGCCTTGATCTGATCCGTGTCGCCGCCCTTTGGCGTACGGGCCATGTTGTCCACGATGCCCTTGAGCCAGGCCTCGGCCTTTTGCTCGCCCAGGTGTTCGGTCACGGCGCCGAACAGCGAAAGGTTGTATGGGTGCGAGCCCGAACGCAGGCAGACCTTGCCCTTGTTCTTGGGATCGCCGAGTTCCTCATAGGTGTCGACGTCTTCGCGCTTGACCTTGATCTTGTCGTAGACCACTACGCGCGCACGGGTGGAAAAACCGAACCAGGGTGTGCCTTCGGCCGTGGCCTTGCCGCGATACTGGGCGGGAATGGCTTCTTCCAGCACCTTGGATTTGATCGGCTGGAACAAGCCATCGGCTTCGCCCCGGAACAGGCGCGCGGCGTCCACCAGCAGGATGACGTCGGCTGGGGAAGCGGCGCCCTCGGCCTTCAGCCGGGCGAGAATACCGGCATCGTCGGCATCGACCCGGTTGACCGTGATGCCCGTTGCCTTGGTGAAATTGCTGTACAGGGCCTCGTCCGTCGAGTAATGGCGGGCTGAATACAAATTCAGTACCTGGGTCTGGGCCGATGCGGCACCACAGGCCAACAGCAGGGCCGAAGCAAGAAAGACGGTATTTTTTAACATGTTGGTTTTCCTCGGAAATGGAGAGACTTGGGCGTGATGATAAAGCAAACACGAATCATTCTTACTAATCACAAGTCTGTTTCCAGGCCAAGGCGCCTCGCCGGCCTGGGCGCCGCGCTGTTGGCCGCGGTACTGGCCGGTTGTGGGTCGGCACCGGTGGAGCCTCCCGTGCGGGCGGAGCCACCCGTGGTCGCCGCGCCTGTGGCCAAGCGCCTGCCGCGTATCGGCCTTGCCCTGGGTGGCGGCGCTGCCCGCGGCTTTGCCCACGTAGGGGTGATCCAGGTGCTGGAGGAGGCGGGAATCCGGCCGGACCTGGTTGTAGGCACTTCGGCTGGCAGCCTGGTCGCCGCGCTCTATGCCAGCGGCAAGGGCAGCGCGCATCTGCAGCAAGTGGCTGAATCCATGGAAGAGGCGGCGTTCACCGACTGGACCTTGCCGATCTTCAGCCGCGGCATGCTGCGCGGCGAGGCCCTGGCGCGCTATGTGAACGGGCAAGTCAGCAGCAAGCTGATCGAGGATATGCCTCTGCCCTTGGGCATCGTCGCGACCGATCTGAATAGCGGCCAAGGCGTGCTGTTTCGGCGCGGCGACACCGGTACCGCGGTGCGGGCTTCGAGCGCCGTTCCCGCGTTGTTCCTGCCGGTTCGCATCAGCGGCCACGAGTATGTGGACGGCGGCCTGGTGTCACCGGTGCCGGTACGCTTTGCGCGCCAGATGGGGGCCGAGTTGGTCGTGGCGGTCGATATCTCGAGCGCGCCCGAAGGGAATCCGGCGGGCGACACCTTGCAGATCTTGTTGCAAACCTTCGCCATCATGGGCAAGAGCATCAACACCTATGAGCTGCGCGAGGCCGATGTGGTGGTGCGCCCGGCGCTGTCGGGCGTGAAGAGCGCCGACTTCGCTGCACGGCGCCGCGCCATCGAGGCCGGGCGAACTGCGATGCAGCAGTTGCTGCCGCAACTCAGGGCGGCGATGGAAGCGCGGCGGCAATAAGAAAAGGCCAATAAAAAAAGGCCTCGTCTTGCGACGAGGCTGAGCGTCGCGCTTCGCGCTCCCTCAGCCTGTGGCTGCAATAAAAAAAAGGCCTCGTCTTGCGACGAGGCCTTGAAGGGATCCCTGAACCCGAAGGTATCGAAAGGACCCGAGGAGACAACCAGCGGAACTTTCGTTCCAATGTTCTCAGTATCGGGCAAACCCCTTCTGGGATGTAGAGGGTTCCCTCCACATCACGTGAACAAATTAACGCTTCTTGGTAGCGGTTGCAGCCTTGGAGGCGTTCACTGCGGTAGCGGCAACGGCGTTGAAGTTGGCTTCGGCCACATCGGTCGCTTGCTTGACAGCCTTCTGCACGGATTCGAACGCGTTGTTGGCGGCAGCCACGGCGCTCTTCATCACGGCAACAGCGGTTTCGGAACCGGCGGGAGCATTCTTGGCGGCGTTGTCCACCAGGCCAACAAAGGCCTTCTGGGATTCAGCAGCCTTGGCTTCAAAAGCCTTGCCGAATTCAGCGCCAGCGCCGGAAGCGATGTCATACAGGTGACGGCTGTAGGCCGCGGTCTTTTCAGCCAGGGGCTGGAACATGCTGGCTTGCAGAGCCAACAGTTCTTGCGCGTCCTTCACGCTCAACACTGCTTGCGTGTGGTTGGCGGCTTCGGACAGGGCTGCCTTGGAAGCGGTCACGTTGAGTTCAACGAGTTTCTCCACGCCTTCGAAAGCCTTGCTGGTCAGGCCAAACAGGGTTTCGATGCTAGCTTTTTGGGATGCCATGATTTGTTCGGGGGTCAACATATAAATATCTCCAGTGATTAAAGGTAGTACGCTAAGAACTGCTCTGTCTCATCTGGCTTTCGCTCGATTTATGTTGCAGTGCAGCATGGATTGAATTTTAGGGTGTCCGGAGCAGATTGCAAGGGGTATTTGTTGCATTGCAGCAATTTAGATTCAATCTTCTAAAACCCGCGGGTTTCACGGCACCGACACAATGCCGTGATGCTTGCCTTCTATTCCGACCACTTCGTCTTGCCCCTGCCCGAAGGGCATCGCTTTCCGATGGCCAAGTACCGCCTGCTGCGCGAGCGCGTGGCGGCCGAGTTGCCGCAGGTGCGCATGATGCAGGCGCCGCCTGCCAGCGATGGCGAGCTGGCACTGGCCCATAGCCCCGCCTACATCAACGCAGTGGCCGATGGCAGCCTCGGCGCGCAGCAGATGCGCGAAATCGGTTTTCCCTGGAGCGAGGCGATGGTGGAGCGCTCTCGCCGCTCCGCCGGCGCCACCGTCGCGGCGGCCAAGGCGGCGCTGGGGCTGTTGCCGCCGGGCGCGGCGCACGGGATCGCCGCCAATATGGCCGGCGGCACGCATCACGCCTATGCCGACAAGGGGGGCGGGTTCTGCGTCTTCAATGATGCGGCGGTTGCCGCGCGCCTGGCGCAGGCCGAATGGGGCAGGGGCCGCAAGCGCGCGCAGCCGCTACAGGTAGCCATCATCGATCTCGACGTGCACCAAGGCAATGGCACGGCGAGCATCTTCGCCAGGGACCCCAGCGTCTTTACCCTGTCCATGCATGGAGAGAAAAACTTCCCCTTCCGCAAGGAGCCTGGCGACATCGATGTGGATCTGCCCGATGGTTGCGGCGACCACGATTACCTGCAGGCGCTGGAGGGCGCGCTTGAAGAGTTGGACCACCGCTTCTCGCCCGGCCTGGTGATCTACCTGGCCGGAGCTGACCCCTTCGAAGGCGACCGG
>DATILI010000296.1:0-3761 GCA_035476635.1 Burkholderiaceae bacterium | reverse complement strand
CCACAGGACAAGAAAGACGGCAAGCAGGCGCGCAAAGGCTGAGAGCCAGTGCAGGCTCAGCTATGCCCGGTGGCGTCTTTGGCCCGCATCTTGGCCGCGATGTATTGCCCGTGCGGCACATGCAGCAGTTCGGCGACCTTGGCGATCAAGTGGTTTTCATGCGCGTCCAGATGCCCGTCGGCATAGGCCACACGCCACATCTGTTCGACGATGTGTATCTTTTTTTCCTGGTCGAACTGCGCATTGATGACCGAGGTGAACTGGTGGAAATCGGAGGCCGTGCGTGCGGTCTGCTCGGCCAGTTCCAGCAGGCGGGCCAGTTCATCTTCGGCCAATGAGAATTTGCCGCGCAGGGCTGAAGCCACAGCGGCCCGCTCCGCAGCGCCCAGCACGGGGTCGGCTCGCATCACCTCGACGAGCAGGACGGCGGTCGCCAGTTCCAGGGAGTGTTGCTGGCCCGCTGCGCCGGATGCTGCAGGCGAAGTGATCGCGCCGAAAAGGTCTTTGAGGGTACGCAGCATGGCGCTAGCACTGTATCGGATTGCGGCAGAACTTCTCCAGCTCGCGCACCGGCGCCCTGCCCGCCACCGCCTGGTGCGCCCTGGGGCCGACGTCCAGGCTGAGTTTCACTTCGTACTTCTTGAAGAACTCGTCGAACAGCTCGCCGCCCAGCGTGGCGTAGGCGGTCAGCGTGTCGGCTTGCGGCTCGTGCTCCAGCAGCACCGCGCACAGCGGTTGCGTGGCGGGGCCGCCGAGAACCTGGGCGCCGCGCGCCGGGTCGTACTGGCTGTGGTCGGCGCAGCAGTGGATCAGGTTGTCCTGCAGGCCCTTGGCGGCGCGGGTCTTGCGAAAACTGATGAAACTCACTTCGCGCGTCGGGTAGACCAGTTGGTGCGCGCAGATGGCCGAGAAGGCGACGATGCTGCGCTGCGGCCCCACGCCGCCGGGCCAGGCATACGCCTCCTTGGTCTTGGTGCTCAAGGCGCTGGGGCCGGCCGGCTTTCCGAGATTCAGCAAGAACACCGGCGTGGCCTCGAACGGGTAGTGAAACAGGTAGTTGGTCCGCGGCTTGAGCTGGGAAGCCTTGAGCGGGTCGCCGAATTCATTGGCCAGCAAGACCCGGCCATAGCTTTTTGGGCGGGCATCGGCGGCGAACACCGGCAGCATGGCCGCGGCCGTTGCGCAGGCCACCCCTGCCGTGCATGACTCCACGAAATTGCGTCGGTCCATGGCAATGCGCCTCCTTGGGGCTTTCGCCTTCGCACAAGGTAGCCAACACCGCCTGCGCTGTCAAACGCTTAACTGTTCGCTCAACTGTTCAGTTGACTCCAGACTTTCTCAAGCCGCTTGATGCTTACCGGCTGCGGCGTGCGCAGCTCTTGCGCGAAGAAGCTCACGCGCAGTTCTTCCAGCAGCCAGCGAAACTCCTGCATGCGCTCGTCGACCGCACCCTTGCGCTCGGCCACCAGGCGCCAGTAGCGTTGCTCTTGCGGGCGCAGCTCGGTCAGGCGGCCTGCGTCGCGGGCCGGGTCGGCGCGCAGCTTGTCCAGCCGCAAGGTAATCGCCTTGAGGTAGCGCGGGAAGTGCTGCAGCGCGGCCCAGGGCGTGAGCGCCATGAAGCGCTTGGGCACAAGCCGCTGCAACTGCTGCGCGGCATCGCCGGTCGCATCGGGCTGGTTCTTGGTGTCCTTGATCTTGCGGGCGGCGCTGGCGTAGTCGGCCAGGATGGTGCCGGCCAGGCGCGCCACTTCGTTGGCGATCAGGGTCAGGCGTCCTCGGCCTTCTTCCACCCGGCGCTTGAAATCGAACTCATGCGTGGGCAGCGGATCCAGCAGGAAGGCGCGATCCAGTGCCACGTCGATGATCTGGTCGCGCAATTCTTCCTGTGTGCCCAGCGGCATGAAGGCCACCGCCATCTTCTGCAGGTCCGGGATGTTTTTCTCAAGGTACTTGAGCGCATCGCGGATCTGCAACGCAAACAGGCGACGCAAGCCGGCGCGGTGCCGTGTTGCGGCGACCTCGGGTTCGTCGAAGACCTCGATGGTGACGGCATCACCGGCATCGATGAGCGCCGGAAAGCCGATCAAGGTTTGCCCGCCCTTCTTGATTTCCATCAGCTCGGGCAGCTCGCCGAAGGTCCAGGCGGTATAGCGCTCGGCAACGCTCAGCTTGGGCGCATTGGTTTTGGCAGCATCCTGTACACGCTTGGCTTGCGCCGGCGATGCGTCCTGTTCCGCTTGGGCTTGGGCAGCTGCTGGCGCGCTGCTCATTTTCAGCCCGGCCAGCGCCTGGAACGCACCACGTGCCTGCGCGCCAAGCTCCGCCTTGAGCGCACCCAGGTTACGGCCGTGGCCGAGCTGCCGTCCATGCTCGTCCACCACGCGGAAGTTCATGAACAGATGCGCGCTGAGCATGTCCAGCTTGAAGTCCGTGCGCTTGATATCCAGGCTGGTGATCTCGCGCGCCTGCTTGAGCAGCGCATCCACCAGCGAGCCGGAGCCGAATATCTCGGGCGCCAGCATGCCCTCTGCCAGCCGCGCGGCCGATTCGGGCAAGGGCACGAAGCGCGAGCGCGGTCGTTGCGGCAGGCTTTTGAGCAGGGCCTGGATCTTGTCCTTGAGCATGCCCGGCACCAGCCATTCACAGCGTTCGTCGCTGACCTGGTTGAGCACGAAAAGCGGCACCGCCACGGTCAGGCCGTCCTTGGGGTCGCCGGGCTCGTGCAGGTAGGTCGAGGCGCAGTCCACGCCCCCCAGGCGCATGGTCTTGGGGAACGCGCTGGTGGTGATGCCGGCCGCTTCGTGGCGCATCAGCTCCTCGCGCGTGAGCATCAGGAGCTTGGGGTTGCGCTGGATCTCGTCGCGGTACCAGCGCTCGAAGCTGTGGCCGCTGCACACGTCGGCGGGCAACTGCTGGTCGTAGAAGGCGTAGATCAGTTCATCGTCGACCAGCACATCTTGCCGGCGCGACTTGTGTTCGATGTCTTCGACCTGGCGGATCAGCTTGTGGTTGGCCGCGAGAAACGGCAGCTTGGTTTCCCACTGGCCGCCGACCAGCGCCTCACGGATGAAAATCTCGCGCGCCGCGTGCGGGTCGACCCGGCCGAAGTTCACGCGGCGGCCGTTGTAGACGACGATGCCGTACAAGGTGGCGCGCTCCAGCGCGGTGACCTCGGCCGCCTTCTTCTCCCAATGCGGATCAAGCAACTGCTTCTTCAAGAGATGCGCGCCGACCTGCTCCAGCCACTGCGGCTCGACGGCGGCGATGCCGCGGCCGAACAGGCGTGTGGTTTCCACCAGCTCGGCCGCGACGATCCAGCGGCCCGGCTTCTTGGCCAGATGGGCGCCCGGGTGGCGGTAGAACTTGATGCCGCGCGCGCCGAGGTATACATCTTCGTCGTCCAGCTTGCAGCCGATGTTGCCCAGGAGGCCGGCGAGCATCGACAGGTGCAGCTGCTCGTATGTCGCAGGCGCCGCATTGAGGCGCCACTTGTGTTCCGCCACCACGGTGTGCAGCTGGCTGTGGATGTCGCGCCACTCGCGCACACGGCGCACACTGACGAAGTTCTGGCGCAGGAGTTGTTCGTACTGGCGGTTGCTGAGTTTGTGTTCCTTGGCATGGCCACCGCGCGCGTCGCCCAGCCACTTCCACAGTTTCAGGTAGCCGCTGAACTCGCTCTTGTCGTCATCAAACTTCGCATGCGCCTGGTCGGCCTGGGCCTGCGCATCCATCGGCCGGTCGCGCACGTCCTGCACCGACAG
>DATILI010000295.1:0-4532 GCA_035476635.1 Burkholderiaceae bacterium | reverse complement strand
GTGATGACGGGGTTCTTCAGGCCGGTGATCTTGGCCACGGCGCCTTCGGGCGAAAGGTTGCCCTTCAGGATGGCCAGGTGGCCTTGCTTGTACATCGGGTCGCTGATGGGGCGGATCACGTCCTGGTCGGCACGCGGCGTGTCGGGCACGTCGGCGAGCACCTCGGCAATGGTCTGGCCGGTGATGGTGATGCAGTCGCCGTGCAGCAGCCCGGCATTGAGCAGCAGCTTCATCACTTGCGGGATGCCGCCGGCCTTGTGCAAGTCCACCGCCAGGTATTTGCCCGAGGGCTTGAGGTCGCACAGCACCGGCGTCTTCTTGCGGATGCGCTCGAAGTCGTCGATGGTCCACTCGACCTCGGCCGCGTGCGCGATGGCCAGGAAGTGCAGCACCGCGTTGGTCGAGCCGCCGGTGGCCATGATTACGGCCACGGCGTTCTCGATGGCCTTTTTGGTCACGATGTCGCGCGGCTTGATGTCCTTCTTGATGGCCTCGATCAGCACCTTGGCCGATTCCTTGGCCGAGTTCTGCTTCTCGTCGTGCGGATTCGCCATGGTGGACGAGTAGGGCAGGGAGATGCCCAGCGCCTCGAAGGCTGAGCTCATGGTGTTGGCGGTGTACATGCCGCCGCACGAGCCGGTGCCGGGAATGGCGCGCTTTTCGATTTCCTTGAGGTCGAAGTCGCTGAGCTTGCCCGCGGCGTTCTCACCCACGGCTTCGAACACGCTCACGATGTTCAGGTCCTTGCCCTGGTATTTGCCGGGCAGGATGGTGCCGCCGTACACGTAGATGGCGGGTACGTTGGCGCGCAGCATGCCCATCAGGCCGCCGGGCATGTTCTTGTCGCAGCCGCCGACGACCAGCACGCCGTCCATCCACTGGCCTTGCACGCTGGTCTCGACGCAGTCGGAGATCACTTCGCGGCTGACCAGCGAATACTTCATCCCTTCGGTGCCCATGGCCATGCCGTCGGAAATCGTCGGCGTGCCGAACACCTGGGCGTTGCCGCCGGCCTCCTCGATGCCGGCAATCGCCGCATCGGCCAGCTTTTGCAGGCCCGAGTTGCAGGGCGTGATGGTGCTGTGGCCATTGGCCACGCCGACCATCGGCTTCTTGAAGTCGCCTTCCTCGTAGCCCATGGCGTAGTACATGGAGCGGTTGGGCGCGCGCGCCTTGCCCTCGGTGATGTTGGCGCTGCGGCGGTTGATCTGGATGACTTTGGTGTCCATGGGCGTCTCTCTCGTGCGTGGTCGATATTGGCTTGTCGGTCGTCGAACGGGCGAGTATGCGCCGAGTGACTGATTCTTTCCAATCCATTTTTCATGATGTATTAATATGTTCTGCATATGAGAGAACGTGCCATTGAATTGCGCCTGTGGCGCCAGTTTGTCGGCGTCGCGGAGGAGCTTCACTTCGGCCGCGCCGCAGCGCGGCTGCACATGACGCAGCCGCCACTGACGCAGGCCATCGCGCAACTGGAGGGCATCCTCGGCGTGCGCCTGTTCGACCGCACCAAGCGCAGCGTGCAATTGACCCCGGCCGGCGCGGCGCTGCTGCCCGAAGTGCGCGACCTGCTGGCGCGCGCGGCGGCGCTGCCGGCGCAGGCCCTGGCTGCCGCTTCGGGCGAGAGCGGCCGCCTGCGGCTGGCCTTCGTTTCGACCGCCGGGTTCAGCCTGCTGCCCGAGTGGCTGCAGGCCTTTCGGGCACTGCATCCGAACGTGCAGATGGAGTTGATCGAGGCCACCGGCGATGTCCAGCTGCAGCTCTTCGAGCAAGGCGGGATCGACGCCGGCTTCATGCTGCACTCGCCGGGTTTTGCGCCGGCGGTGCTCGCGCATTGCCGGGTGTGGGTCGAGCCGCTGGTGATGGCCTTGCCCGCGCAGCATCCGCTGGCGAAAGGGGCATCGCTGCGCCTGCGCGATGCGCTGAAGGCGCCGCTGGTGATTTTTCCCCGGCGCATCGTGCCTTCCTTGCACGATGCGATCTTCGGCCTGTACCACGCAGCGGGAAGCCTGCCGAACGTGGCGCAGGAGGCCATCCAGATGCAGACCATCGTCAACCTCGTATCGGCCGGCCTGGGCGTGGCCTGGGTGCCACACAGCGTCACGCAGTTTCAGCGGCCCGGCGTGGTCTACCGCAGCATCACGGCGGAGGCCGGGCGCGGCAGCCTGCAGTGCGAGACCAGTCTGGTCTGGGACCCGGCCCGCGGCAACCCGACCGTCGAGCGCTTCGTGGCGTTCGCCAGGCAGCACAGCACGACGCCGCAGCGCCGGCCAAGGCCTGCCGCCTGAGTTTCGCGCGGAGCGTCGCGCGCCGCAGGCAAAATACGCCGCATGCTGATCCACCCGCAAATCAATCCCGTCGCCCTGCAACTCGGCCCCGTGGCTATCCACTGGTACGGCCTGACCTACCTGGCGGCGTTCGCGCTGTTCATGTTTTTGGGGATACGCCGCCTGCGGCACGCGCCATTTGCCTCGATCACCGGCACTGGCGCCTGGACGCGCCGGGATGTGGAAGACATCCTGTTCCTCGGTGTGCTCGGGGTGGTGGTCGGCGGCCGGCTGGGGTATTGCCTGTTCTACAAGCCGGGCTACTACCTGAGCAACCCGCTGGAGATCTTCGCGGTCTGGCAGGGAGGCATGAGCTTTCACGGCGGCATGCTCGGCGTGATCGTCGCCATGCTGTGGTTTGCCCGCTCGCGCCGCAAGCCCTGGCTGCAGGTGGCCGATTTCGTCGCGCCCTGCGTGCCCACGGGCCTGGCGGCCGGGCGGGTCGGCAACTTCATCAACGGTGAACTCTGGGGCCGCCTGAGCAACCCCGACCTGGCCTGGGGCATGGTGTTCCGCAACAGCGGCTCGATGGCGCCGCGCCATCCTTCGCAGGTCTATCAGTTCCTGCTGGAAGGCTTGCTGCTGTTCGTGCTGCTCTGGCTGTATGCGCGCAGCGGGCGCAAGCAGGGTCAGGTGGCTGCGGCCTTCCTCGCCGGTTACGGCGTGTTTCGCTTTATTGCCGAGTTCTTCCGCGAGCCCGACGCCTTTCTCGGCATCCTCGCCTTGGGCATGAGCATGGGCCAATGGCTGTGCGTGCCGATGATCGTGGGTGGTGTGGCGCTGTGGCTCTGGGCTGACAAGCAGCCGGGAACGGCGCCGCACCCCGCCTGACCTGCTGCGCTTTCGGGCATGGGCGGGTGATCAGGCCGGCAAGGCACTCTGCTCCGTTCATGTCCCCCGGCCTGCGGCCTCCGCCTCTACTTCTCTGCGCAGAGTGCCTTGCCGGCCTGATTTTCAAGCATCGCGCTGGTTCGAGCATTGCATGCAGGCACTGATGACCACCGGGGCGCCGGGCCGAGGCACGGTACGATAAGCGTTACAGCCGGAGTCGGCCAGAAGCCGGCCTTGGTACTGGCCGCTGAAAAGGCGAACACGATGAAGAGTTGGCTTTGTTCGCGATGGGACTACTTCGGAATCGTCCCCGTGCTTTGGTCGCTTTGGCGGAAGGTTCTCCGAAAGCCGTCCGTGTTCGGTGACGTTGATGCGGCCGCGACAAAGCACGCTGTGGAAAAGGACCGAGGAAAGTACCGCAAGTAGCGGCTCACCGCGCCACAATGCATGAGGCCGAAGTCGGCCACGAGCAGCCGCGGGTTCATTGCGTAGCACGAAGAAGCAGTAGGCCGCGTGCAAGCACTTCAGAACAAGCGACAAGGGGAGGAAGCATGTACTTCTGGCGTATCGACAAGCTCAAGCAAGACCTGGTCTCAGCACCACTGTCCGAACGGCATGGCCTTTACTACTTGCTCATATCGATGCCCATGGCAGCAGCCGTCAGCTTGTTTCCGGCGGAAGCCGCGCACGCTCCAGACTACGTGGGCGCTGCCCTCGATTGGGCGATTACCGTCGCCGGCCTCCTCTACGCCTTCGTGCGCAATGGAGGCGACGCGGGCAGGCACTTCGTGCAGCGTTTCCTCGCGATCGGCATCGTGACGACGATTCGTTGGGTCGCCACCATTGGTCCGGCGCTGATCGTCGTGGTCGTCGCGTATGCGTATCTTCTGAAGCGCACGAACGAAGAAGCCTTCGCGCTGTTCTACGGTTTGTGGTGGCCTGCAGAGATATTTCTCTGGTGGCAAGTTGGCCGCCACATTCGGGACGTTGCAAGAGCACATTATGTGAAGAACGAGGATGGTGATCGAGGAGTTCCTCCGCGCTCTTGAGGTACTAGTACTCACTGCGGGGAGCGCTGTTCTTGCGTTCTATTTTGAATTTTTTGCTTGGAATCGATACGCATCGCATCTGTCACTATGTTCAAGTGGGCTTTCGTCGTTGGTGGTCTGCGATGGCCAGCAGGCAAGGGCAGTACAGCCGCCTAGGGCGCATAGCCGCCGCCGAGGCGCCGTTGCAGCGCGTGCAAATTGAATGACGGCTCCCCGCCACTAGCCACGGGCGGCAATGGGCGCTACGGCCTGTCGCTCCCCACCACGGTTGCAGATCAGGTCGGCGGGGCGCTCTGCGTAGCGAGGTAAAAGGAGGACGTGG
>DATILI010000294.1:0-21496 GCA_035476635.1 Burkholderiaceae bacterium | reverse complement strand
TGCGCATACAGCTGCGCGGTCAGGCCTTCTTCCACGATGCGGCCCTGGTGCATCACGATCACCCGGTCGCACAGTTGCGCCGCGACGCGCAGGTCGTGCGTGATGAACAGCAGCCCCAGGCCGAATTCGTCGCGGATGTCGCGCAGCAACGTGAGGATCTGGGCCTGCACGCTGACGTCCAGCGCGCTGACGGCTTCATCAGCGACCAGGACACGCGGCTTGCAGGCCAGCGCGCGGGCGATGGCGATGCGCTGACGCTGCCCGCCCGAGAACTGGCTCGGGTAACGCACCAGGCCTTCGCGCGGCAAGCGGACCTTGTCCATCAGCTCGGCCGCCAGGGCCACGGCGCTGGCATGGCTGGCGCCGAAATTCACCGCGCCCTCGACGATCGCGTCGCCCACCGTGCGCCGCGGGTTCAGCGAGCGGTTCGGGTCCTGGAACACCACCTGCACCTGCGAGCGCAATGCGCGCAACTTGCCTTCGGGCAGGCGCGCCACGTCGGCCTGGCCCCAGTGCACCTGGCCGGCGGTCGGGTCGATGAGGCGGATCAGGCAGCGCGCCAGGGTCGATTTGCCCGAGCCCGATTCACCCACCACGCCCACGGTTTCGCCGGCGCGCACGGCCAGTGCTGCGCCCTGCAAAGCATGGGTTTCCCGCACGCGGCCCAGCCAGTCGCGGCTGGTGTAGGTCTTGCACACGTCCTTGCCTTGCAGCAGGGCGGCGCCTTGCGGTTCGGCCCGCGCGGGCGGCGGCGTCATGCTGGGCACGGCGGCAAGCAGCATGCGCGTGTAGGCGGCCTGGGGCCGGTGCAGCACGTCGTCGCGCGCGCCATATTCCACGGCGCGGCCCTGGTGCATCACCAGCACCTGGTCGGCGATCTCGGCCACCACGCCCATGTCGTGCGTGATGAACAGCACGGCGCTGCGCAGGCCGCCGGCGTCCGCGCCAATGCCTTCTGCCTGCAGCTCGGCGATCAGCTTCAGGATTTCCTTTTGCGTGGTCACGTCCAGTGCGGTGGTCGGCTCATCGCAGATCAGCAGCGCGGGCTTCAGGATCACCGCCATCGCGATCACGATGCGCTGGCGTTGCCCGCCCGACAACTGGTGCGGATAGCTGCGCGCCATGCGCTCGGGTTCCGGCAGCTTGACCCGGTGCAGGATGCGCAGCACTTCCGCGCGCCGGCGCGCGGGCTTCCAGTCGGTGTGCGTGGTGAGCAGTTCGTCGATCTGGTCGCCACAGGTCATGACCGGGTTGAGCGCCGTCATCGGTTCCTGGAACACCATGCCCATGGCCTGGCCGCGCAAGGCACGCATGCGCGCAGCGCTGGCTTGCAGCAGCGATTCCCCGCGCAACAGGATGCGCCCTTGCGTGGGGCGCAGTTCGCGCGCGAGCAAGCCCATGACGGCGGTGGCCATC
This sequence comes from Burkholderiaceae bacterium, assembly GCA_035476635.1. Classification (GTDB taxonomy): domain Bacteria; phylum Pseudomonadota; class Gammaproteobacteria; order Burkholderiales; family Burkholderiaceae_C; genus DATILI01. Next base: position 20,080 of record DATILI010000294.1, on the reverse strand, counting down.
ACGGATTTGCCGGAGCCCGATTCGCCGACGACGCAGACCGTCTGGCCCGGCGCGATCGACAGGCTCACGCCCTCCACCGCGTGGGCGCGGTCACTGCCGGAGGGCAGCGACACATGCAGCTGGTCGATGACCAGGATGGGTTCGTTGGCCGCACTCATCAAGCTGACCGCTTTGCGAACTTGGGGTCCAGCACATCGCGCAAGCCATCGCCCAGCAGGTTGATGGCCAGCACCGTGGGCACCAGGAACAGCGCGGGAAACAGCACGTTGCCCGGGTACTGGGTGAACTGCACGCGGCCTTCGGCCATGATGTTGCCCCAGGTCGGCACGTCGGCCGGCAGGCCCAGGCCGAGAAAGCTCAGGATGGCTTCGGTCAGCACGGCCGAGGCGGCAATGAAGGTGCCCTGCACGATCAGCGGCGCCATGGCATTGGGCAGGATGTGGCGCATCAGGATGATGGGCGTGGGCGTGGCCAGTGCGCGCGCCGCCTCGACGAACGGTTCTTCGCGCAAGGTCAGCACCAGCGAGCGCACCAGGCGCGTGACGCGCGGGATTTCGGGAATGGCAATGGCCACCACCACGGTCCAGAGCTTGGCGCCCAAGGCGGCCACCAGTGCGATCGCCAGGAGGATCGCGGGAATCGCCATCAGGCCGTCCATCACGCGCATCAGCACCGCGTCGACGGCGCGGAAGTAGCCGGCCAGCATGCCCAGCACCGCGCCGATGCCGATTGCCACCACGGCGGTGAACGCTGCCACCAGCAGCGATGTGCGCGTGCCATAGAGCACGCGGCTGTAGATGTCGCGGCCGAAGTTGTCGGCGCCCATCCAGAAGGTATGGGCCACCGCGCTGCCATCCAGCAGCGAGAAGTCGCCGCGGGCGCCGGCGGCGGTGTTGATGTTGGCCGAATCCATGGCCGAGGGGTCGACCGTGCCGAGCAGCGGCGCTGCCAGCGCCAGCAGCAGCAACAGGCCGAGGACGGCCACGCCGAAACGAAAGGCGCTGTTGGCCCAGAGCCGGCGCCAGAGGGGTGTGCGGGCGGCCATCAGTACCGGATCCTGGGGTCAAGAAAAAGATAACTCACATCGACCATCAGGTTGACCACCACGTAAAGTACGCTGAAGAAAAGCACCACGCCCTGGATCACGGGGAAGTCGCGGTTGAGTACCGAGTCGACCGTGAGCGAGCCCAGGCCCGGAATGGAATACACCGTCTCCGTCACGACCACGCCGCCGATCAGCAACGCGACGCCGATGCCGATCACCGTGACGATCGGCACCGCGGCATTCGCCAGCGCATGGCGCAGCAGCACGGCCGACTCGCCGATGCCCTTGGCGCGGGCGGTGCGGATGAAGTCTTCCGTCAGGGCTTCCGAAACGCTGGCGCGGGTGACCCGGGCAATCAGCGCGACATAGATCGTGGCCAGCGTGAGCCAGGGCAGCACCAGCTGGTAGGCCCAGGCGCCCAGGCCCTGGCTGGAAGCACCGAACAAGCGGCGGTAGCCCTGCACCGGGAGCCACTGCAGCTGAATCGAGAAGATATAGATCAGCACATAGCCGGTGACGAACACGGGGATGGAAAAGCCCGCGACCGAGAAGCCCGAGAGGACCCGGTCCAGCCAGCCGCCCATGCGCCAGGCCGCCAGCGTGCCCAGCGGCACGGCAATCAGGATCGCCAGCAGCAGCGTGCCGGCGGCCAGTGAGAGCGTGGGTTCGATGCGCTGGGCGATCAGTTCGGTGACCGGCTTGTTCAGGTAGAACGAATAGCCCAGGTCGCCTTGCAGCACGCCGGAAAACCAGATCCAGAACTGCGTGAGCAGCGGCTTGGTCAGGCCCAGCTGCTCGCGGATGCGGTCGATGTCTTCATTGGTGGCGTTGTTGCCGGCGATCACCGCCGCCGGATCGCCCGGCGTGAGCCGAAGGATCAGGAAGACGACGACGGCGACGACCAGCAGGACGGGAATAACGGCCAGCAGCCGTTGCAGGAGGAACCGGAGCAAGGGTCAGGCCCGGGGTCAGTTCTTCTTGATGTTCCAGTACACCTGCGCGCCGCCGGGCACCAATCCGGAAATGTTGGTGCGCAGCGCCGCCGGGTTGTTGTATTGGCCCAGATGCACGTGGCTGGCGGTTTCGATCGCGCGCAACTGCAATGCTTCAGCGAGTTTCTTCTTGTCGGCATCGGTGGAAGCCTGGGCGAACTTGGCCTTGAGATCTTCGATGGTGGGGTCGTCCTGCCAGCCGAACCAGCCCTTGTCGCCGGCGGCGTTCATCATGGCCATGGTCAGCGGGTTCTGGATGTCGCCCGCGGTCCAGGCGGTCATGAAGGCGTTCCAGCCGCCCTTGTCGGGCGCGTCCTTCTTGGCGCGGCGCGCCACCAGGGTCTGCCAGTCCATTTGCTGCATGTCGATCTTGAAGCCGGCCGCTTCGAGCTGCTGCTTGGCCACCAGCGGCAGCTTGGAGATCGAAGCCAGGTCGGTCGGGCGCATCAACACGATGGGCTGGCCGTTGTAGCCGGCTTCCTTGAGCATCTGCGCGGCCTTCTGCGGGTTGGCCGTGCCGGTATAGATGCCGGTGTTCTCGCTGGCGAACGGCGTGCCGCAGGGGAACATGCTCTTGCAGAACTTGTACATGCCGGGCGCGCCGACCTGGGTCTTCAAGTGCGCTTCCTGGCCAAGCGCGACCATCGCGGCGTGGCGGATCTTCACGTTGTCGAACGGCGCATGCAGGTGGTTGAAGCGGAAGATGTACTGCAGGCCCGCGGGCTGGGCGTCGACCAGCTGCACGTCCTTGGATGCCTTGAGCGATGCGTATTGCTCGAAGGTCGGCTGCTCGATGATGTCGACCTCGCCGGCGACCAGGGCATTGAACTGGGTTTGCGGGTCGCGGATGATGACCCACTCCACGCGGTCCAGGTAGACCGGCTTGCCGCCGGTGGTGCCGCTGGGCGCCTCGCTGCGCGACTTGTATTTCTCATTCTTTACATAGACCAGCTTTTCGCCGGGCTTGTACTCGGCCGGCACGAACTTGTACGGGCCCGAGCCGATCTGTTCCTTGATCTGCTCGCTGCCCGGTGTCGCGGCGACGCGCGCGGGCATGATGAAGGGCACGTTGGAAGAGGGCTTGCCCAGCGCCTCGAGCATCACGCCGAACGGCACTTTCAGCTTGATGACGAAGGTCTTGGCGTCCGGCGTCGCGTAGTTGTCCACGCTCTTGGCGAGAACGCCGCCGAAGCTGTCGCGGCTGGCCCAGCGCTTGATCGAGGCCACGGCGTCTTCGCTGGTCACGGCTTTGCCGTCGTGGAATTCCAGGCCGTCGCGCAGGCTGAAGGTCCAGGTCAGGTTGTCCTTGGAGACGCTCCACTTCTCGACCATCTGGGGCTTGATCTTGCCGTCGGCGTCGGTGCCGAACAGCGTGTCATAAATCATGTAGCCGTGGTTGCGCGTGACGAACGCCGTGGTCCAGATGGGGTCAAGAATGGTGACGTTGGCATGGGGCACCACGCGCAGGGTCTTGCCCTGGGCTTGCACCGCAAGCGGCGCGATCAGGCCCGCGGCCAGCATTACCATGGTGATCAGGGAACGACGCATCATCTTCAACCTCCACAACAAGATAGGAATGAAACCGCAATGGAAAGACAAGTATGCACCACTCTGAATCAGCGTTAACCCGACTTGGTGCGCGGGCGCTTTCTGCGGCCATTCACTCCAAGCAGGTTTCATGCCGCGAGGTGATGCAGGCCTGTCTGCAACGCATTGCCGAATGCAATCCGGTGCACAACGCCATCGTGAACCTGCAGGATCCGGATGCACTGCTCAAGGAGGCCGATGCACGTGACGCGCAACTCGCGCGCGGGCAATCCATGGGCTGGTTGCACGGCATGCCACAGGCGATCAAGGACATGGCCAACAGCGCCGGCATTCCGACCACGCTGGGCTCGCCCCTGATGCGCGCATTCGTGCCCAAGGAAGATTCGCTGATGGTGCGGCGCATGAAGGCGGCGGGCTGCATCGTCGTGGGCAAGACCAACACGCCCGAATTCGGCCTGGGCTCGCACACGTTCAACGAAGTCTTCGGCGCCACGCGCAATGCCTACGACCCGGCGCGAAGCGCTGGCGGCAGCAGTGGCGGCGCAGCCGTGGCGCTGGCCACGCACATGCTGCCGGTGGCTGACGGCAGCGACTTCATGGGCTCGCTGCGCAACCCCGCAGGCTGGAACAATGTGTTCGGCCTGCGTCCCAGCCAGGGGCGGGTGCCGATGTGGCCGGCGCAAGATGCCTGGGTCAGCCAGCTCGGTACCGAAGGGCCGATGGGGCGCAGCGTGCAGGACGTGGCGCTGCTGCTGGACACGCAGGCCGGACATGATCCGCGCGCGCCGCTTTCGATCGCGGACGGCGCACGGTTCACGGGCGAGCTGGGCGGGCTGGAATGCAAGGGCACGCGCATCGGCTGGCTCGGCGACCTGAACGGCTATCTCGCGATGGAGCCGGGCATTCTCGAAGTGTGCGAACAGGCTCTGCATCGGCTGGCGGGCCTGGGCTGTGCGGTGGAGCCGGCCGGCCTCGGCACGGCGCCGGAACCGGTGTGGCAGGCCTGGCTGGTCTGGCGCCGCGCGCTGGTGGCCGCGCGCATTGCGCCGTTTTTGCTGAACCCGAAGAACCGCGCGCAAATCAAGGAAGAAGCCTTGTGGGAGCACGCGCAGGCGCAAAGCCTCACCGGGCCGGAGTTCACCGCCGCCAGCGTGCAGCGCACCGCGTTCTACCACCAGATGCTGTCGCTGTTCGAGCGCTACGATTTCCTGGCCCTGCCCAGCGCCCAGGTCTGGCCGTTCGATGTGGCGCTGCGCTGGCCGACGCAGATCGCGGGGCGCGCCATGGATACCTACCACCGCTGGATGGAGGTGGTGATCTACGCCACCTTCGCCGGCCTGCCGTGCATCAGCGTGCCGGCGGGCTTTGGCGCCAACGGCTTGCCGATGGGCCTGCAAATCATCGGCAAACCGCGCGGCGACTGGGCGCTGCTGCGCCTGGCCCACGCCTACGAGCAGGCCGCGCAGGATGTTCTGCGTGTTACACCTCCGCGCTAAGCGCCGTCATTTTTTGCAGATACAGTGCGAAGTCCTTCCATCACCTGTCAGGAGTCGCACCATGGGTCTTTTAAGTTTTATCAAGGAAGCCGGCGAGAAACTGTTTGGCGGCAAGGAGGTGGAAGCGGCGGCGGCCAGCGCTGCCAGCAACCCTGCCGCGCAGCCGACGCTGGATGAACTCAACACCAAGGCCGCGCACGCAATCCGCGACTACATCGAGACCCAGAAGCTGGGTGCGGTAGGCCTGTTCGTGCTGTTCGACGGCGCGGCGGCCAAGGTCACGGTGCAAGGCGAGGTGCCGACTCAGGAGGCCTTCGAGAAAGTCACGCTGTGCTGCGGCAACGTCGCCAATGTGAAGGAAGTGGAGAACCTGATGTCGGTGGCCACACCCGCCGATGAGGCGCAGTACCACGACGTGGTCAAGGGCGACACCTTGTCGGCCATCGCCAAGAAGTTCTATGGCAACGCCAACAAGTACCCGGCGATCTTCGAGGCCAACAAACCCATGCTGAGCCACCCCGACAAGATCTATCCGGGCCAGAAGCTGCGCATTCCGCCGCAGGCTTGACGGCGACGCGGCCTGGCGGCGGCCATCCCGGGGGCCGCCGCAGTCGACGCAAGGGTGCAGAATCGGGACAATAGGGAGGTCACCACTTGCATAGGCTGCTGCCGACCCGTGCCTCCTTCCAATCCGACTCCCGCTAGTCCTTTTCTGTTTCGCCGCTGGCCCGCGCTGGTGGCTTGCGCCGACTGGCTGCGCAAGGCCAAGAGCGTTGCCGTGGACGCGCCGCTCGAGACGGTGCAGCACGCCTCGCGCTGGCGGATCCGCTGGATCGGGCTCTTCACCCTCATTGGGCATCCGCTGTTTTTTTGGATCTGGGGCGTCTGGTTGCCCCAGCCATGGGAAAGCCTGTGGCTGCGGCTGGCCGCGGGGTTGCTTGGCGCGCCCCTCGTGCTCGACCTGTGGATGGCGGATGTGGGCTCCCGACGCACGCAGTGGCTGTTCGGCCTGATCTGCTGGCTGACCCTTCCGGTCCTCTTCAGCTGGATGTACCTTTGCAACAGCGGCAATACGGTCTGGCTGTCCAGCATGGTGGCCATGGTCCTGATCTACTACCGCGCCACCGATTGGCGCCTGGCCACGCTCGGCACGGCCACCGGGGGGCTGCTCGCATGGCTGCTGTTCCTGGTGTTTGGGCCCGAGGTGCCCGAGATCACCGGCGTGCAGTTGAAGATCGACGCGGTGGTGATCGGTTTTTCCTGGGCCACCGCATTGGTGCTCGGCTTTTCCACGGCCAATATGCGCCGCGAGCAACTGCAGCAGACGCTGGCCACCATGGGCATCATGGCGCATGAGCTGCGCACACCGCTGGCCACGGTGTCCTTGATCGGCGAGGCCATGCAGGCGCAAGCGCGTGCGCTGCCCGGCACCCCGGCCGAGGCCAAGCTGGACCAGCTGTCCAACCGCTTGCACGGCCTCGTGCGCAACATGAATCACCAGATCGACACGCAGATCGTCAACGCGCGGCTATTGAGCCTGCCCGCCCACGCCGAGGAGATAACGGCCGGCGATCTGCTGCGCGAATGCGTCGAGAATTTTCCGTACCGCAACCAGCGCGAGCGCCAGTGCGTGGTGTTGCATGTGCGCCGCGACTTCCGCTTCAAAGGGTCGCAGTCGCTGTTTTCGCAGGTCATCGACAACCTGCTCAAGAACGCGCTCAAGGCCCTTGCCGCCACCGATGCCGCGGCCGAACCCGGCGATCTGATGGTGGAGGTGGGCATCCTGCAAAACCGCGGCCGCATCCTGATCGCGGATCACGGCATCGGCATCTCGCCGGAACTGCAGCGCCGGATATTCGAGCCGTTTTACTCGACCGACCATGGCAGCGGCCACGGCCTGGGCCTGACCTTCTGCAAGCGGGTGGTGCACAGCGCCAACGGCGCGATTCGCGTACAGTCGGAGCCGGGCAAAGGCGCGACCTTCACCATTGAACTGCCGTTACTGCCCTAGCAAAAGCAGGCGGCGCGCCGCCAACCAACGTCCATATGAGCCTGCCACTTTTCAAATCGCCTGGAACCATCGTCATGTTGGACGACGATCCTGACTACCTGGAAATGATGGCCATGGTGCTACCTGCGAACTGGCCGCTGCGCCTGTTTCTGCGCCCGCAGGACTGCATCCGCCAACTGCTGCAGGAGCCACCGCACTGGGACACCGATGCCACGGCGCAGCAGCAGATCGTCGACCGCTGGCGCCGCGACCGCACACCGCTGATTCCGCAAATCCTGCGCTACTGGGAGCAGGAGACCGCGCGCTACGGCCAGCCCCAGGTCTGCGTGGTGGACTACTCCATGCCCGCCATGAACGGCCTGAAAACCCTGCAGGCGCTGGGCGACTGGCCTGGCACGCGGGTGCTGCTGACGGGGCAGGCCGACGAGCAGATCGCGGTCACGGCCTTCAATGAAGGCTTGATCCAGCAATTTGTACCCAAACAGATATCGGACATGGCGCACCGCCTGGTGGATGCCGTACAACGCCTGCAGGTGATCGCCAGCGGGCGCACGGCGCAGATCTGGCGCGCCACGCTGAACCCGCGGCAGTACTCGCTGTTGCGCTCACCTTCGGTCGCGCGCGACCTGGCCAACTGGGTGAGCCAGCACTGGATCGAGCATGTCGTCATCGGCGATCCCTTCGGTATTCTCGGGCGCGACGCGGACGGCCGCGTGGGCTGGCTGCAACTGGAGCCGGCCAGCGGTCTGGAAGAGCTCGCCGAAATGGCGGAAGACAGCATCACCGGCTACCAGTCGCTCGCCGACATTCGCCAGGGGCTGCAGCTGGTGGACCTGGAACTGCGCGACGCGCTGGGGCGAAACACGCCGCCGGTCTTGAACGCAGCCTTTGCCATCGGCCAGGACGAACCCCTGCTGGGGGCGATGTTCCCGGTGGGCAATGAGTATTGCGATGCGGCCAGCGGCTTTAACCGGTGGCTTGCCGCGCAGCCTGCGCGGGCGGTGCAGGAGTAGGTCTCTGTGCCTTAAGTCGCCGCGTCGGCCTGCGCGCGATTGCGGCGCGCGATCGGCCACTCCCACGGCTTGACCAGCGGCGCCACCTTGGCGGCGGCCCATTCCACGTGGGCGATCTCGGCCTCCGTGAGGCCCGCGCTCAACGTCAGGCGCACCAGGGAGCGGTTGCGGCTGGTGGCGGGCGCGCAGAAGATCGCGCCGAACACACCGTGCTCTTCCAGCCGGTCGCGCAGCACCATGGTGTCCGGCTCGGGGCCGGCTTCCAGGGCGATGATCTGTTCGGACCCTTGATGGATCGGGTAGCCCAGTTCGCTGAAGCAGCGGCGCAGCCGCGCGGTGTTGACGCGCAGTCGGTCCCGGGCATCATCGCTGGCGCGCACCACGTTCAACGTCGCGGCCAGCCCGGCAATTTCGTGGGGCAGCAAGCAGGAGCTGAAGATGTTGGGGAAGCTGCCGTTGAGGATGAAGTAGCGAATCTCGCTGGACATCGCGACAAAGCCCGCGCGGCCGGCGAAAGCCTTGGCCAGGCTGGCGGTGATGAAATGCACGCGCCCGGTCAGGCCCAGCTCCACGCACAGGCCGGCGCCGCCGGGCCCATGCGTGCCCAGCGAATGCGATTCATCGACAAGAATCATGCTGCCATGGCGCTCGGTCACCTCGACCATCTCGCGCAACGGGCATAGCGCCCCTGTGGTGCTGTAGACCGAGTCCACGATCACCAGCCCGGGGCCGTGCCGCGCCATCATGCGATCCAGGTGCGCCGGGTCGTTGTGGCGAACCTGGTGGCCAGGCGCGCGCGCCGCGTGCACGCCTTCCCACAGCGAGGTGTGCGCCATGGTGTCGACGTAGACCGGCGTTTGCGGATCGGCGATGGCCTGGATCAACCCCGTGTTGGCGGTGTAGCCCGACTGGCAGATCAAGCCGTCTTCCTTGCCCACCCAATGCGCCAGCGCCTGTTCCAGGGCATGGGTCGGGTGGCCGGTTTGCAGGAACACGCCCGACTGGATCACCGAGCCGCTGTCCATGCGCAGCGCGGCCACCTGCGCGCCGACGATCTCCGGGTGTCCGGTGATGCTGAGATAGTCGTTGCCGTCCAGACGCACGGCATCGGGCCCTGGTGTCTTGCCATGCAAGATCCACTTGCCGCCCCAGGTGTCGTCCCACTTCGGTGTGAAATCGCGCGCAATGCGTTGCAGCAAGTGCGGCGTCAATGGCGGATTTGCAGCCAATGCGGCCGCTGATTTTTCGATGACCTCCACGCGGATTTCCCCCAACTTTTTGGTAGATGCACGATGACCCCGCCGGTGTCGGCTGGGCATGTGTAAAAGTACCGTGGGAGGGGTTCCGGCATTGGCCGGATAAGCTGGACGAAATGCCTGGTTTTCAGGCTTTGCGGGCGGCGCTCAGCCTTGGCGCCAGGGCAGACCATGCAGGCGCCAGCCGCCCTTGCGGCCGCGGTGCGCCTGCGCGTCGGGGTCGCCTTCGAAGCCCTCGAGCATGTTGTAGGCCTCAAAGCCCAACTCGGTGGCGCGCCTGGCCGTGGCGATCGAGCGCACGCCGCTGCGGCAGATGAAGACGACCTTGCCACCAGCCGGAACGGCGGCGCGCAACTGTTCGTCGAAATGCGGATTGACGACCATGCCGGGCCACTGCTTCCAGGCCACAGCCGCGGCACCTGGAATGAAGCCGACCCATTCGCGTTCGGCATCGGTGCGCACGTCCACCAGCGCGGCAGCGCCGGATTGCCACCAGCTGCAGGCCAGTTGCGGCGACACGTCGCCGGCGTAGCCTGCCGCGGGGCGCGGCTGCAGCAGCGGGCCGCCGCCGGCGTCGTGGCGCAGGCCTGAGCTGAGGTTGGCGGGCACCGCTTCGTCGATGCGCTTGGGTTTGGGTAGTTGCAGGTCGTTCATGATGGCCACGAATTCTGCCAGCGTCCTGCCGGCCACTCGCGCGTTGCCGGCTTTCTGTGCGCCGATGGTGGTGTGCGTGCGGCCCTGGTAGTCGTGGCCCGGCCACACGGTGGTGGTGTCTGGCAGCTTGAACAGCACCTCGGTCAGGCTGCGGTACAGGGCTTCGGCGCTTCCAGACTGGAAGTCGGTGCGGCCACAGCCGTCGATCAGCAGGGTGTCGCCGGTGAACACCTGGTCGCGCCAGAGATAGCTCATGCTGCCAGCCGTATGGCCGGGCGTGTGCAAGGCCTTGATCTGCTCGTTGCCAAAGCGCAGGACATCACCGTGCGCCAGCTGCACTGCCGCGGTGGTGATGCCACAGCCCGAAGGCGCCGCGGTCCTGGCGCCGGCATGCTCGGCGAGCTGGCCGGCGCTGGTGATGTGGTCGGCGTGGGCGTGGGTCTCCAGCGTCCACTGCAGTTTCAGGCCGTGCTCGCGCAGCAGCGCGAGGTCGCGCTCGACCTGCTCGTCCACCGGATCAATGATCAGGGCTTCGCGCGTGGCTTCGTCGAACAGCACATAGGTATAGGTGCTGGAAGTGGGGTCGAACAATTGAAGGGGCTTCATGCCAATGATCTCCGCGGGGTCAGGCGAACTTGGCGAGCATGTCCGCCACATGGTCGGCCGGCAGATCGCCCTGCTCAATCATGCAGGCGACCATGGTGAAGAAGGACTTGTCCAGCGCCTTGCGCGCCGCGGCCAACTGCTGGGCGATCTTCTCGCAGTCGGCGTCGCCGTCGATCAGGCGCTGCACGCCGCGAAGCTGGCCTTCCACACGTGCCAGTCGCGCGCACAGCGATTTCTTCTTTTCGGGGGTGGCAAGTCGCGACATCGTGGTTCCCTGGGTGACGGTGAGAGGTTTGATATATACTCCGGGGGGTATATTAACATGCTCGACTTTCATCAATCAACCCTCAACATGCATCCTTTCCTGCAATCCTTGGTCGGCGGTGTGCTGATTGGCCTGGCTAGCTGGCTGCTGCTGGCCTCGCTGGGCCGAATTGCGGGCATCAGCAGCATCGCGGCTGGCGTCCTGGTGCCCACGCGTGGCGACGCCGCCTGGCGCTGGGCCTTCCTCGCGGGGCTGATGCTGGCTGGGGCGCTGGCGGCGGCCTGGCTGCGAACCCCTGTGACGCCGCAGCGCCCGCTGGCCTTGCTGCTTGGCGCCGGCCTGCTGGTGGGGTTCGGCACGGTGCTGGGTTCGGGCTGCACCAGCGGCCATGGCGTGTGCGGGTTGGGGCGCCGCTCGCTGCGCTCACTGGTGGCCACGGTGGTCTTCATGGCGACCGGTGCGGCAACGGTGTTCGTCACCGCCTACGCACGCGGATAAAAAAGGGGAGAGCAGGATGATTCGAAAGCTGCTGGTTGCGCTGATTGCGGGCGCGCTGTTCGCCGTGGGGCTGGTGTTGTCGGGCATGACGCAACCTGCCAAGGTGATCGGCTTTCTCAATGTGGGTGGCCTGGCGGATGCGCAGCGCTTCGGTGCCTGGGACCCGAGCCTGGCGTTTGTGATGGGCGGCGCGCTTTGCGTGACGCTGCTGGCGTTCGCGGTCACGCCCCGGCCGGGCCGCAAGCCCTGGCTGGCCGAGCGCTTCGAACCGGCCACGCGCCGCGACATCGATGCGCGCCTGCTTGCCGGTGCGGCGCTGTTCGGCATCGGCTGGGGCCTGGCAGGCTATTGCCCGGGTCCGGCGTTCGCGTCGCTGCTGAGCGGCGGCATCGACGCGCTCTCGTTCGTGGCCGCCATGCTAGTCGGGATGTGGCTGGCCAGGCGACTTTTGCGCTGAGCTTGGATGGCGCGTTGCAGCTCGCGCCGCGTCATGTGCAGGCCCGGGGTGTAGCGCGCGCCCGGCGTCGCGCAGCCGATGACGGCGCCGGTCCTGAAATGGAAAACTGTTTTTCGCGTCTTGCGCCCTCCGGGCGTGCTTGGTGAAAACCCTCTGTGCCGCACCGGCGGAATGGCAAAAGATAGCTTGCTAACAATGAATCCGCCACCAAAGGAGACAAGTCATGAGTGATCCCAACACCCCTCGTCGCCGCAGCCTGCTCAAAGGCGCGGCGGTTGCTGCCGGTGCCATGTCGGCGCCGATGGTCTCGATGGCCCAGACCGCGGCCTTTCGGTTCCAGAGCACCTGGCCCGCCAAGGACATCTTCCACGAGTACGCCAACGACTTTGCCAAGAAGGTCAACGACATGGCGGGCGGCCGCCTGAAGATCGAGGTACTGCCTTCCGGGGCCGTCGTACCGGCGTTCCAGTTGCTGGAAGCGGTGAACAAGGGCACGCTGGATGGCGGCCATGGCGTGGTGGCCTACCACTACGGCAAGAACAACGCGCTCGCCCTGTGGGGATCCGGCCCGGCCTTCGGCATGGACCCGAACATGGTGCTGTCCTGGCACAACTATGGCGGCGGCAAGGCGCTGCTGGAGGAAATCTACAAGGCGATCAACATGGACGTGGTGTCCTACCTGTACGGTCCGATGCCCACGCAGCCGCTGGGCTGGTTCAAGAAACCGGTGGCCAAGGTCGAGGACATGAAGGGGCTGAAGTTCCGCACGGTGGGCCTGTCGGTGGACATCTTCACGGCGCTTGGCATGGCGGTGAATCCGCTGCCGGGCGGCGAGATTGTGCCTGCGCTGGACCGCGGACTGATCGACGCGGCCGAATTCAACAACGCTTCGAGCGACCGCGCCTTGGGTTTTCCCGACGTGGCGAAGAACTGCATGCTGCAAAGCTTCCACCAAAGCGGCGAGCAATTCGAGGTGCTGTTCAACAAGCCGAAGTTCAATGCACTGCCGGCAGAACTCAAGGCGATCATCGACTACGCGGTGCAGGCCGCGAGTGCCGATATGAGCTGGAAGGCGATCGACCGCAATACCAAGGACTACGATGAACTGAAGAAGGCTGGTGTCAAGTTCTACAAGACACCTGACGCGATCCTGCGCGCGCAGCTGGCCGCCTGGGACAAGATCATCGCCACCAAGAGCGCGGAGAACGCGCTGTTCAAGAAGGTGATCGATTCGCAAAAAGCATTTGCACAAAGCGCCGGTCAATGGCAAAACGACTACATGGTCGATTTCAGGATGGCCTACAACCACTACTTCAGCAAGAAGAAGGCCTGATGCCGTCGCGCTGAACCTGCGGGCCAGCCATCCCCGCCGCGGCGGATGGCTGGTCTATTTTTTTCCGGACTCCGCAACGCATTTCATGAACACCCAACGATTCCTGCACGCGGTGGACCAATTCAGCACCTGGGTGGGCAAGGCCTTCGCCTGGCTCATCGTGGCGCTGATGCTGCTGGTTTGCGCTGAGGTATTCAAGCGTTACGTCCTCAACGCACCGACCGCCTGGATCTTCGATGCGAGCAATATGCTGTACGGCACGCTCTTCATGATGGGCGGCGCCTACACGCTGGCACACGATGGACATGTGCGCGGCGATTTCTTCTACGGCAGCATGAAGCCGCGCACGCAGGCTGCGCTGGACCTGCTGCTGTACGTCGTGTTCTTCACGCCCGGCATCGTCGCCCTGACCTGGGCCGGCTGGACCTATGCGGGCGAGTCGCTGGCCATTCGCGAGCAGACTTTCAACGCCGACCCGCTGCCGGTGTATCCGTTCAAGTACGTCATACCGATCGCGGGCGCCGTGGTGCTGATGCAGGGATTCGCCGAGGTCGTGCGTTGCGTGGTCTGCCTGAGGACTGGCCGCTGGACACCGCGGCTCAAGGATGCCGAGGAAATCGACGTGGTCGAGCAGCAGTTGGCGAGCAGTACCTTTGTCGATGAAGACGCACGCCGCGAGGCGATCGAACGCAGCAGGAGCATCGACGACGCGGCGCGCCAGCGCAGCGACAAGGGAGTCCAGCAATGACCGATGCAGCATTGGGCCTCACCATGCTGGGCCTCATCGTGGTTGTGATCATGATGGGTTTTCCCACCGCGTTCACGCTGATGGGGCTGGGTATCATGTTCGGCTTTGTCGCCTTCTACGATCCGGCGGTTCATTTCTGGGACAACAAGGTGTTCGACCTGATGGTGCAGCGCGCTTTCGGCGCCATGACCAACGACACGCTGCTGTCGATTCCGCTGTTCGTCTTGATGGGCTATGTGATGGAGCGCGGCGCGCTTGTGGACAAGATGTTCCGCAGTGTGCAGTTCGCGTTTCGCAAGCTGCCGGCCTCGCTGGCCGTCACCACGCTGATCATCTGCACCTTCTGGGGCATCGCCAGCGGCCTGGTCGGCGCGGTGGTGGTGCTGATGGGCGTGATCGCGATGCGGCCTATGCTCAACGCCGGCTACGACACGCGCCTGGCCGCTGGTGTCATCACTGCGGGTGGAACGCTTGGCATCCTGATCCCGCCGTCGGTCATGATCATCGTGTACGCGGCGGTGGCCGGGCAATCGGTGGTCAAGCTCTATGCGGCCGCGATGTTCCCGGGCTTCTTCCTGGCGCTGCTGTACCTCGTGTATGTCATCGGCTGGGCGTTGATCAATCCGAAGATCGCGCCCAAGCTGCCGCCGGAGCAGCAGAAGGTGCCGGTGCCCGCGTGGCTGGAACACATTTCTTCCAACTACTCGCGCCGCATGCTGCCGGCACTGGCGGTGGCCGTCGTGTCGCCGAACCGTGCGCTGAAGACCGTGCCAGCCGGGGTGGGTGAAGTGACGACCATCACCTGGGGCCTGCTGCTGCGCAGCCTGGTGCGTGCATTGGTGCCGGTGATGCTGGCGGTGGTGCTCCTGGGCACGGTCTGGTGGTACGTCACGATCCACTCGCAAAAAGGCAACCAGTCCGAACCGGTAGCCATGCAGGCTGCACCGGAAGCGGGAAGCAAGGGCATCTCCGGCGGTGTGCAGGAGCCACCGGGTGACAGCGGTGGTGTACAGGAGCCCCCCGGTGCGGGTGGCGTGCAGGAACCGCCAGGTTCAGGCGCCGCGCAGGAGCCCCCCGGGGCCGAGCCGCCAGGCGCCGAGAAGGCCGACCAACCCATGCGGGCGTTGGGCGAGCCGGTCGCCGAGCAGGGGCCGCCGCCAGTTCCCAATGCGTTCTACACCGGCTTCGGGATCGCCTGTGCCCTCATGCTGGGCCTGCTGGCGTACTACTACTGGCGTTTTGACGCCGAGCAGTTCGAGATTCTCAACATGCTCGTGTCTTCGGTGATGCCGCTGGCCACGCTGACCTTCATGGTTCTGGGCGTGATCCTGTTTGGCATCACCACGGCGACAGAATCGGCGGCCGTCGGCGCCGCGGGCGCCTTCCTCATGGCCTGGCAAGCCGGCACGCTGAACTGGCAGCGCATCAAGGAGGCGGTGTTTCTCACGGCCAAGACAACTTCCATGGTGTGCTGGCTGTTCGTCGGCTCGGCTATCTTCTCGGCCGTGTTCGCCCTGCTGGGCGGCCAGCGCGTCGTCGAGGAGTGGGTGCTGGGCATGAATCTCTCGCCGGTGCAGTTCCTGCTGCTTTCGCAGGCCATCATCTTCATCCTGGGCTGGCCGCTGGAGTGGACCGAGATCATCGTGATCTTCGTGCCCATCTTCCTGCCCTTGCTCACGCACTTCCAGATCGACCCGATGCTGTGGGGCGTGCTGGTGTTCGTGAACCTGCAGGCGGCTTTCCTGTCGCCACCCGTGGCGATGTCGGCCTTCTACTTGAAGGGCGTCTGTCCCCCACACGTGACGATCAACCAGATCTTCGCGGGCATGATGCCCTACATGCTGATCGTGATCCTGTGCATGGTGTTCATGTACATCTGGCCAGGCCTGACGCTGTGGCTGCCGAGGTATCTGTACGGCGGCTGAACCGGTTCTCGTTTGAGGCGGGGCGCGCAAGCGCCTTTTTTTTGGCCAAAAGCCCGAAATCCTGTAGTATTGACGTTTACGTAAACGTCAACTACGTCCACCCTATACCCTGAGACAAAGCATGCCCAAGGCCCCGGTCGAGCGTGCGCCCGCATTGGCGCCATGGCAGCCACGTAGCACCAAGGCCGGTGCGCCGTGCGCGCTCACGAAGTTCGACCCGGCGGCCAAGCCGTTCTCCACGGGGGACAAGGAGCGCGACAAGGCCGCCGTCGAAACGCTGGCGGTCGAGATCGACGCCCTGCAGGAGCGCTTTTTCAGCGACAAGCGCCACAAGCTGCTGGTGCTGCTGCAGGGCACCGACACCTCCGGCAAGGACGGCACCGTGCGCGGCGTGTTCGGCCGGGTCAGCCCGCTGGGCGTGCATACCGTGGGCTGGAAGGCGCCGACCGAGGAGGAGCGCGCGCACGACTACCTGTGGCGCATCCATCAGAAGATGCCGGGCGCCGGCGAATTCATGATCTTCAACCGCAGCCACTACGAAGACGTGCTGGTGCCGGCGGTCAACGGCTGGATCAAGCCCGAGCAGGTGCGCGAGCGCTTCCAGCAGATCAACGACTTCGAGCGCATGCTCACGGAAAACGGCACCGTCATCCTCAAGTTCATGTTGCACATCAGCTTTGAAGAGCAGCGCATCCGCCTGCAGGAGCGCGTGGACGATGTCACCAAGCACTGGAAATTCAGCCTGGGCGATGTCGAGGTGCGCAAGCAGTGGCCGCAGTACCAAAAGGCCTATGAGGCACTGCTGGGCGCCACCAGCACGGCCTGGGCGCCCTGGACCATCGTGCCCGCCAATTCCAAGACCCACCGCAACCTGATGGTCGCCACCGTGGTGCGCGATACGCTGAAGGGGCTCAAGCTGCGCTATCCGCCCAGCGACCCCGCCGTCATCGGGCTGAAAATCAAGTAACCGCCTTTGCGAAAGACCGCCGCCATGACTGATTTGTCCGCCGAATTCAAGGCGCTCGCCGAGTACCGCCCCACGCACAAGGTTCGCTTCGTCACGGCCGCATCGCTGTTCGATGGGCACGATGCCGCCATCAACATCATGCGCCGCATCCTGCAGGGCATGGGCGCCGAAGTGGTCCACCTGGGCCACAACCGCAGCGTCGATGAGGTGGTGACTGCCGCCCTGCAGGAAGACGCGCAAGGCATCGCCATCAGCTCCTACCAGGGCGGCCACGTCGAGTATTTCAAGTACATGGTCGACCTGCTGAAGAGCCGCGGTGGCGAGCACATCCAGGTCTTCGGCGGTGGCGGCGGCGTCATCGTGCCGCCGGAGATCCGCGAGCTGCAGGCCTATGGCGTGACGCGCATCTATAGCCCCGAAGACGGCCAGCGCATGGGCCTGGCCGGCATGATCGGCGAGATGGTGATGCGCTGCGACAAGGACTTGACCTCGTTCGCACCGACGGACATCACCGCCATCCAGGGCCATGGCGAGATGAACTGGCGCGCACTGGCGCAGCTGATCACCGCTTTGGAAAACGCGAGGGCCGATGAAGCGCTGGTCAAGGCCATGCGCGCCGAGGCCGCCACGAAGAAGATTCCCGTGCTCGGCATCACCGGCACCGGCGGCGCAGGCAAGTCATCGCTCACCGACGAGCTGATCCGCCGCCTGCGGTTGGACCAGGACGACGCGCTGCGCATCGCCGTGATCTCCATCGACCCGTCGCGCCGCAAGAGCGGTGGCGCGTTGCTGGGCGACCGCATCCGCATGAACGCCATCTCGCCGTGGGCTTCTTCTACTCCTCCCCCCGCTGGGGGGAGGTTGGGAGGGGGGCAGGGCGGCGCAGATGCCAAAGGCGCGCCCCCACCCCAACCCTCCCCCGGTGGGGGAGGGAGTGGCAATCAGCGCGTCTTCATGCGCAGCCTGGCCACGCGCGACTTCGGCTCCGAGATCAGCCAGGCCCTGCCCGATGTGGTGGCAGCCGCCAAGTGCGCGGGCTTTGACCTGATCGTGGTCGAGACCTCCGGCATCGGCCAGGGCGACGCCGCCATCGTGCCGCATGTCGACGTGCCCATGTATGTGATGACGCCCGAGTTCGGCGCCGCCAGCCAGCTCGAGAAGATCGACATGCTCGATTTCGCCGAGTTCGTCGCGATCAACAAGTTCGACCGCAAGGGTGCCGCCGACGCGCTGCGCGATGTGTCCAAGCAGGTGCAGCGCAACAAGGAAGCCTGGACCACGCCGGCCGACCAGATGCCCGTCTTCGGCACCATGGCCGCGCGCTTCAATGACGATGGCGTGACGGCCCTGTACCAGGCGCTGAAGCCGCGCCTCTCGGCCTTGGGCCTGGCGCTCAAAGACGGCAGCCTGCCGCTGGTGAACGTGCGCTACAGCACCAACCAGACCCCCGTGGTACCGGCGGCCCGCACGCGCTATCTCGCCGAGATCAGCGACACGGTGCGCAGCTACAAGAAGCGTGCGCGCGAGCAATCCAAGCTCGCGCGCGAAATCCAGCAGCTGCGCGCCGCCGCCGCCATGCTCGCCATCGGCAAGCCCGACAAGGCGCGTGCGGCAGAAGCCGCCACCGACCTGGCCGTGCAGCGCGAGCAGACGCAGGACCCGAGCGCAAAGAAGCTGCTCACGCAATGGCCCGAGATGCAGCAGGCCTACGCCGGCGACGAATACGTCGTGAAGATCCGCGACAAGGAAATCCGCACCGCACTCACCACCAAGTCCCTCTCCGGCACGACGATCCGCAAGGTGGCCTTGCCGCAATACGAAGACCATGGCGAAATCCTGAAGTGGCTGATGTTGGACAACGTGCCCGGCAGTTATCCCTATACGGCTGGAACCTTCGCCTTCAAGCGCGAGGGCGAAGACCCGACCCGCATGTTCGCCGGCGAGGGCGACCCGTTTCGCACCAACAGGCGCTTCAAGCTATTGAGCGAGGGCCTGCCGGCCAAGCGCCTGTCCACCGCCTTCGATTCGGTCACGCTGTATGGCAATGACCCGGACCTGCGGCCCGACATCTACGGCAAGGTTGGCAACTCGGGCGTCAGCATCGCCACCCTGGACGACATGAAAGTGTTGTACGGCGGCTTCGACCTGTGCAATCCGTCGACCTCGGTCTCGATGACCATCAACGGCCCGGCGCCCAGCATCCTGGCGATGTTCATGAACACCGCCATCGACCAGAACCTGGAGAAATTCAAGGCCGACAACGGCCGCGAACCCACCGACACCGAAAGCCAGAAGATCCGCGAATGGGTGCTGGCCAATGTGCGCGGCACAGTGCAGGCCGACATCCTGAAGGAGGACCAGGGCCAGAACACCTGCATCTTCTCGACTGAGTTCAGCCTGAAGGTGATGGGCGACATCGCTGAGTACTTCGTGCACCACAACGTGCGCAACTTCTACTCGGTTTCCATCAGCGGCTACCACATCGCAGAAGCGGGCGCGAACCCGATCAGCCAGCTGGCCTTCACCTTGTCCAATGGCTTCACCTTTGTCGAAGCGTATCTTGCGCGCGGCATGCACATCGACGATTTCGCGCCGAACCTGAGCTTCTTCTTCAGCAACGGCATGGACCCCGAGTACACGGTGATGGGCCGTGTGGCGCGCCGCATCTGGGCGGTGGCGATGAAGGAAAAGTACGGCGCCAACGAGCGCAGCCAGAAGCTGAAATACCACATCCAGACCTCCGGCCGCAGCCTGCACGCGCAGGAAATCCAGTTCAACGACATCCGCACCACCTTGCAGGCGCTGATCGCCATCTACGACAACTGCAACAGCCTGCACACCAACGCCTTCGACGAAGCCATCACCACGCCCACCGAAGACTCCGTGCGCCGCGCGATGGCCATCCAGCTCATCATCAACCGCGAGTGGGGCCTGGCCAAGAACGAGAACCCGAGCCAGGGCGCTTTCATCATCGAGGAATTGACCGAACTGCTGGAGGAGGCGGTGCTGGCCGAATTCGAGCGCATCGCCGAGCGCGGCGGCGTGCTCGGCGCGATGGAAACCGGCTACCAGCGCGGCCGTATCCAGGACGAGAGCATGCACTACGAGATGCTCAAGCACACCGGTGAGCTGCCCATCATCGGCGTCAACACCTTCCGCAATCCGCATGGCGACCAGGTGCAGGACAAGCTGGAACTGGCGCGCTCCACCGAGGAAGAAAAGCAAAACCAGCTCACGCGTCTGGCCGACTTCCATGCGCGCAATGC
>DATILI010000293.1:0-3752 GCA_035476635.1 Burkholderiaceae bacterium | reverse complement strand
GTCGCCGGGGTAGGGGGGGAAATCGAGCCCTTCGGCTTCCTTGCCGAGCTTGATGCAGTTAACCATGCGTGCCATAGCGGGGCCTCTTTCAATGTTTTCAGATGATTTGGGTATAAAGAACTGAAATCTAAGTTGTTCCAGTTTTTAAACGTCTCTTCCAAAATCCATTTCATCGTAATTTGGACAGGAAGAAGACCATGACGCAACGTCGCAACATTATCAAGCTTTCAGCGGCGGCCCTGCTGGCAGGGTTCGGTTTCGCCGCCCAGGCGCAGCAGCCGGTGAGCCTGTTGAACGTTTCGTACGACCCGACCCGCGAGCTGTACAAGGATTTCAACGCTGCCTTCGCCAAGGACTGGAAGGCCAGGACCGGGCAGGACGTGAGCGTCAAGCAGTCGCACGGCGGCTCGGGCAAGCAGGCGCGCTCGGTCATCGACGGCCTGGAAGCCGATGTCGTCACCCTGGCGCTGGCCTATGACGTCGACGCGCTCAACGAATTCGGCAAGCTGATCCCGCCCGACTGGCAAAAGCGCCTGCCGCAAAACGCATCGCCGTACACCTCGACCATCGTGTTCCTGGTGCGCAAGGGCAACCCCAAGAAGATCACCGACTGGATCGACCTGGCGCGCCCGGGCATCGGCGTGGTCACGCCCAACCCCAAGACATCGGGCGGCGCGCGCTGGAATTACCTGGCGGCCTGGGGCTACGCGGTGAAGAAGAACAACGCCGATGACGCGCGGGCCAAGGACTTCGTCAAGGCCGTGTACAACAACGTGGTGGTGCTCGACTCCGGCGCGCGTGGCTCCACCACCAGCTTCACCGAGCGCGGCATTGGCGACGTGCTGATTGCCTGGGAGAACGAGGCCTACCTGTCGCTGGCCGAGTTCGGCAAGGACAAGTTCGAGATCGTCACGCCCTCGCTTTCCATCCTGGCGGAGCCGCCGGTGAGCCTGGTCGACAAGGTGGTCGACAAGCGCGGCACGCGCAAGGTGGCCGAAGCCTACCTGCAGTACCTGTACAGCCCCGAGGGCCAGGACATTGCCGGCAAGCACTACTACCGCCCGCGCGACACGAAGGCGGCGGCCAAGTACGGCAAGCAGTTCGGCAAGGTCAACCTGTTCACCATCGACGAGCAGTTCGGCGGCTGGGCCAAGGCGCAGAAAACACATTTCAGCGACGGCGGCGTGTTCGACCAGATCTACGCGAAGAAATAACGCGGCGCACGTCACACAGCGAATACGAGTACAGGTCAATCAGGGAGAACAATAAATGCCGGTGTTGTTGATTGCGGGAAGTCCGTCGGAGCAGTCGCGCTCCGCGGCATTGCTGGATGCCGTGAGCCAGCGCCTGGGCCGGCGCGGCGTGCTGGTGGAGCGGCTGTTGATTCGCGACCTCTCGCCACAGGCGCTGTTGCTGGCCGATGCCGCGCACCGCAGTGTCTCCAAGGCGGTGGACCAGGTCGCCAGGGCGCGCGCCGTCGTCGTCGCCACGCCCGTCTACAAGGCCGCCTACAGCGGCGTGCTCAAGGTGTTCCTGGACCTGCTGCCACAGTCGGCGCTCAAGGGCAAGACGGTGCTGCCGATGGCCACCGGCGGCAGCCCGCACCACATGCTGGCGCTGGACTATGCGCTGCGCCCGGTGCTGCAGTCGCTGGCGGCGCACCACATCCTGCCGGGCATCTACGCCACCGATGCGCAAGTGACGCTGACGCCCGAGGGGGCCTACCACGTGCACGACGAGCTCGGGTTGCGCCTGGACGACGGTGTTGCCACGCTCGCCAACATTGCACTGCGCGACCACGCCAGATCCAGTGCAACCGCAGGGTTCGAGCCCGTCGCGTTCTCCAGGGTGCGATGTAGCGTCTGACGCGCATCGCCGGGCAGCTCCCTGCTGAGTTGCCCCTCTTTCTCCCCCAAGTATTTGACGTACCGCCTGTGCAGGCGGCAGGGAAGACCTGCGTCTGCACGAGCCGAAAGGATTTTTCAAATGACCCAGATCACCACCGACAGCGTGGAAAGCGCTGTTCCCTCCGCCAGCTGGCTGAGCGCGCTGCGCAACCTGGCCATCGGTCTGGTCGTGCTGGCCGCGGCCCTGCTCATCACCAGCTTCCTGCTGCTGCCGGTTGCCAGGGCACAGGGCCAAGGCAAGAGCGAACTTCGCATTGGCTTTCAAAAAAGCGCCAGCCTGATGGTGCTGCAAAAGGCCCAGGGCAGCCTGGAGAAGAAACTGGAGCCCCTGGGCTTTGGCGTGAAGTGGGTGGAGTTTCCGGCTGGCCCGCAACTGCTGGAAGGCCTGAACGTGGGCGCGGTGGACTTCGGCTTTGTCGGCGAAGCACCGCCCATCTTTGCGCAGGCGGCCGGCGCGCGCTTCTACTACATCGGCCACGATCCGGCCGCGCCCAAGGCCGAGGCGCTGGTGGTGCCGAAGGACTCGGCCATCAAGTCGGTGGCCGAGCTCAAGGGCAGGAAGATCGCGCTCAACAAGGGCAGCAACGTGCACTATCTGCTGGTGCGCCTGCTGGAGAAGAACGGCCTGAAGCTCAGCGACGTCCAGCCGGTCTATCTGGCGCCGGCCGATGCGCGCGCCGCATTCGAGAGCAAGAACGTCGACGCCTGGGTCATCTGGGACCCGTTTACCGCCGCCGCCGAGAAACAGATCGGCGCCCGCGTGCTGGCCGACGGCGCGGGCGGCGTGGCCAACAACTACCAGTTCTATCTCGGCGAGCGCGGCTTCGTCGAGAAGAACCCGCAGGTGATCCGCGCTGTGTTCGAAGACTCGGTGGAGAAGGGCAAGTGGGTCAAGGCCAACCTGCGCCAGGCCGCCGAGTTGATCGCACCGCTGCAGGGTCTGGCGGTGGATGTGACCGAACTCAGCCTGCGTCGCTACGAGTTCAACGTGCAGCCATTGAGTGACGCGGTGATCGCCGAACAGCAAAAGATCGCTGACACATTCTTTGACCTCAAGCTGATTCCCAAGGCCGTCGCCGTGCGCGAAGCCTCGTGGAAAGCGGCGCAGTAAGGAGCCGCAACATGCGCAATCAAGCCAACCTCAACCTGCGTCGTCGCTTCCTGCAGATCCTGGGCACCACCGCCGCGCTTTGGGGCGTGGGCGCTGGCCGTGCCCAGCCAGCCGCTGCGCGCCCTGCCGACAAGGCCCCCGCGCAGTTGCGCATCGGCTACCAGAAGGCGGCGGTGAACCTGGTAATCCTGAAGCAGCAGGGCGTGCTGGAGAAACGCTTTCCGAACACCAAGCTCAGCTGGCTGGAATTCCCGGCCGGGCCGCAACTGCTGGAGGCGCTGTCCGTCGGCAGCCTGGAATTCGGCTTGACAGGCGATTCGCCGCCGGTGTTCGCCCAGTCCGCGGGCAAGGACCTGCTCTACGTCGGCGCCGAGCCGCCCAAGCCCGACAGCTCGGCCGTGCTGGTTCTGAACGACTCGCCGATCCGCAAACTGGCCGACCTCAAGGGCAAGAAGATCGCCTTGCAAAAGGGTTCGAGCGCGCACTACCTGCTGGTGCGGGCTGTGGAAAAGGCCGGCTTGCCGTGGAGCGACATCCAGCCGATCTACCTTGCGCCGGCGGACGCCCGTGCCGCGTTCGAGCGCAAGAGCGTGGACGCCTGGGTGATCTGGGACCCGTTCTACGCGGCGGCCGAGCTCGCCATCAAGCCGCGCGTGCTGGCCACCGGGCGCGAGCTGACGAGCAACAACTCGTTCTACCTGGCTTCGCGCCCCTTCGTCACGCAGCACCCGCAA
>DATILI010000292.1:0-6400 GCA_035476635.1 Burkholderiaceae bacterium | reverse complement strand
CCTAGCGCCGAAAGCGCCCGTCGATACTGATGATCGACAAATCGGCAAAGTCCAGCCCGGTATGGTCATCCGGCCCGTAGCTGACTTCAAAGCCACCCAGGTCAAACTTGCGAATTCCCTCCAGCGCGGCCTGAACCCGGTCCCGGTCGATCTTCGGACCCGCTCGGCGCAGCGCTTCCACCAGTACCTTGGCCGCGGCAAAGCCTTCGAGCATGGCGGGGCTGACCTCGCTCTGCCCCTGGGCGCGCGCCAGGTCCTGCGCTTCCTTGACCATGAGAAACGCGACCGAGCGCTCTGACGGAAATACCTGCGTGACGACGACGCCGCGCGCATGCTCGCCCAGGCTCTTGATGAAGCCGCCCGAGGCATTGTTGGACAGCGTGACCACTTGCGCGTTCGAGCCTGCCGCGCGGAAGGCCTTGATGCCGTCGACCACGGCGGCGCCCGAGGCGATCATCATGACGGCCTGGGTATCGGCTTGCAGGATCTTGGGCGCGATCGGGCCGAAGTCGGGCTTGGCCCGGTTGTACTTTTCCAGCACCACCGGCGTCAGCTTGGCAGCGGCCAGGCCTTTTTGCGCGCCGGCCAGGCCGTCCGTTCCGAAGCTGTCGTCCACATGGACCACGGCGATGCGCGTGATGCCGATGGAGGCCAGGTGCGTGATGGCTTTTTCCGCTTCGCGCTGGTAGGTCGCACGTACATTGAACACATGCTTCTTGACGGGCTGGTGCAGCACCATGGCGCCGGTGGACGGCCCGACCAGAGGCACGCCATGCTTGTCCAGCAACGGAATGATGGCCTCGGTATGCGGCGTGCCGCGGTTCAGGAACAGCGCCACCACATTCTTCTCTTCAATCAGAACGCGCGCGTTCTCGGCGGCCAGCTTGGGCTCGAACTTGTCATCCATCGAGATCAATTCGATCTTCTGGCCGTTGACGCCGCCCTTGCGATTGATGGATTCGATATAGAGCTTGGCCCCGTCGGTGGTCTCCTTGACACCGGCGCCCACGGGGCCGGTGAACCCGGCGGTCTGGCCGACCACAATCTGCGCCTGCGCCGTGGCGGCCAGCAAGGCCAGCAGGCAGGCGCCCCACAAGGTCTGAAATGCGTTCATGTCGTGTCTCCGCTTGTTTGTTCAGAGTGTAGGCATGCGGCAGCTACACGCAGACGCTGACAGGCTGGTGAAAACCCGCAATCCCCTCGCGAAAAACGGTGATAACCACACGCCGTGTTCTGCTGGCCGTACTGCCTAGAATGTTTGGCCTTAGCAGGAAAGACAACAAGACATGTCCCAGGGTCATATCCGCATCCGCGGCGCGCGCCAGCACAACCTCAAGAATCTCGATCTCGATATCCGCACCGGCGAGCTGACGGTGGTCACCGGCCCCAGTGGTTCGGGCAAATCGAGCCTGGTGTTCGACACGCTCTATGCGGAGGGCCAGCGGCGCTATGTGGAGACTTTTTCCGCCTATGCGCGCCAGTTCCTGGACCGCATGGACAAGCCCGCGGTGGACAAGGTCGAGGGTGTGCCTCCCGCCATCGCCATCGACCAGACCAACCCGGTGCGCAGCTCGCGCTCCACGGTGGGCACGATGACCGAACTGAACGACCACCTGAAGTTGCTGTTTGCGCGCGCGGGGCAGTTGTTCGACCGGCAGACCGCGCTGCCTGTGCGGCACGATTCGCCGGACACGATCTATGCGCAGCTGGCCGAGCGCGCGGCGGCTGCTGGTGATCCGCGGCTGGTGCTGACGTTTCCGGTCGAGCTGCCGGCCAACACCAGCGCCGAGGAACTGGCGCAGTGGCTTTCGGCGAGCGGCTTCACGCGGGTGCAGGCGGAGCGCGAGGTCGCGACGCCGACCGGGCCTCGCAAGATGCTTGACGTCGTGGCCGACCGTTTCCGCCTGGGCACGACCGAAAGGGCGCGCGTGGTCGAGGCGATCGAATTGGCGCTCAAGCGCGGCAGCGGGCGGCTGAACGTCTATCGCTTGCGTGACGAAGAGAACCCCGAGATCTGGCGCTTTTCGACCGGATTGCATTGCCCGGAAAGCGACTTGCGCTATGTCGACCCGATTCCGTCGATGTTCTCGTTCAATTCCGCGGTCGGCGCCTGCGAAGCCTGCCGCGGCTTTGGCCGCGTGATCGGCGTCGACTACGGCCTGGTGATTCCGAACGACAAGCTCACCTTGCGCGCAGGCGCGATCAAGCCGATGCAGACTCCGGCCTGGTCGGAGTGCCAGGACGACCTGATGCGCCATGCCGAGACGGCGGGCATCCCGCGCGACACGCCGTGGAACAAGCTCACGCCGGAGCAGCGGCACTGGGTCATCGATGGCACGCCGACCTACAGGGAAGGGCAGTGGAGCAAGCAGTGGTACGGCGTCAAGCGTTTCTTTACCTACCTGGAAAGCAAGGCCTACAAGATGCACATCCGCGTGCTGCTGTCCAAGTACCGCAGCTACACGCCGTGCGACACGTGCGGCGGCGCGCGCCTGAAAACCGAAAGCCTGCTCTGGCGCATCGGCAGCCAGCAGGCCGCTGACGCGGTGCTGGAGCCGGCCCGTCGTTTTTTGCCGCGCAGCGTGCAATGGAGCCGCGCGCAGCTCGAAGCACTGCCCGGCTTGTGCCTGCACGACCTGATGCTGCTGCCGATCAGCCGGCTGCGCCAGTTCTTCGATGCCATCACCCTGGACACGCATGCCGTGCAGGCCAACGAGGGTGAGGTGCAGGCGTTGAAACTCCTGTACGAGGAGATCACCACGCGCCTGCGCTATCTCAACGATGTAGGCATCGGCTACCTCACGCTGGACCGGCAAAGCCGCACGCTGTCGGGCGGCGAGGTGCAGCGCATTAACCTCACCACGGCGCTGGGCACCTCGCTGGTCAATACCTTGTTCGTGCTGGACGAGCCCAGCATCGGCCTGCATCCGCGCGACATGAACCGCATCACCGAGGCCATGCTGCGCCTGCGCGACGCCGGCAACACGCTGGTGGTGGTCGAGCACGACCCGGCCGTGATGCTGGCGGCCGACCGCATGATCGACATGGGGCCCGGCCCCGGCGAACGCGGCGGCCAGATCGTGTTCGACGGTAGCACGGAGGATTTGCGCCATGCCGACACCCTGACCGGCGCCTACCTCGGCGGGCGCAAGCAGATCGGCATGGGCTTCAAGCGCATGGTGACCGACAACACGCCGCGCCTGATCCTGGAAGGTGCGCGCGAACACAACCTCAAGGACGTGACGGTGGAGATTCCGTTGCAGCGCCTGGTCTGCGTGACCGGCGTCAGCGGTTCGGGCAAGTCGTCGCTGATCCAGGACGTGCTGGCGCCGGCCTTGACGCGCCACTTCGGCCGTGCCACCGAATCGCCGGGCGCGCACGACCGGATGTTGGGCGCGGACCATCTGAGCGACGTGGTGTTCGTGGACCAGTCGCCGATCGGCAAGACGGCGCGCTCCAACCCGGTCAGCTATGTCGGCGCATGGGACGCGATCCGCGAGATCTTCGCGGTTGCGCCGGTGTCCAGGCAGCGCAGCTATACCGCGGCCAAGTTCAGCTTCAACAGTGGCGACGGCCGTTGTGCCACCTGTGGCGGCTCGGGTTTCGAGCATGTGGAGATGCAGTTCCTGTCGGACGTCTACCTGCGTTGCCCGGATTGCGACGGCAAACGCTACCGTCCGGAAATCCTGGAGATCACCATCGAGCGCCAGCAGGCCGGCGACGTGCAGCCGCGGGCGATGAATGTGGCCGACGTGCTGGACCTCACCGTGAACGAGGCGGCCGCGCTCTTTGCCAACGACCGCGATGTGATCCGCGCGCTGCAGCCCATCGTCGACGTGGGGCTGGAATATGTGAAGCTGGGCCAGCCGGTGCCGACCTTGTCGGGTGGCGAATCGCAGCGCTTGAAGCTGGCCGGTTTTCTGGCCGGGGCGGCCAAGACGGCGACGGCGAGCAAGCAGGCCACGGCGCGCAAGGGCACGCTGTTTCTCTTCGACGAGCCGACCACCGGCCTGCACTTCGACGACATCGCCAAGCTGATGCGCGCCTTGCGCAAGTTGCTGGACGCCGGCAATTCGATGGTGATCATCGAGCACAACCTCGACGTGATCCGCGCCAGCGACTGGCTGATCGACCTGGGGCCCGAGGGCGGGGATGGCGGCGGCCTGGTCGTGGCCGAGGGCACGCCGGAAGATGTGCGCGCCCATGCCACATCGCATACCGGCAAGGCCCTGCGCGACTACGAGGGCACGCTGGGCCTGGGCGCGCATCGCGTGCAGGAAAAGGGCGCTGCCTTCGCGAAGAGCCCCCACCCTGGCCCTCTCCCGGCGGGAGATGGAAAGAAGTCCAATTCCATCCAGATCGTCAACGCCAAGGAGCACAACCTCAAGAACCTGAGCGTGGACATTCCGCGCGGCAAGTTCAACGTGGTGACCGGTGTCAGCGGCTCCGGCAAGTCCACGCTGGCCTTTGACATCCTGTTCCACGAAGGGCAGCGCCGCTACCTGGAGTCGCTCAACGCCTATGCGCGCAGCATCGTGCAACCCGCGGGCCGGCCCGAGGTGGATGCGGTCTACGGCATTCCGCCGACCGTGGCGATCGAGCAGCGCCTGTCGCGCGGCGGGCGCAAGAGCACCGTGGGCACGACCACCGAGGTCTGGCATTTCCTGCGCCTGCTCTACGTGAAGCTGGGCACGCAGCATTGCATCCACGACGGCGCCGCCGTGCAGCCGCAAACACCCGACAGCATCGCGCAGCAGCTGATGAAGAAATTCCGCGGCCAGCACATCGGCTTGCTCAGCCCTTTGGTGCTCAACCGCAAGGGCGTCTATACCGAGCTGGCGGATTGGGCGCGGCCGCGCGGCTACACGCATTTGCGGGTGGACGGCAACTTCCTGCCAACCACCGGTTTTCCGCGCCTTGACCGCTTCAAGGAACACACGATCGAGCTCCCGGTGGCCAGCATCGACGTGCTGCCGGAGAACGAAACCCTGTTGCGCCAGGCGCTGGCCACGGCGCTGGAGCACGGCAAGGGCGTGGTGCATGTGCTGAGCGATCTCACCGGCCTGCGCGCCGCCATGATGGCGGGCGCGCCGACCGCCGGCATCGGGAAGCTGCTGGCCCTGTCGACCAAGCGTGCCTGCCCGGTCTGCGCCACCTCGTATGCCGAACTCGACCCGCGCCTGTTCTCCTACAACAGCAAGCACGGCTGGTGCCCCGAGTGCGTGGGCACGGGCGTGCGGCTGACCAAGGAGCAGCGCAAGGCGTATGACGACTCGATACGCGATGACGACAACAAGGGCCGTGAGCAGACCTTTGCCGAACCGGAAGTGGAAGACGTAGCCGATGAGGCCTGTCCGCGCTGCGCCGGCACGCGCCTGAACGCGACAGCCCGCGCCGTGCAGTTCGGCGCGGACGCGGCAGCAGGCCACGCCGGCATTGGCATCACCGACCTCGCCAGCATGAGCGTGGCCGACATCCGCCTGTGGGTCGAAGCCCTGGCGCTGCAGGGTCGCATGACATCACGAGAGAGCGACATCGCGCGCGACCTGGTGCCCGAAATCCGTGGCCGGCTGGAGTTTCTCGAAGAAGTTGGCCTGGGCTACCTGACCCTGGACCGCGGAGCGCCCACGCTCTCGGGCGGCGAGGCCCAGCGCATCCGCCTGGCGGCGCAGCTCGGCTCCAACCTGCAAGGTGTCTGCTACGTGCTGGACGAGCCCACCATCGGCTTGCATGCGCGCGACAACCGCATCCTGCTCAAGGCGCTGCAGACCCTGAGCGACAAGGGCAATACCCTGGTCGTGGTGGAGCACGATGAAGAAACGATCCGGCATGCCGACCACATCATCGACATCGGCCCGAGCGCGGGCAAGCGTGGCGGCCGCGTGGTTGCGCAGGGCAGCGCAAAAGACCTGAGCGATACGCCGGACTCGGTGACCGGCCGCTATCTGCTGCACGCGATGAAGCACCCGCTGCACACAAGGCGCGTTGTGGCCCAGGCCGCGCCAACGGAAGACGGCACGCAAGGCGGGTGGCTGTGGCTGCGGCAAGCGCGCCTGCACAACCTGCAGGACGTTAGCGTGGGCATTCCCTTGCGGCGCCTGGTCGCGATCACCGGCGTCAGCGGCTCGGGCAAGTCCACCTTGGCGCGCGATGTGCTGCTGGCCAATGTGCAGGCCGCGGTGGCCCAGCGCTCCACCAAGGCCGGCCGCGACGCACAGGAACGCGGCTCCTATCCCGCCTGGTCGGGTTGCAGCGGCATTGAAGGCTTTGAAGCCATCGACCGCGTGCTCGAAGTCGACCAGACACCGATCGGCAAGACGCCGCGCTCCTGCCCAGCGACCTACATCGGCTTCTGGGACACGATCCGCAAGCTGTTCGCCGAAACGCTGGAGGCCAAGGC
>DATILI010000291.1:0-15149 GCA_035476635.1 Burkholderiaceae bacterium | reverse complement strand
CAGGGCATCGCCTACCGCATGCTGGGCTCCTCGGCCGAGGCCGAGGAAGTGGTGCAGGACGCGTGGCTGCGCTGGCACGAGGCTGAACAAGAACGCGTGGACAACACGGAGGCCTGGCTGGTCTCTGTCACCACCCGCCTGGCCATCGACAGACTGCGCACCGCCAAGGTCCAGCGCGAGCACTACATCGGCACATGGCTGCCTGAACCCCTGCTTTCCGAATCACCGGCAACGCCGGAACAGACGCTGGAGCGGGCCGGCGACGTGTCGTTTGCCTTCCTGGCGCTGCTGGAGCGCCTGACCCCCGAGGCGCGCGCCGCCTTCCTGCTGCGGGAAGTGTTCGACGCGGACTATGGCGAAGTCGCCGAGACCCTGGGCAAGACCGAGAGCGCCTGCAGGCAGCTCGTGCACCGCGCCAAGACACAGCTGCAGGACAAGCGACCCCGCTATGTCGTTCCGCGCGAGACGCAACTGCGCCTGTTGCGCGGCTTCGCCGATGCGGCAACTCGTGGTGAATTCGCAGCGCTCAAGACCATGCTGGCCGACGACGCGCAGCTGATCGGCGATGGCGGCGGCAAGGTGCCCAGCTTCGGCGTGCCGCTGCAGGGCGGCCAACGCATCGCCCAGCTCTACCTTGCGACGAGTCTGCGCTTTCGCGACGCGGTGCGCTTCGAGGTGGTCGTGCTCAACGGCCAATGGGGCTTGCTGCGCTTCATCAACGGCACGCTGGAATCGGCGCAGGCCCTGGAAACCGATGGCGAGCGCATCGTGCGCCTCCATGTGCAGCGCAATCCCGACAAGCTGCTGCGCATTGCCGCGGCACTGGGTCGGGATGCTGGTGTCACAAACCAGCCTGCCCAAACGTCTTGAGGTAGTGCATCCCAAGCACTACTTCCAATTCAACCAAGGTAAATTCATGAACGAACCCCGACTCCCCTGGACCGCTATTGCTCCCAAGCCCTACCAGGCCCTGGCCAGCGCCGGCGCGGCCATCGCCAACTCTTCGCTGGGTGCAAACCTGATCGAGCTCGTGAAGACCCGCGTCTCCCAGCTCAACGGCTGCGCATTTTGCGTGGACATGCATGTGCGCGACCTGCGCAAGCATGGCGAGACATGGCAGCGCATCAACAGCCTGACGACCTGGCGCGAAACCGGCCTGTACAGTCACCGCGAGCGCGCGGCGCTGAACTGGGCCGAGACCATGACCAGGCTGGTCGACCACCACGGCAGCCGCGACGCCGACTTCGACGCGCTGAAAAGCCAGTTCAGTGACCAGGAAATCGTCGAGCTCTCCTGGGCGATCGCGCAGATCAACGCCTGGAACCGCATGGCCATCGGCATGCAGCAGCCCGTGGCAGAAAAGGAAATCGCGTAAGCGGATTCGCCAAAGGACCGGAGCCGGACGTTCACGGGAAGAAGCGCGCCAGCGCCTCTTCGAACGCCGGCAGGTCGAAGCCCACGTGCGTCGTGTCGTACTTGGCCTTCAGCAGCATCAGGCCGGGGTGGGCATGCGCTGCCATCTGCGCGTACAGGGCGTTGATGATCGGGCCGTTGTAGTTCTTCGCGCCCGCCAGGAACAAGGTGGCGGGAACAGGCCGGTTGGCCGCGTCGAGCTGCTTCTACCTGGGGCACAACAGCAATCGGACGCCTTTGACTTTGTTACCTGCATGGAGATGCTGGAACATGTGCCGCACCCCGCACTCGTCATCGATGCTTGCGCGCGCACGGTCAAACCCGGTGGGTGGGTGTTGTTCTCGACGATCAATCGCACAGCGCTTGCGTGGCGCGTGGCGATTGTTGGCGCCGAGCGCCTGCTTCGCATACTGCCGCCGGGAACCCACGACTATCGCAAGTTCATCCAACCGGACGAACTCAAAAGCGACGCGAAAGCAGCCGGCCTTTCGCTGCGCGACCAGCGCGGACTGGGCTACAACCCGTTCACTCGCAAATTCAAGCTGCACAGATTCCTGGGGGTGGGCTATTTGCTCGCTATGCAACGCGGCAATGCTCGATGAACTCCATGCTTCGGTCGCGGCACCGATCGTTGGCGATTCCCAATCAAACGCCGCGCAAAAAAACTCATCTGCCACCTGAGTAAATCCCGTTTGCCGCCCTTGAGTGCGATGCCTAGCATTCGCTGCATTGACCAACTCAAGGGAAACCATGGCAACAGTTTTGCACATCGACTCCAGCGCCCGCCAGGGCAGCTCGCTGGAAAGCAAGTACGGCTCGCATACGCGCCGGCTCACCTCGCGCTTCATGCAGCGCTGGCGTGCCGCGCACCCCGACGACACGGTGATCTACCGCGACGTGGGGCTGGAGCCGCCCGCACCCGTCAGCGGTGAATGGATTCACGCGGCCTTCACGCCGCCACAGCAACGCGAGCCCTGGATGCACGATGCGCTCGCCGCCAGCGACACACTGGTGAACGAGCTGTTGAACGCCGACCTGATCGTGGCCGGCGTGCCCATGTACAACTTCAACGTGCCGGCGCAGTTCAAGGCCTATATCGACAACATCGTTCGCGTCGGCCTGACCTTCGGCTTTGACCGCAGCCGCGAGGGCGAGCCCTACTGGCCGCTCCTGTCCGCCCAGCGCAAGCGCATGGTGATCCTGAGTTCGCGCGGCGATTTCGGCTACGGCAAGGGCTCGCGCATCGAACACATGAACCATGTCGAGCCTTCGGTCAAGACGGCTTTTGCCTACATCGGCATCACCGACGTGCACAGCGTGGCCATCGAGTACGACGAGTTCGCCGATGGGCGCCACAAGGACTCGATCGCGACCGCCGAAGCGGCCGTCGATACGCTCGCGGCGCAACTCGCCAGCTGCTGATCGATACGCCCCCAAATACAACACCCAGGAGACACGCATGCTTTCAAAACGCAAATTCCTCGCCGCCACGCTGCTGGCCAGCGCGGCACTCGCCACGGCAACACCGACCACGGCGCAGGGCAAGATGAAGATCGCAATCGCCCTGCCCGGCAGCATCACCGACAACGGCTGGAGCCAGGCGGCCTACGACGCACTGGTGGCGGCCAAGGCACAGCACGGTATCGAATTCGCCTACACGGAAAAAATCAAGGAACCGGACCACGTCGAGACTTTGTCGGACTATGCGCGGCGCGGCTACACGCTGGTGATTGCGCACGGTGGCGAATTTCAGGACGCGGTGACGCGCGTGGCACCGCGCTTTCCGAACACGACCTTTGTCGTGAACAACGGCTTGAAGACCGCGAAGAACGTGGCAACGGCGGACTTTTACTTCAGCCAGCCGGCCTACATCATGGGTTACATCGCCGGCAAGATGAGCAAGAGCGGCAAGGCCGGTTTCATCGGCGCGCAGAAGTTCAAGTTCACCAACGACTCGGCGGCGGGCTTTGAGGCTGGGTTCAAGCAGGCCCGTCCGGACGGCAAAGTCTTCGTCAGTTGGACCGGCGATTGGGAAGACGTGGCCAAGGGCAAGGAGGCGGCGCTCAACCAGATCAGCCAGGGCGTGGACGTGTTGTGGCCCACCATGGACCGCGCGACGATCGGCGCACTGCAGGCCGCGAAGGAAAAGCAGGTGTACGCCTTCGGGCTGTACTACGACGCGATCAAGAACTGGCCCGAAACCATCCTGCAGTCCGACATCCTCGACGTGCGCGGCATGATGCTTGGCTACATCAAGCTGGCGCTGGACAAGGGCCTTGAAGGCCGCAACTACAAGTACGACCTGAGCACGCCGGAAGCGGTGCGCATCGGCAGCTTCCACCCGGCCATTCCGCCGGCGGTGGTGCGCGAGGTCGAAGCCATGGTGCAGGAGATGAAGGCCGGCAAGCTCAAACCGCTGCCGCTCTGAGCCGCCATGAGCTACCTCTCCCTGCAAGGGGTTTGTAAGAGCTTCGGCACCTTCAAGGCGCTTGACGACGTAACGCTGCACGCGGAAAAAGGCAGCGTG
Source organism: Burkholderiaceae bacterium (assembly GCA_035476635.1). GTDB lineage: Bacteria > Pseudomonadota > Gammaproteobacteria > Burkholderiales > Burkholderiaceae_C > DATILI01. Next base: position 11,209 of record DATILI010000291.1, on the reverse strand, counting down.
GTCGCCGTTCTGGGCGAAAACGGCGCCGGCAAGACCACCTTGATGAACGTGCTGTACGGCCTGTACCGACCCGATAGCGGCCAGATCAGCGTGGCCGGCCAACCGGTCGTGCTGCATTCGCCGCGCGACGCAATCGGGCATCGCATCGGCATGATCCACCAGCACTTTCACCTCGCTGGCGCGCTCACCGTGGCGCAGAACATTCTGGTCGGTCTCCACTCGGGCGCCACAGTGCTGGACCTGCCGGGCCACGAACGGCGCATTGCCAGACTCAGCGAAGATTTCGGATTTGAAATCGATGTACGCGCCCCGGTGTGGAAGCTGCCCATGGGAATGCGCCAACGCACCGAGATCCTGAAGGCCTTGTACCGCCGCGCCGAGATCCTGGTGCTGGACGAGCCGACCAGTGTGCTCGCGCCGGACGAGATCGCCGCGCTGCTTGAAAGCTTGAAACGCCTGAAGGCGGCGGGCACCACCATCCTGTTCGTCACGCACAAGCTCGACGAAGTTTTTTCTGCCGCAGACCAGGTGGTGGTGATGCGGGCGGGCAAGGTGGTAATGAGCCTGCCCACGGCTGAAACGACTGCGCGCGAACTCTCGCAACGCATGGTGGGGCGCGACGTGGCTCCCGTGGCGTCCATCCGCCACACGCGGCCGGGCGAGATACTGCTGCGCTTTTCTTCCGTCAGCGCACGCAACGATCGTGGCGTCGTGGCGCTTGACGGCATCTCGTTCGCGTTGCGGCGTGGCGAGGTGCTGGGCATCAGCGGGGTGGACGGCAACGGCCAGAAGGAGTTGGCCGAAGTGGTGGCCGGCCTGCGTACGCAGGACAGTGGCCGCGTCGAGCTGGATGGCAAGGACCTGGCCGGCAGTTCGATTCGCGAGCGCACCCACACGCACCGCATCGGCTTCGTGCCCGAAGACCGGCACACAACCGGCCTCGTATTGAGCCACCCGGTATGGAAGAATTTTTTCCTGCGCGGCTTCTACCGTCGGCCGCTCGCGCGGCGCGGCCTGCTGGACCAACGACGCATGCGCGAAGACGCACACCGGCTGGCCCGGCAATACGACTGCCGGCTGCGCAGCATCGAGCAGCCGGCCGCCGAACTCTCGGGCGGCAATCAGCAAAAAATCATTCTGGCGCGCGAGATCGAGGCAAAGCCGCAATTGCTCATCGTGATGCAGGCCACCAAGGGGCTGGACATCGGCGCCATCGAGTTCGTGCAGCGCAAGCTGCTGGAGCAGCGCGACGCGGGCGTGGCCATTCTCTACATCTCGACCGAACTGGAACACGTGCTGGAGATTGCGGACCGCGTGGCGGTCATGTACCGCGGCCGCATCACGGGTGAATTGACGCGCGCCGAAGTGACGCCTGAGCGCATGGGCATGCTGATGTCCGGTGTTGCCGAGGAGCCTGCATGAGTGCACTGCTGCATGCCTTGACTTGGGCTGCGCGGCTGCGCACGCTCTGGGCGCTGCTACTGGCGCTGGCGTTGGGTGCTGCGCTGATCGCCCTCAGTGGCGCCTCGCCCTGGCAAGCCTACCGCGCGCTGTTTGCCGGCGCGTTTCTCGATTACTGGGGCTTTGCCAGCACACTGGTGAAAACCTCGCCCATTCTGCTGGCTGCGCTTGCCGTGGCCGTGCCGCTGCGCGCGGGCCTGTTCAACATCGGCGCAGAGGGCCAAATCTACGCCGGTGCGCTGCTGGCCACGCTCGCCGGCCTGTACTTGCCGCAGTTGCCGGCGGGATTGGGACTGGCGGCGGTGATGCTGGCAGCGATGGCCGGCGGCGCGCTCTGGGCCGCCATTCCGGGCTATCTCAAGGCTTACCGCGGCGTCAACGAAGTCATCGTCACTTTGCTGATGAACTTTGTGGCGATCCAGATGGTGAGCTACGCCGTGAGCGGCCCGCTGCTGGCCCAGGGCGCACCCTATCCCTATTCGGAGGAACTGAGCGAGACGCTGCGCCTGCCCATCATCCTGCCGCAGACCGACGCGCATGCCGGCGTGCTGTTGGGGCTGGGCCTGGCCCTGGCGCTGCATCTGCACTTTCGCTACACAGCGCATGGCCACGCGCTCGACCTGGTCGGGCGCAACGCGCAGGCCGCGCTTTATGCGGGTGTGGCGGTCAAGCGCCAATTGCTGGTGGCGATGATGGGCGGCGGTGCACTCGCCGGGCTTGCGGGCGGGCTGGAAGTGCTGGGCCTCAAGTACCGGCTGTTTCATCTGTTCAGCCCGGGCTATGGCTTCGACGGCATCGTCGTGGCCTTCATGGCCGCGGCCAACATGGCCTGGCTGCCGGTGGCGGCGTTGCTGATGAGCGGGCTGAAGGCTGCGGCCAACGGCATGCAACGCGCCGCGGGTATCGAAGGCACGGTGGTTGATGCAATCCAGGGGCTCATCGTCATTTTCGTGGCCGCGAGCCAGCGCTTTTCCGTGCAGCGGCTGCGTGCCGGCCTGGGCCTGAGCAAGCTCAAGCAGAAGGCATTCCTGCCAGCCAGCACGCCCTCAGCCACGCCCACCCGGGAGATTGCGTAATGGACGAACTTCTCAACCAGCCAGCCCTGGTGGCCTTTCTCGCCGCCATGCTCCGCTGCGCCGTGCCGGTGGCGTTCGCAGCGCTGGGTGCCACCATCGCCGAACGCTCGGGCGTCTACAACGTGGGCCTGGAAGGCAGCCTGCTTGTCGGCGCCTTCGCAGCCGCGGCGGGCGCCTTGCTCACCGGGTCACCCTATCAAGGCGCGTTGATCGGCCTTGTGGCCGGCGTGCTGCTGGGCTTGCTGCAGGCCGCGCTGACGGTCTGGCTGCGCAGCGACCAATTGGTGGCCGGTATCGCCGTCAACCTGTTTTGCGCAGGGCTCACTGCCTACCTGGCGCGGCTGGTGTTCGGTGAAAGCCAGGGGTCGACCACATTGCCCGGCTTCGAGCCGGTGCCGCTGCCCGGCCTGTCGTCGATTCCCTTGCTCGGCCCCAGCCTGTTCAGCCAGGACGTGCTGGCCTATATGCTGGCCGCGCTGGTGCTGGTGGCCAGCTTCGTGCTGTACCGCACCCATGCCGGGCTGGCCCTGCGCGCCACCGGCGAGAACCCGCGGGCCGCGGACTCGGCTGGCGTGCCGGTGTTGAAGGTACGCGCTGTCGCCGTTGTCATCAGCAGCGCACTTGCGGCGCTTGGCGGTGCGCACCTGGTGCTGGCGCAGATTCATATCTTCGCGGAGAACATGGGTGGCGGACGCGGCTTTCTTGCGCTGGCCATCGCGATCCTGGGGCGCTGGAACCCGGCCTTGGTGCTGCTCGCCGCATTGTTCTTCGGCCTTTGCGACGCGGCGCAACTGTCGCTGCAGTTCTCGCACCCGGAAGTGCCGTATCAGCTGTTTCTCATGCTGCCGTATGTCGCCTCCATCGTGGCGCTGGTGGGCTTGATGGGCCGGGCGCGCGCGCCCGAAGCCGTGGGTCGCCCCTATGACCGCGAAAGCCGCTGATCCGCAGCTGCGCAACCAACACCGAGAAAAGGAGTCGTTATGGATTGGGTCAACCGCAACTACCGAGGCAACGGCGACATGGATGGCAGCAATGCGTCGCTGCATTCTCCGATCTCGCCCACAGGGCAAGCCGAGCCGGGCCGGCGCTACACGCTGCCTGCGCGCCAGGGCCGCGCCGTCAGGTTAAACCGGGGCGAGCGTCTGAAAATCATCAATGTGCACGGCACGCAGGTCTGCGACTTCTGGGCGTTTTTTGAAGACGGCTTGCACGAGTTCATGTCGATGGAACATGTGCGGGCCTGGCTCAGCAAAACCATCCCCGCCGCGGGCGATGAACTGGTGACCAACCGGCGCCGGCCCATCCTGCGCATGATCGAAGACAGCTCGATTGGCATTCATGACACCTTGATCGCGGCGTGCGACCTGCCGCGCTACCGAACGCTGGGCGTTGCGCACTACCACGACAACTGCTCGGACAACCTGCGCATGGCCATGCACGCCATCGGCCGGCAGGTGCATGAAGTGCCGGCACCGTTCAACGTCTGGATGAACAACCCGGTTGCCGCGGACGGCCGCATAGCGTGGCTGCCGCCTCGCTCGGCGCCTGGTGACCATGTGGTGTTCGAAGCGCTGCTGGATTGCGTGGCCGTGATGTCGGCCTGCCCGCAAGACCTGGTGCCGGTCAACGGCGCGGGCTGCACACCAACTGAACTGCAGTTCGAGGTGATGGCAGCGGGAGCACGCGCATGAAGGAAATCCTCTGTGCCTACAGCGTCGATTTCGATGCCGTGGCGGGCTGGCTTGGTTCCTACGGCGGCGAGCGTTCGGTCTGCGATGTTTCCCGCGGATTCTTCGCGGGCGAAGTCGGCGCCCAACGTCTCTTGCGCCTCTTTGCCTCGCGCGGCATCCCGACCACCTGGTTCATTCCGGGCCATTCGATCGAGAGCTTCCCCGAGGCTTGCGAGGCCGTGGTGGACGCTGGCCATGAAGTGGGCCTGCACGGCTACAGCCACGAGAACCCGACAGCCATGTCGCGCCAGCAACAGGCCGACGTGCTGGACCGCTCGATCGCCTTGATTGAAAAGTTGACGGGCAGGCGCCCGGTGGGCCACAACGCGCCCTGGTGGGAATTCAGCGCCGACACGCTGGAGCTGCTGCTGGAACGCGGCATCCACTACGACCACAGCCTGATGCACCGCGACTTCGAGCCCTACTATCTGCGGCGTGGCGATCGCTGGACGCCGATCGACTACACCGGGCCGGCGCAGGATTGGATGAAGCCCGTGGTGCGCGGCGAGCCGACCAGCCTGATCGAGATCCCCGCCAGCTGGGACCTGGACGACATGGAGCCCCTGCTCTACATCAAATCGTTCGCCAACAGCCAAGGTTACGTGGGTGCGCGCCAGGTCGAGCAGATGTGGCGCGACCAGTTCGACTATGTGTACCGCGAATACGACTTTGCCGTGTTTCCGATGACGATCCACCCCGACGTGTCCGGCAAGCCGCAAGCGCTCCTGATGCACGAGCGGCTGATCGATGATTTCATGTCCAGGCCCGGTGTGCGCTTTTGCACGTTCGAGGAAATCGCTCGCGTGTTCAAGGCGCGCGGCACAGCGGCGCTGGCCGTTGCCTGAGGTGGGAGCCATCGAGGCGCTTTCGCAACGCTTTCAGCGCGGCGAGACCGGGCCCGAAGAAGCCGCGGCCGCGATGCTGGCGCATGCAGGCGAGCCCGCGGCGCACGCTGTCTTCACCCAGCTACTGCGCGAGTACGCACAAGAGCAGGCCCAGGCTTCGGCTGAGCGCTGGAAGCGAGGACGGCCACTCGGGCCATTGGACGGCATTCCCGTCACATGGAAGGACCTGTTCGACATCGCCGGCCTGCCGACGACTTCAGGCTCGCTGCTGGCAAGCCGCGCACCGGCCATGCAGGACGCGGCGGCGGTGTCGCGACTGCATGCCGCGGGTGTCGTGAGCCTCGGAAAGACCAATCTAAGCGAGTTCGCCTTCTCGGGCCTGGGCCTGAATCCGCACTTCGGCACACCCTTGCAAAAGGCACACCGCACCGGCGCGCTGCACCTTGTCGGCGGCTCTTCCAGCGGCGCGGCGGCTGCCATGCGCCTGGGCATTGGCTGCGTGGCGCTGGGAACGGACACCTCGGGCTCGATTCGCGTGCCCGCCGCCTGGTCTGGCCTGGTCGGCTTCAGGCCAAGCCAGGGCCGCTATCCGGTAGCGGGGGTGGCTGCGCTTGCGCCCAGCCTGGACACGGTCGGCATCATCGCGGCCACAGTCGCCGACGTGCTGTGCGTCGATGCCGTGTTGCAGGGCGACGCCCGCACGAAACCATTCGCGGCCCAGCAGCCGCACTTCATCCTGGTCGACCAGCTGTGCGGCCCGCAAGTGCAGGCCAGCGTGCGCGACAACTGCCTGCGCTTGATGCGCCGGCTCAGCAATGCGGGAATGGCTTGCGAACAGCGGCATGTGGAGAGCTTCGACATCGTGGCCCAGGCATTCGCACTGCATGGCACCTTGGTTGCCGCCGAAGCCGGCCACACGCTGGCGCGCTACACCACACCCGAGTCACTCGCGCAACTGGACCCGTTCGTGCGGCATAGGCTGATGGCAGCGCGCGCTGCGCCGGCGCGCGACCGCCTGGCCCTGTTGCAGCTGCGCGAGGCAATGCTCAAGCGACGGGCCGCGGCGCCGGCGAATGCGATCTACGTCTTTCCGACCACGCCTGCCAGTGCCCCTGCGCTCTCGTCGGTGCAGACGCTGGACCGGATCACCGCCGCCAACAGCGCAGCCCTGCGCCATACAATGCCAGGCAGCTTTCTCGACATGCCCGGCATCGCGGTGCCCAGCGGCTGCGACGAGGCGGGGCTGCCCACCAGCGTGCTGTTGTCTTGCCCGCGTGGCGGCGACGCGATGCTGCTGGCGGTGGCGCGCAAGCTGGAGTTATTGGAAATTCTCTGTGCGTGAGGATCGTTATGGCTGAAGGCCGGCGCATGCCGCCGCTGAACGCGTTGCGTGCCTTCGAGGCTGCGGCGCGGCATTTGAGCTTCAAGGAAGCGGCTGCCGAACTGTTCGTGACGCCCACCGCCGTAAGCCACCAGATTCGCAACCTCGAAGAACTGGTCGGCCTCAAGCTGTTCGAACGCACGGGCAACACCATCACGCTCACGCGCGCGGGCGAGCGCTTCTTCCCGGTGCTGCGCGACGGCTTCGACCGCATCGCGCAGTCGGTGGTCGATCTGCAGCGCGAGGAAGACGCGCTCACCGTTTCAGTGACGCCGGCGTTCGCGGCCATGATCCTCATCCCCCAACTGACGCAGCTGCGCAAGCTGCATCCCGGGATCGCGCTCACGGTCAACGCAACTGAAAAGATTGTCGATCTGCGCAAGTTCGAGGCTGACCTTGCAGTGCGCTATGGGCCAGAGCGCTCGCGGCCCATGCGCTCGCAGTTGCTCTACCGCGACCGCTACATCGCTGTCGCATCACCCGCCTGGGTCGGCACGCAGCCGTTGCCGGTTCCGGCCCAGCTGTTGGCGGCAAGCGACTTGCTGGGCTACCAATGGAAGAACACCAGCTTGCAAGGGCCCAACTGGCCGGCCTGGATGGCCATGGCCGGCATCACCGGATTCGATCCGGGCCGGGCCATTGGCTTCAGCGAAGAGAGCCACGCCATTCAGGGCGCGCTGGACGCCGCCGGTGTGGCGCTGGCCAGCAGCCTGCTGGTCGGCCCGGAGCTGCGCGCCGGCAGGCTGGTGCAAGTGCACCCGCTGGGCATGCAGGGCTTTGCCTACCACGCCGAATTTGTGGACGACCATCCGCGCTTGCCCACCGTGCTCAAGGTCGTCAACTGGCTGGCAGGGCTGGCCAACCAGAACGGCGATCTTGAAGCGGGCGAACCAGACGACGCGGCGACTTGAGGCGCCGTACTACCGAGGCACGCGCTGCGCCGGGTCATAGAAAAAGGTTTCTTCGGCAACGCGCTCGCCCTCCCAGCGCTGGTAGGCAAGCTCCTCCATGCGCGTCGTGGTTCCATCCAGCCATTCAAACTGGAAGATCCAGCGGATCACGACCCTGTCGCCACTCTGGAACACCGGCCGCACACACTGCGAGGTGAGCGATTTCGCCCTGCCGAGCACCCGGCGTTCATTGGCCACATGCGCGTCGCGGCCCACACGCGGCGGGGCCATGTTCTCCTGCATGGAAGATTCGGGCGTGTAGAACTCTTCGATGGCTTCGACGTGTGCGTTCTGTTCGACGCGGGCGATGAAGCGTTCGAGCGTTTCGGGTGTTGGCATTGGATGGCTCCTGTTGGTGTTTTGATGGTTACGCAGATTCGCAATGTCTTCAGGATTGCACCCCGAATCGCGCAGCGGCCCTGGCCCGCGCGCGGGCGGCCTCCACTTCGCGGTCGCGCGGGTCGGCGGTGGTCACCAGCGAATGAATGAGGCCGCGCGCTGCGGCGGCGACATCTTCCACCGCGCGATCGAACGCCGCTTCATTCGCCTTCGAAGGCACATTGAAGCCGCTGAGTTTTCGCACGAACTGCAAGGCAGCGTCGCGTATCTCCAGCTCGGTGGCGGGGGGCTCGAAGTTGAACAAGGTCTTGATGTTTCTGCACATGATGATTCCGTTGTCTCGGCTATTTTCGGGACCGCTAGTACCTGCCCCCGCCAATGAACCGCGCGATGCCAGCGGCGACCTCGGCCTCTTGCTCGAGGAAGCCGTGCGGCGTGCGGCCCTCACAAGCATCGACGCGTGGCGAGCCGGGCTTGCCGGGGCCGCCGCTGACGGTAGCCACCTGCTCGCGCGCGCCCCTGGTCCGCGCCGTGATGTTGTCCATGAGATTCGCCGGCGAACGGATGCACTTGTCGGCGGCATGGCCGACCACGAGGACCGGCAACCGGATCGCCTCCAGGGGAAGGTCAAACACGGTCTGGCTGACCCACGGCTTGTGGCCACCCGTAAAACCGGACATCAGCGCGGAGGTCAGCACCAGGCCATCCGGCGCCGAAGGACCCGAAAGGCGCGCAGCCGCATTGACCGCGGATATCGCGCCGCGGCTGGTACCCACGAGCCAGACCGGGGCGCCGGTGCGCGCGCGCACGTCGGCAATCACCTTGCCAATGTCCTCGGCGTGTTCCGCGGCAATCCGAAACCCCGCCAGGCCATCTGCGCCAGCATGGTCGGATGGCGCATCAACTAACGCCGTGACGAAACCGGCGTCATGAAAAAGTACAAGCGAGCGCACGAGAGAGTTGCCTTTGAGCGCGCGCGGGCAGCCGCCATCATCGAGATTGAGATGCCCGCCACCGCCCGCCAGAAGAACCAGTGCAACCCGCCCTTCTCCCCCCGCGCGCGCCGCGGGTGGCTGCGCGAGCGCATAGCGCGTGGTGGTGCCGCCGTGTGTGCCGATCGCGACCACCTCGCTGCAGACGCCGGGCGCAGAGGCGTTCGGCTGCGCGAAGACTGCCGCCGCCGCCACCCCCAACAAGGTGCAAAGGAAAAAGACTCTCACCACGTGTCCGCTTGGCTGGCGTTGCCTGCCATCGGCTTCACTCCCAAGAATATTCCGTCAGTGCCCGATTTATATCAGTGTTCGGCATTGAGCGTGCCACCCGGTGAAGCGGCTGCATGCGCGCTCTGCCCCACAAACGAGCAACCCACTCGGGGCTTGCGCCAGGAGCGGGTTGTTGGTCATCCGGCGGCAGCGTAGAAGGCGCTGGCGGGCCCTTGAGTGAGTAGGTGAGACCCTGCGGCCTAGCGTGTCGTGACGACTGCCACCAGTGTATGCCTATCCGCAGACTTCAGGGGCCACGGCGACACGTGCGTAGGGGCACTCAGGCAACGGGTGCGCCAGCTCAGTACATGACGACAGGTTTTCGCCGAAGCCATGCATTGGCCTCAAGCTGGCCAAGCATGAATGCGGCCACGTCGGCGCGGGCAATCTTTCCCATTCCCTGGATGGAGCCGTCGTCTGCTGCGCGCCAAGTGCCGCGTGCCGGTTCATCAGTGAGCCGCCCTATGCGCACCACGATCCACTCGAGATCGGTCGCCGAGAGCTCGGTTTCCATCGCCTCCTTGTCGGCAACCTCGCTGCGCAGGACGAGGCCAAAGAGCAGGCTGCGGGCCAGCCAACCAACGTGCGGACGTGTGTTACCGGCGCCGAACGTTGAGAGCGCAACAATGCGGCGGACGCCATGCCTTGCCATCGCCGGCACGATGTTTCGAATCGCGCTGGAACACACTCGCGCCTGGCGCCGCCACGGCTGACCGCCCAAGGCACACGCCACCGCGTCATGGCCGGCCATGGCGAGTTCCACCCCACGCGATTCCAGAGTACTGCCCGCGATGACCGCAAGCCGCTGGCGAGGAGCAATTGCTGACGGGTTGCGAGTGAAGGCGGTCACGTCGTGGCCGGCTGCCAGCGCCTGGGAAACGAGTTGCTGGCCCGTACCACCGGCCGGGCCAAAGACGATGATCTTCATGGCGGCGGCCGCTTTTGACTGCCACGGATAGAGAGCTCTGGGCTCATGCGAATCCTCCATGGGTGCTTGTGAGGCTGTCAGGCGTCATTCTGCGCGGACAACGAACCAAAGAACCCGATGATGCGTTCGATTCGTGTGCCGTCGGGCGAAAAGAGGACCACGTCGATTCCCTCGCGCAGGATGTTTCCGTCTGTTCCGACCACTTTGAAGCCGAACCTTGCGAACGCGTGGTGGGCATCGAGTGGGGTGCTTCGCAAGACCTTGGCGCCCGGTCGACTGGCCTGGATTCTTCCGATATGCGCAAGCAGCGCATCCGCATCGAGGTCAAGAACCGTGGGATCGCTGTAGGTGGCTGTCGTCGACCATACGGATGCCAGCAGACCTGCGCGCGTATTGGGGTCGACGTCTGACCAGGCCTGGCAGTAGCGATCGATGATGTCTGTTGGGTTCATGCCTTCGATCTTCATCGCGTTAGATTGGAAGCCAGCGCCACCAGAATGGCTGACGAGGTTCCTTGGCACCGCCATCGCTCAACAGTTTCACAAACTCCGTGCGCCCGTGCTTCCGGGCCGCTTGCAAAGGTGTGAGTCCATCAAACTCCGAGAGCAGGTTTGGATCGGCACCGTGCTCCAGCAGGTAGTGTGCAATCTCGCTATGCCCCTGGATCAGGCTGGCGACGAGCGGAGTACACAGGATCTCGGGGTGCTGGTAGTTGGGATTGACACCCTCGCTGATGTGGTGCTGCACCAGCGAGAGATTGCCCGTCAGGGCCGCCTGGTACAAGTCCTTCCAATCTCCTGCAGACATAGCCGTCCTCGTTGTGGTTGCGCATTCCGTGAACTATATGCGCGGAACGAATTGTCAGGGCGCGCCTCTTTCAGAAGGAAGTGCAGGCATGGGCCTTGACTCGAAGTACTGCCTCCTGCTGGAACTGTGCCTTGTAGGCCGCGACAATTTCGAGAACTGCCTTTTCGTTCGATGCGTCGTTCGGATGCAAGAGAGTGAGAATGTGTGACGCCTCTCGAACGATTGCACCGTCCGCACCTCGCCACTGCCCCGAGGCCTGCCAAACGGTAAGGCCTTGCGGAAAACGTGGCGTGACGGTATCTCTCAGGAATTCGGACCATTCTGCCGGCGTGACGACGCCGCTGGGTTTGGCAGTGCCAAAGTACAGTGATTCATGGACGGACAGCTGCTCCCCGCTGGAACAGGGGTGCTCGTGCATCGACGCGCACCC
>DATILI010000290.1:0-2274 GCA_035476635.1 Burkholderiaceae bacterium | reverse complement strand
GTCTTCAGGCCGGAGGCTCAGAGGGAGCTTCTGGAGGCCCAGGCTTGGTACGAGGAACGTTCGCCTGGCCTGGGGTTCGAGTTCGCCCGTGCGGTTGATGCGGCTATCGCGCGGGCGCTTCGTATGCCGTTGGCATTTCCGTGCATCGAGGCTCAGTTCCGTCACGTCATTACTCGCAAGTTCCCATACTCGATTGTTTACAACGCAACCGAGTCGGAGCTTGTCGTCTTGTCTTGCTTTCATCATCGGCGCAAACCGGGCTCATGGCTGCGCGGTGTCGGCGGTTAGCCTATCAACCGCGCAACGCAGGCAAGGTGGCCGTGAAGGAAGAACGCATCTGCACAGTGTCGTTCCAGCGAGCCAGCCGCGGCGCCAGCTCGCGCCAGCCGAGCGCGTCGAAGCGAAAGTCCAGGTAGCCCAGCGCGCAGGCGATGGCCACATGGCCGATGGCGAAGGGCGCGGTCTGCAAGGCCTGCGCCTCCTCGTCGAGTTGGCGCAGCGAAGCCAGCGTCTTGCGGTGGAAGGCGTCGATCAGGACCTGCGAGCGCATCGCGTCCGAACGTTCGCGCTCGTTGCGCCAGAGAATCAGCGCGTCGAGCAGGCCGTCGCCGAACGCGTGCCAGCGCATGGCCTGCCACTTGGCCGGGCCGCTCTTCGGAAAGAAGCCGGCGCCGGCCAGGTCGTTCAGGTACTCGCAGATCACCACCGAGTCGAACAGCGCCTGGCCATCGTCCAGCACCAGCGTGGGGATCTTGCTCAGCGGGTTGTCCTGCATGAGCTGGTCGTTGGGCTTGAGCATGACGGCGACCGAGCGCACCAGTTCCAGGCGATCGACCAGCCCGGTCTCATGCGCCACCACCATGACCTTGCGCACATAAGGCGACGTGGGGGACCAGTGCAGCTTCATGCCGATCATGCCTCCCGACGAGCCGCCTCTAGGGGGCATGTGCCCCCTCGGGGGGCAGAGAACGAATGTGAACGTGGGGGCATGTCTTTTCTTCAGCGGCCCTGGAACACCGGCGCGCGCTTTTCGGCGAAGGCCGCGCGCGCTTCCTGCGCATCGTCGGTCTTGGCGATGGCGGCGGTCATGTCCTGTTCGTAGCGGTAGCCGTCGCGCAGGCTCATGTCCTCGATGGTGTTGAGGGTGTGCTTGATCATGCGGGTGGACACCGGGCTCTTGGAGGCGATGGTCCGCGCCAGTTCCATCGCGGCGGGCATCAGTTCCTCGGGCGCGGTGCAGGCTTCCACCACGCCCAGCCGGTACAGCTCGGCGCCCGGTACGCGATAGCCGGTGAGCATCATGCGGCGCAGGCGCGAGTGGCTGAACAGGCGCATGGCGTGGCGCCCGCCGCCGAGCAGACCCACATCCACCTCCGGCGCGCCGATGGAGGCCTTCTCGCTGGCCAGCAGGACGTCGCAGGAGGCGGCCATCGCCAGGCCCGAGCCGAGTGCCGCGCCGTTGAGCGCGCCGATCACCGGCTTGGCGCATTCGCGGATCGCGTGGAAGCATTCGCGCGTGCGCCTCGAATGCGCCAGCAAGCCGCCGGGCTGCGCCAGGATGGCGGCGCGCCCCTTCAGGTCGGCGCCGGCGCAGAACACCTTGCCTTCGCCGGTGAGCACCACGCAGCGGATGTCGTCGCGCTCGGAGATCATGTCCAGCGCCAGGGTCAGCTCGTCGTTGAGCACGCGGGTCAGCGCATTGACCGGCGGGCTGGCCAGCGTGAGTGTCGCGACATGTCCCTCGATGGCGACTTTGAGTTCGGTGAAGTTGTCCACTTGTCTTTCCTTGTCTCTTGTCGGTGGTTTCTAGATAGCGCCGGCGATGCGCAAATTCGCGATGCGGGCGTCGTCATAGCCCAACCCGCGCAGTATGTCGTCGGAATGCTGTCCCAGGGTGGGCGGCGGGCGCTGGTAGTGGACCGGTCCATCGCTGAAACGCATCGGGCTGGCCACCTGCGGCACGGCCACGCCGCAGGGGTGGGGCAGGGTCATCAGCATCTCGCGGTGCTTCACCTGCGGGTCCTCGAACACCTCGGCCACCGAGTTGATCGGGCCGCAGGGCACCCCCGCCTGGTCCAGCGCCGCGATCAACGCGGGGCGGTCCCATTCCAAGAACGCGTGCCGCAGCAGGGCGCTGAGTTCGGCAATGTTGCGCACGCGCTGGGGGTTGCTGGCGAAGCGCTCGTCCACGGCCCAGTCCGCATGGCCGAGCACCTGGCAAAGGCGCGCGAACTGGCCGTCGTTGCCCACCACCAGGATCACGTCGCCGTCGGC
>DATILI010000289.1:0-31837 GCA_035476635.1 Burkholderiaceae bacterium | reverse complement strand
GGACTGCTTTCCGCACAACTCGGGCACGACCTTGTTTGAGAGCATCTACATGGGCGTGCCCTACATCACCTTGGCCGGTCGGCCCAGCGTGGGCAGGCTGGGCGGCTCGATCCTGCACGGGGTGCAGCACCCGGAGTGGATCGCGCAAAGCGAAGAGGAGTATGTGGCCAAGGCGGTGGCGCTGGCGCAGGACAAGGGCCAGCTTGCAGAGGTGAGAAGGACGCTGCGCCAGAGAATGAGCCAGGGCCCGCTGATGGACGAGCCGGGCTTTGCGCGCAAGGTGGAGGCCGCTTACCGGGGGATGTTCGAGGCCTGGTGCAAGGTCCGATCTGGAGACAAATCATGAAGGCAGTCATTCTGGCGGGGGGCCTGGGCACCCGGATTTCGGAAGAGACCCATCTCAAGCCCAAGCCGATGATCGAGATCGGCGGCAAGCCGATCCTGTGGCACATCCTGAAGATGTATTCGGCGCATGGCGTCAATGAGTTCGTGATCTGCTGCGGCTACAAGGGCTACATCATCAAGGAGTATTTCGCCAACTACTTCCTGCACATGTCGGACGTGACCTTTGACATGGCGAACAACCGCATGGAGGTGCACCACAAGCACGCCGAGCCGTGGCGCGTCACGCTCGTCGACACCGGAGAAGACACCATGACCGGCGGCCGCTTGAAGCGTATCGCCGACTATGTGCAACAGGATGATGCCTTTTGCTTCACCTACGGCGACGGCGTCTCGGACGTCGACATCACCCGGTCCATCGCCTTTCACCGCAGCCATGGCAAGCTGGCCACGGTGACGGCCGTGCAGCCGCCCGGACGCTATGGCGCCTTGCAAATGACGGCAGCGCAGGTGCAGGGCTTCACCGAGAAGCCGCGCGGCGACGGTGGCTTGATCAACGGCGGATTCTTTGTCCTGTCGCCGCGCTGCCTTGAGCGGATTGCCGGCGACCCGACCAGCTGGGAGGGCGAGCCGCTTTCCGGCCTGGCCGCGGATGGTGAGCTGATGGCCTTCGAGCACACCGGTTTCTGGCAACCCATGGACACGCTGCGCGAGAAGAACATGCTGGAAGACCTGTGGCAATCGGGCAAGGCGCCCTGGAAAGTCTGGTGATGCGGCCCAGCCCTGATTTCTGGCGCGGCAAGAGCGTCCTGTTGACCGGGCACACCGGTTTCAAGGGCGCGTGGCTGGCCTTGTGGCTGCGGCAACTCGGGGCCCGGGTGGTCGGCATCAGCCTGCCACCCGCCGCGGGGCCGAGCCTGTTTGCGCTGGCGGGCATTGCCGATCAGGTGCAAAGCCACATGTGCGACATTCGCGATGCACCGGCCCTGGCGGCCCTGGTGCGCCAGAGCCAGCCGGAAATCGTCCTGCACCTCGCGGCGCAGGCCCTGGTGCGCGCCAGCTACCGCGAGCCGCTCGAAACCTTTGCCACCAATGTCATGGGCACGGCGCACCTGCTGGATGCGCTGCGCGGCCTGGGCGGGGTGCGCGCCGTGGTGGCCGTCACCACGGACAAGGTCTATGCCAGCCGCGAGTCGCCCTACGCTTACCGCGAAGAAGACCCCCTGGGTGGGCACGACCCCTACAGCGCCAGCAAGGCGGCGGCTGAAATCGTGGTCGACAGCTACCGCGCGGCGTTCCTTTCGGCGCAGGGCGTTGCCGTGGCGCAGGCCCGCGCGGGCAACGTGATCGGCGGTGGTGATTGGGCAGAGGACCGATTGATTCCGGACGCTGTACGCGCCTGGGGCGCAGGCCTGCCGCTGGAGATTCGCCGGCCTGACGCGGTGCGCCCCTGGCAGCATGTGCTGGAGCCACTGGCCGGGTATCTGGCGCTGGCGCAAAAGCTGTGCAGCGCGCCGCAGCTTGCGGGCGCCTACAACTTCGGGCCCGACACCGCCGAGGCAGCCAGCGTGCGCGACGTGGTGCAACTGGCGCAGGCGGCCTATGGCGGTGGCGAAGTCCGTTTTGACGACAGCCATGCGGGCCCGCATGAGGCGGGTTGGCTGGCGCTTGAAACGGCCAAGGCGCGCAAGCTGCTGGGCGTGCGCCCGGCCTGGGGCCTGGCCGAGTCGGTGCGGCGCACGATGCAGTGGTACAGGAAACTGGCCGATGGCGGCAACGCGCGGGCGCTATGCCTGGCCGATCTGGCCGACTATGAGACGGCGCCGCGCACGGAGGTTAGCTAGTGGCCCGCCTGACCATCACGCCCACGCCACTGGCCGGCTTGCACCTTGTGCAGCGCCAGCCGCTGGGCGATGCGCGCGGCTCGCTGGCGCGCGTGTTTTGCCAGGATGAACTGGCACAGGCCGGCTGGGTGCGGCCGATTGCGCAGATCAACCACACCGTCACCCTCGCGCGCGGAACCGTGCGCGGGCTGCACTACCAGCGGCCGCCGCATGCGGAGATGAAACTCGTCAGTTGCCTGCGTGGTGAAGTCTGGGATGTGGTGGTGGATCTGCGCGCAGGTTCGCCGACCTTTCTCGCCTGGCACGCCGAGCGTCTATCGGCACGAAACGGCCGGGCGTTCCTGATCCCCGAAGGTTGCGCGCATGGTTTCCAGGCGCTGGACGACCAGGTCGAGCTGCTTTATTGCCACTCGGCGCCGTATGTGGCCGAATCCGAGGCGGGATTGCATCCGCAGGATCCGCGGCTCGGTGTGCGGTGGCCATTGCCGGTCGCGGCGCTTTCCGCGCGCGACGCCGGCCACCCGTTGATGGATGCTGAATTCAAAGGAGTCCGGCCTTGAAGTGTCGCCACTGCAGCGCGGAACTGCGCCTGCCTTTTCTTGACCTGGGCAGCGCCCCGCCCTCCAACGCCTACCTCACGGCGGCTGCGCTGAATGCGCCGGAGCTTTGGTATCCGCTGCGGCTTCTGGTGTGCGAGCAGTGCTGGCTGGTGCAGACCGAAGACCACGCCGGACGCGAGTCGCTCTTCTGCGACGACTACGCGTATTTCAGTTCCTTTTCGAGTTCGTGGCTGGCGCATGCGCAAGCCTATGTGCAGGCGATGCAGGTGCGATTTGGCTTGGGCCCGCAAAGCCTGGTCGCCGAGATCGCCGCCAACGATGGCTACTTGCTGCAGTACGTGCAGCAGGCCGGCATCCCTTGCTATGGCGTCGAGCCCACGGCCAGCACGTCTGCTGCGGCGAAAGCACGGGACATCGACATCGTCGAGCGGTTCTTCGGCGTCGAACTCGCACGCGAACTGGCCGCCCAAGGTCGCCAGGCCGATTTGATCGCGGCCAACAACGTGCTGGCCCATGTTCCCGATATCAACGACTTCGTCGCCGGTTTTGCGCAACTTCTCAAGCCTTCCGGCGTGGCAACCTTCGAGTTTCCGCACCTCTTGCGCATGGTGCAGTTCAGCCAGTTCGACACCGCGTACCACGAGCACTACTCCTATTTGTCGTTGACGGCGGTGCAGCGCATCCTTGCGGCCAACGGATTGGCGGTGTTCGATGTCGAGCAATTGCCGACCCATGGCGGCAGCCTGCGCGTGTTTGCCCAGCGCGCCGACGGCGGGCCCCATCAGGCGTCCGCCGCCGTGCGCCAGGTGCTGGCCGATGAGCGCGCGGCAGGCATGCTGGAGACTGGCTTCTACAAGGACTTCCAGGCGCAGCCGGCGCGCGTCGGCCGCCAGCTGCTGTCGTTCTTGATCGATGCGCAGGCCGAAGGAAAAACCGTGGGAGCCTACGGCGCCGCGGCCAAGGGCAACACCTTGCTCAATTTCTGCGGCGTGCGGCCGCATCTGCTGCCTTACGTGGTCGACAAGAACCCCGCCAAGCAGGGCAAGTTCATGCCCGGGAGCCGCATTCCCATCGTCGACGAGGCCCATCTGCGCGCCACGCGGCCGGACTGGGTGCTGATCCTGCCCTGGAACCTGCGCGAAGAGGTCATGGCGCAGCTGGCCTATATCCGCGCCTGGGGCGGGCGCTTTGTGACGGCGGTGCCGCAACTGGAGATCGCATGAAGCCCCGCGTGCTGTACACCAAGCCCTCCATCACCGAGCTTGAAGTGGGCTACGCCACCGACGCCGCGGCCCATGGCTGGGGCGAGCGCTGCTATGAATATCTCGGGCGGTTCGAGCAAGGGTTCAAGGCGCACCTGGGCACGGCGCACGCGATCGCCACGTCCAGCTGCACCGGCGCGCTGCACATGGGGATGGCGGCGCTGGATATTGGCGCGGGCGACGAGGTGATCCTGGCCGACACCAACTGGATCGCCAGCGCCGCGCCGATTCTTCACCTGGGCGCCAAGCCCGTCTTCGTGGACATCCATCCCGATAGCTGGTGCCTGGATCCGCACGCCGTCGAGCGCGCCATCACGCCACGCACGCGCGCCATCCTGGCCGTGCATTTGTATGGCAACCTCTGCGAGATGGACCAGTTGCTGGAGATTGGCCAGCGGCACGGCATCCCGGTGATCGAAGATGCGGCCGAGGCCATAGGCTCGCAGTTCCATGGCCGGCGCGCGGGCAGCCTGGGCCTGTTCGGCAGCTTCTCGTTCCACGGAACCAAGACCTTGACGACCGGCGAAGGCGGTATGTTCGTGACCAACGATGCCCAGCTATATGAGCGTGTGCTCACATTGTCGAATCACGGCCGTGCGCGCGGGCAAACCAGGCAGTTCTGGCCCGATGTGGTCGGATACAAATACAAGATGTCCAATCTCCAGGCCGCCATCGGGTGTGGCCAGCTGGAGCGGATCGAGGCGCTGATCGCGCGCAAACGGGAGATCCTGGCGTATTACCGCGCGGCGCTGGCCGATATGCCCGGCATCAGCATGAACCCGGAACCTGCCGGGCGGATCAACGGTGCCTGGATGCCGACGGTGGTGTTTTCCGACGAGAGCGGTGTCACGCGCGAGGCCCTCCAGGCGGCGTTCGCAGCCGAAAACATCGACGCCCGGGTGTTCTTCCATCCCCTGTCCAGCCTGCCGATGTTCGAGGACCAGCCGGAAAACCGCTGGGCCTGGAGCATTCCCAAGCGGGCCATCAACTTGCCGAGTTTTCACGATATGAAGCAGGACGAGCTGGATCGGGTGGTCGAAGTCGTTCGCAAGGTGGCCCGTGGCTGAACCTGCCGCCTATGTGCTGTGGGGCAGCGCCGGCCATGCCAAGGTGCTGGCCAGCGCCCTGGCGCTCGTGGGCGCGAAGGTCGTGGCCTTGTTTGACAACAATCCAAACGGGGTTTCTGCGTTGCCGGGCGTTCCCCTCTATTTAGGCGAGCAAGGCTTTGAGGCCTGGTGTGCCCAGGCGAAGAACGGGCCGCAGGTGCAGGGCCTGGTGGCGATTGGCGGCGCGCGCGGCCTGGACCGGCTGGTGATCCAGCAGCGATTCCTGGCGCATGGCATCGCCGTGCCCACGCTCATTCATCCGCAAGCCTCGGTTTGCGCCACGGTCGTGCTTGGGGCCGGAACCCAGGTGTTGGCGCAGGCCGTGGTAGCCGCGGATGCGCGGCTGGGTGCCGCCTGCATCGTCAACCACCGGGCCGGCATCGACCATGAATGCGTGCTGGAAGATGGTGTGCACGTGGCGCCAGGGGCTACTTTGTGCGGGTGCGTTCAGGTCGGGCGCGGCGCCATGATCGGCGCCGGTGCCGTGGTCTTGCCGCGCATGAGGATCGGTACGGGGGCGCTGGTGGGCGCGGGCGCCGTGGTGACGCGCGACGTGCCGCCGGGCGCGGTCGTGGCGGGTAATCCGGCGCGGGTCGTGCGCTCGGCCTGAGCGGCAGCAGGCCGCTTGCTTGATTTGCCGTCAGGCGATCCGGCGCAGGAAGCCGTCCGGTGCGACTGTGACCAGCAGCTTGGATTGCATGGCGCGGTCGATCTCGAACTCCGGATGGCCGGGCAGCCATTGGCGCACCGCGGTCTTGGGATTGTTTCCCGGGCCCCAGGGGCGGTCGGGGAACATGCTGGCCGGCATGTCTTCAATGACGGTGTCGAACACCACGCAATAGCTTCCCTTTGTCACCAGGCCGGCATAGGCCTCGAGTTCCGCCAGTGCGTGGTCGTGGGTGTGGTTGCTGTCAAGGAACACCAGCACGCTCTTTTTGCCGGCGGCTTTCGCCTTGACCTGGGCAATGACGTCACCGGCAATGCTGGAGCCCTGGATCATGTCGATGCGCCGCGACATCGGATGGGCTTCGATGGCGGCGCGGTTGTGGGCGCGGATGTCGATGTCCAGCCCCAGGACGCGCGCGTCGGGCGGGCCGCCGCAGGCCGCGTTGAGTTCCAGCATGGAGGCCGAAAGAATCAGCGAACCGCCATGGGCGATGCCGGTTTCGATGATCAGCTCGGGCTGCGTGGCCCAGATGATCTCCTGCATCGCCACCATGTCCTGGGGATACTGGATGATCGGGCGGCCCAGCCATTCGAAGTGGTAGGAATACTTGCCGGCATTGGCGCGGTTCATCCAGTCGCGCGTGGCCTGCGCCAGCGCCGGATCGTCGCCCAGGGCGGTAATTTCCTGTGCGCATTCGCGCTTGAACTGTTCGTAAGCCGACATGAAACTGCCTTGCCCGCGAACGGGCCGGTTGAGCGGGAAAAACCGAGTTTAGGCGCTGACTTACTGGCGCAGCAAGGCCAGCACGCCCTGCGGCAGCTGGTTGGCCTGCGCCACCATGGCGGTACCGGCCTGCTGCAGGATCTGCGTGCGCGACAGGTTGGCGGTTTCCTTGGCGAAGTCCGCATCCACGATCCGGCCACGCGCCGCGGCGAGGTTCTCGATCTGGATGTCGATGTTGGCGACAGCGCTTTCAAAGCGGCTTTGCAAGGCGCCCAGGTCGGCGCGGGCCGAGTTCACCTGGTCGATGGCGTCGTCGATCTTCTTCATCGCCACCCACGCGTCGGCCTGCGTGGCCACGGTCATGATGTCGATGCCGGTGCCGGTGCTCAACGTCGCTATGGCGTACTCCACCGTACCTTCGTCCGGAATGCCGGTTGTGCCGGTGGTGAAACCCGTCAGGTTCAAGTCGGTCACGGCAATGCCGTCCGAATCGAGCTTGGACGACATCAGGTCGACCGTGTACAGGCCGCCGCCTTGGGCGGTCAAATAGGCCGTGACACCGGTATCGGCGGACTGGCGGTTGATCGCCTCCACCACCTGGCCCAGGCGTTCGCTGCCGGAGCTGGCCGCCTTGAGGGGCCCCAGGTCATAGGTGACCGCGTCGATTTCCAGCTGCAGCGCGCTGCCGTCGGTGATGGCCACCAGGTCAGTGGCTGCCATGGCGTTGGTCGTCGAGTCGATGTCGGTGATGGTCGAGCGGCCGTAGTCAATGCTCGACAGTTCGGCGGCGCGGGTGTCGGTCAATGCGCCCAAGGTTGCGTTGTCACCCGAGTTGGCGCCCACCTGGAATACGGCGCCGGCAAACGAGCCGTCCAGGATCTTGGTGCCGTTGAAGGTGGTCTGCTTGGCAACGCGGTCGATTTCGTCCGTCAATTGCTGCACTTCGGCCTGCAGCGCCCGGCGGTCGGCCGCGCTGTTGGTGGCGTTGCTGGACTGCACGGCCAGCTCACGCATGCGCTGCAGCATGTCGCCGACCTTGCCCAGGGCGCCTTCAGCCGTCTGCGCCAGGGAAATGCCGTCATTGGCATTCCGGGACGCCACGGTCAGGCCCTTGGCCTGGGTGTTCATGCGCTCGGAAATGGCCAGGCCGGCGGCGTCGTCCTTGGCGCTGTTCACGCGCAGGCCGGAAGACAGGCGCTGCATCGAAGTGGCCAGGGAAGTGGCCGACATGCTCAGGTTTCGTTGAGCATTCAACGAATTGATGTTGGTGTTGATCGTGGCAGCCATATCTGAAGCTCCTGTGAAGATGATCGTTAGCCGGGGCCGACCTCGTGGCCAGCGGGCTGGCAAAAGACCATTGGCAGTGAACAAATTGTGGGCAAACGGGATTTGGCTGTTGCCCTGATAAGAACCGGCATTTGCCGGCAATTTCTGCGACCGGGCGGCCGTCTTCGCCTGTATTTGGGCCTGGGGGCCTAAAGTTTTCCGGCGCCAGCCCGAAAACCTATTCAACGGGCCTTCTGCGGGGTTCGTCTCTCGACAGACCATCATTTTTTGGAGCTACACATGGCCTCTTCCAGCATTAACACCAACATCAACTCGTTGAATGCCCAGCGGAACCTGGGCATGTCGGCCAGCTCCCTGGCCACGTCCATGCAGCGCCTGTCTTCCGGCCTGCGCGTGAACAGCGCCAAGGACGACGCCGCCGGCCTGGCGATTTCGGAGCGCATGAATACCCAGGCCAGGGGCCTGACGGTTGGTGCCCGCAACGCCAATGATGGTATTTCCCTGGCACAGACGGCTGAAGGCGCGCTGGGCAAGGTCGGCGACATGCTGCAGCGCATGCGCGAACTGGCAGTGCAGTCCAGCAATGCCACCAACAGCGCGGCCGACCGCAAGGCGCTGCAGGCCGAAGTGAAGCAGCTTTCCGACGAAATCGACCGCGTTGCCAAGCAAACCACCTTCAACGGCACCAAGATCCTCGAAGGCTCGTTTGCCGGCGCGGTGTTCCAGGTGGGCGCCAATGCGGGCGACAACATCACTGTGGGCGCATTGACGGACACCCGTTCGGGCGAACTCTCCAGCATCGACTACGGCCGCTCCACCACCTCGGACATCGACACCACGACCGACGGCATGGCCGTGTCGGATCTGACGGCCATCACCGACGCTTCCGAACTGCAAATCGAAATCGACTCGGTCACCTACGACCTGGGCGCCATCAAGGCCGCCAATTCCGGCTCCGAACGCCTGGGCCAGGTGGTGGAGGCGATCAACCGCCTGTCCGCCGACACCGGTGTGACGGCTTACCTGACCGCGCAAGGCGCGGGCCTGTACACGGTGGACCTGATGTCTTCCAAGCTGGATTCCGATGGCGTGGCGGTGACCGATCTGGCGCTGACCGGCTTTGATGCCACCATCACGGGTATCGCGGATGAAGGCACGGTCGAATACGCCGTCGCCGACCTGAGCACTGGCACCGGCATCGACATCCTGACGGTGGAAACCCAGGCTGACTCGTGGGTGGCGCTGAAGAAGATCGACGATGCGATTGATCAGGTGAACTCGGCCCGTGCCGACCTGGGCGCCCTGCAAAGCCGCTTTGAAAGCGCCGTCGGCAACATCGAAATTCAGGTGGAAAACCTCTCGGCTTCACGCGGCCGGATCGTGGATGCGGACTTCGCCAAGGAAACCGCCAACCTGTCGCGCACGCAGATCCTGCAGCAGGCCGGTACCGCCATGGTGGCGCAGGCCAACCAGCTGCCGCAAGGCGTGCTGGCCCTGCTCCGATAAGAATAAGGATGGTTTTGGGGCTCTCGGGCTCCCTTTGTTCCAGCGGCGACGGGCTATCCTGTCGCCGCTATTTGGCTTTTAATGGTGTTTGCAGTGGCATTCACCCGATCGGCCGACAGGAGGTTCCATGGCTATCTCGTCAACAGGTATAGGAAGCGGGCTCGATGTCAACAGCATCGTCGAGCAGCTCACAGCCCTGGAGAAACGGCCGCTGGTGCAGTTGCAGGTCAAGGCGATGGCGATCCAGACCAAGCTGTCCGCGTTCGGGCAGATCAAGGCGCAGATCTCGGCCTTGTCGGATGCCGCGTCCAAGCTGCGTCTGGACAGTGCGTGGAATGGCCTGACGGTGGCCTCCACCAATGCCGCCGCCGTGAGCGGCACCATCAGCGGCATCGCCAGCGCCTCGTCGATGAGCGTGGAAGTGCAAAAGCTGGCCAAGACGCAATCGCTGGCCTCCACGGCCGTACCCGCGGCGACCGCCATGGGCACCGGTACGTTGACCATCCAGCTGGGCTCTTGGAATGTGGGCATGACCGCCTTCACCGCCGGCCTGAGCAGCCCGGTGGCCATCACCATCGGGGCGGGCGAGGACGGCCTGGCATCGATCGCCTCCAAGATCAACAGCGCGAACGCGGGCGTGACCGCTACCGTGCTGAAAGACGCCACGGGCGAGCGGATCCTGCTGCGCTCCAAGGAAACCGGCCTGGAGCAGGGCTTTCGCGTGCAGGCCACGGACGATGACAGCAACAACACCGACAACCTGGGGCTGTCGCGGCTGGCCTTCGACCCGGAAAACGGGACCGCCGGTTTCTCGCAGACCCAGGCCGCGCGCAATGCCGAGGCCACGATCAATGGCGTGGCCGTGGTGTCCGCCAAGAACACGCTGGTCGACACCATTCCCGGGCTGACCTTGAACCTCACGCAAGAAACCACGTCCCCTGTGGAAGTGACCTTGGCGACCGACACGGCAACGATGAAGAAGAACATTCTTGATTTCGTCAATGCCTTCAACGCGCTGAACAAGACGCTGGCCGAGTCCACCAAATACGACAGCGAGACCAAGACCGCGGGTGTGCTGCAAGGCGACTCCACGGCCGTGAGCCTGAGGAATGCCTTGCGCTCGGTGGTCGGCTCCAGTAGCGTCGGCGGGACGTTCCAGCGCCTGTCGGACATTGGCATCGACCTGAAGCTGGGCGGTGACATGACGGTGAACAACACCAAGCTTGACGCCGCCCTGCAGGATCCGGACAACCTGAAGAAGCTGTTTGCCACGGACAACAGCAATGCGCAGACCAATGGCTTTGGCCTGAAGGTGAAGGATTTCGCGCAAGGCCTGCTGGCCGATGCCGGGCTTGTCACCAACAAGTCCAGCGCGCTGAAGGCGGCGATTGATCGCAACGCCAAGGACCAGGACAAGGTCAACGACCGCGCCACGCTGATGGAAAAGCGCCTGCGCGCGCAGTACACCGCGCTGGACGTGAAGATGGGTTCGCTGACGTCGCTCAATGCATTCATCACGCAGCAAGTTACCCTTTGGAACAAGAATAGCTGAAGCAGGTTCCATGCAAGCCCCGCCGCCGTTGAGGCGCGGGGCTTTTTTGCTCTGTTGTTTGTAGCGTTGCGGCAATCGTGCCGCGAAATTCCCGGCTTTTTCCGGCCTTGAGTTTGGCGCCGGGATGCCGATAATCCTGATATCAATCCTCAGGAAATGCAGCATGTTCAGCCCCGCCGGTAGCCGCGCCGCTTCCGCTTATAAAAAGGTCGGAATTGAAACCAGCGTGGATGGTGCCGACCCCCACCGTTTGGTGGCCCTGTTGTTCGATGCGCTGCTGCAGGCCCTGGCCAATGCGCGCGCGGCAATGGAGCGTGGCGATACGCAGCGCAAGGGCGAACAGATCGTACGCGCCGTGCGCTTTCTTGAAGAGGGCCTGAAGGCCGGGCTCAATACCGCCAATGAGGACGAGCTGGTGCTCAATCTGCGTGGCGTCTACGACTACAGCATCGCCCGCCTGACGCAGGCCAACTTCCGCAACGACATGAAGCTGCTGGATGAGGTCATCGGCCTGATCGAGCCCCTGGCGGATGCCTGGAACACGATCGGCGCCAAGGCAGCGTCGCCCGCGCGGCAGCCTTCCTCGCAAGCACCTCAAGCATCACAAGCTATCGGAGTCCAATAATGTCGCAAATGCTTCTTGACTACTACGTTGCCATCGAAGAAAGCAGCCGCAAGATGCTGGAGGCTGCCAAGGCCGAGGATTGGGATCAGGTGGTTCAGTACGAGGGCGCCTGCGCCATCCTGATCGAACAGCTGCGCTTCAAGTCGCAAGCCGAAGACCTGGCCCCCGAACACCGCACCGAAAAGGCCCGCATCATGCAGCGCATCCTGCGCAACGATGCCCAGATCCGCTGCCTCGCCGAGCCCTGGCTGACCCAGTTCGAACAAATCTTCGACGGCCAAAGCCAGCAGATCCACTGACGACGGTCGTACACGCGCGGCCAATGCGGAAAACACCGCGGAACCGGCTTCGCCGGGCCGCTGGTGTTGCCCCCTTGAGGGGGAGGCGGCGCCAGCCGCTTCGGGGGGGAGCTAAACCTGCATGTTCATGATGTCGGTATAGGCCTGCACCATGCGGTTGCGTACGTGCAGCGTCGCCTGGAAGCCGATCTGGGCTTTCTGGATCGCAACCATGGTTTCTTCCAGGCTCACGCTCGGGTTTTCCAGCTGAACCTCTCTTTGCAGGGCTGCGGATTCTTTCTGGGCCGCGCTGACGGAATTGAGCGCACCCTTGAGCGCCCCGGTAAAGCCTGCGCCCTGCGCCGCCTCGGCGCCCTGGGTGCCGTTCAAGCGCGGCGCTACCCCCGCACGTGCGGTCGTGAGGGGGGAGGAAAGGGGTGAAATGCGGACGTCCATAGGGGCCTTCCATCGTGGAATGGAGTATTCTTTGATCCTAGCGAAGGGGAGCGCCCGGGGTTTTTTGAATTGGTGGATAAATAGGCGACTTATCAAGCTTATGTTTCGAGGCGGAGCTCGAATAATCACCGACACGCATGGGCAATGCTGCGCCAGGCGGTACCGGAAAGCATGATGTCAGCAGTCGCCGAAATTCCAGTCAACCCTACGTGGTCCCAGCGGTTCAACCGAATGGATAGATCGCAGCAGCTTCGGTTGGCCATCGGTATCTCCCTCGTGGTGGCCCTTGCCATCGCCGCCATCGTGCTCGGGCGCCAGCCCGAATGGCGCGTCCTCTATGCCAATCTCTCGGACAAGGACGGCGGCGCGATCGTCGCCCAGCTGTCCCAGATGAACATTCCCTACAAGCATGCGGAAGGCGGCGGCGCCATCTTCGTGCCGGCCGACCGCGTGCACGATGTGCGGCTCAGGCTGGCCTCGCAAGGCCTGCCCAAGGGCTCCGTCGCCGGTTTCGAGCTCATGGAAGCCAACCGCTTCGGCATGACGCAGTTCCAGGAAAGGCTGACATTCCAGCGCGGGCTAGAGGGCGAGCTCACGCGCTCGATCCAGGCGCTTTCGTCGGTGCAGGGCGCACGGGTGCATTTGGCCCTGCCCAACCAGAACGGTTTTTTCCGCGAGCAGCAAAAGGCATCGGCCTCGGTCTTGGTCACCATGCATCCCGGCCGGACGCTGGACCGCGCGCAGATCGCGGGCATCGTGCACCTGGTGGCATCCAGCGTGCCCGAGATGAGCCCGACCGCCGTCAGCGTGCTCGACGATTCTGGCAAGCTGCTGTCGTCCCTGGCCGATGCGGCAGGCGGTGTCGGCGATGCGCAGCAACTGCAGTACGTGCAGCAGATCGAGCAGCAATACAGCCGGCGCATCCTCGACCTGCTTGAGCCGCTGGTCGGGCGGCAAAATGTGAAGGCGCAGGTGACGGCCGAAGTCGATTTTTCCCAGACCGAGTCGACCTCGGAACTGCACAAGCCCAACCTGGCCGCCGATGCCAGCGCGGTGCGCAGCCAGCAAGTGGTGGAAACCAGGGGTGCGCAAGGCAACACGCCGCCCAGCGGCGTTCCAGGCGCCACCTCGAACCAGCCGCCCGGGCCTTCGTCGGCACCGATCAATGGCGCCAATCCGGCATTGACCGCCGCTGGCGCGGCCGCCGCGGCGGGTGCTGGCGCCAGCTCCAAGCGCGAGTCGGTCACCAACTACGAAGTGGACAAGACGGTGCGCGTGGTGCGCGGCGGCAGCGGCGCGATCAAGCGCTTGAGTGCGGCCGTGGTGGTGAACTACCAGTCGGCAACCGAAGGCGCGGGCAAGGTGGTGAGCAAGCCGCTTTCGACCCAGCAGATCGAGCAGATGACCGCCCTGGTGCGCGAGTCCATCGGTTTCAACAAAGACCGCGGCGACTCCGTCAACCTGATGAATGCGCAGTTCCTGAGCGAGTCGATCACGACGCCGGAAGTGCCGCTGTGGCGCCGGCCCGAGGTGGTCGATCTCGCCCGCAGTTTTGCCTGGCCGCTGGGCCTGGTGCTGTTCGCCGCGCTGATCCTGTGGGGCCTGGTGCGACCGGCGATGCGTACGCTGGCGCGGCCGATGTCCCCGCGTGGACAGCTGGACGCCCTCGTCGCCGAAGCGCCGCAGCGCCCTGCCTTGTCGGCACCGGCCCAGAGCAAGGAGCCGGCGCCGGCGACACCGGAGCAGTTGCGCCTGGAAGATGCGCGCGGGCTTGCCAAGTCAAATCCCATCGCCGTGGCGAATATTGTCAAGAACTGGGTCAGCGGCGAGGTCGCCGCCTGATCTTCAGGCACGAAAAGCAATCCTATGGACGAGGACGGCCTGAACAACGCGGCGATCTTGCTGATGTCTCTTGGAGAAGAAGAGGCCGCGGAGGTGTTCAAGCATCTTTCTCCCAAGGAGGTGCAAAAGCTGGGTGAAACCATCGCCAAGACCAGGTCGGTTTCGCGCGAGCGCGTGGACAATGTCGTTTCGAAATTCACGGACGCGGCCGCCCGCCAAAGCCTGCTGGTGTCCGACACCGGGAACTATGTTCGCGCCGTGCTCAAGCGCGCCCTGGGTGACGACAAGGCTTCTCTGTTGATCGACCGCATCCTGCAAGGCGGCGATGTCTCCGGCATCGAGAGCCTGAAGTGGATGGACCCGCTTTCGGTGGCCGAACTGCTGCGCAATGAACACCCGCAGATCGTGGCTGCGATCCTGGTGCATCTGGACTACGAGCAGGCGGCCGGCGTGTTGCGTCAATTGACCGACCGCCAGCGCAATGAAGTCCTGCTGCGCGTCGCGACGCTCGAAGGCATCCAGCCCACGGCGCTGAAGGATCTGAACGAAGTGCTGTTCAAGGTGCTGGCCGGCGGCGACAAGATTCGCAAGACATCGCTGGGCGGCGTCAAGACCGCAGCCGAAATCATCAACCTGCTGGGTACCAACATCGAAACCACGGTGATCGAATCGATCCGCGGGTTCGACCCCGACCTGGCACAGAAGATCATGGACAAGATGTTCGTGTTCGACGATGTGCTCAAGCTCGACGACAAGGCCATCCAGCTGGTGCTCAAGGATGTGGCCTCCGAGACGCTTATCGTCGCGCTCAAGGGCGCGGTGCCCGAGCTCAAGGAGAAGTTCCTCGCCAACATGTCCACGCGTGCGGCCGAAACCCTGCGCGAAGACCTCGAGTCGCGCGGGCCCATGCGGCTGTCCGAGGTCGAGGCGCAGCAGAAGGAAATTCTCAAGACGGTGCGCCGCCTGTCCGATGAAGGCCAGATCGTGATCGGAGGCGGCAGTGACGACAGCTTCGTCTAAGTCGCGCTCGTACATGCGCTTTATTCCCGCCGAGGAAGTCGGTGAGGTTTCCCAATGGAGCTTTGGTGCCGTCGACGAAGCCGAGCGTCGTGCGGCCGAGTTGGCCGCATCGCAAGACGATGGGACGATCCAGGCCCGATACGACCAGGCCTACCAGGACGGCTTTGTGGAAGGGCACTTGCAGGGCCGTGCCGAAGCACAGGCCGAGGCGCAGCGGCAAATGCAGGACTATCTGGCCAACGAGGGGCGCGAGACGGCCGAACGCCTGGCCGAACTGGCCGGCGCGCTGGATGCGCGACTGGCAGACGCCGAGCAACGCATTGCCCACGGCGTGCTGGAACTGGTCTGTGCCTTGGCGCGCCAAGTGGTGCGCCAGGAGTTGGCGGCGAACCCGAACGCATTGCAGCCCGTGGTGCGTGAAGCGCTGGGTATCCTGATTGCCGATGGCAAGAGCGCCGTGATCCGCCTGAATCCGGTGGACATGGAGGTGGTGGAGCAGCCCTTGCGCGAGGAGTTCTCCACGCTGGCGCTGACCTGGATGGCGGATGCGTCCGTCGCGCCGGGCGGCTGCCTGGTCGAGTCGGCTGGCGCCGTGGTGGACGGGGCCCTGGAAAAGCGCTGGTCGCGCGCCATTGCCAATCTCGGCCTGCGCACGCCGTGGGAGCCGGAGCCCGGCGATGAACACTGAAACTGTTCCCGTCTGGGACCACTTCATGCAGGACGTGCAAGACCGCGTCAATGCTGGCAGCACACTGGAGACGCGCGGCACCCTGACGCGCCTGACCGGACTGGTGCTGGAGGCCGCGGGCCTGCGGGTTCCGGTGGGTTCGCAATGCATGGTGTCTTCCGGCCAGCGCGCGGGTGTATTGGCCGAGGTGGTGGGTTTCAGCAACGACCGCGCATTCCTCATGCCGGCCGGCGACATCCATGGCCTGTCCAGCGGCGCCGGGGTGGTGCCCGCGCCACCCTACGTTCCCGTGCCCAGGCTGCGCGAGAGTGCGCGCCAACAGGGCGCCTCGGGTGTCGGCGTATTGCAGTTGCCGTTGGGTGACGGCTTGCTGGGCCGGGTGGTCGATGCCCATGGCGCGCCGATGGACCATATGGGCCCGGTGCGCGATGTCGCTTCCGAGCCGCTGGACCGCACCCAGATCAACGCCATGGACCGCGATCCCGTGCGGGAGACGCTGGACACCGGCGTGCGTGCCATCAACGCGCTGTTGACGGTTGGGCGAGGGCAGCGCATCGGCCTGTTCTCGGGCTCCGGCGTCGGCAAGAGCGTGCTGCTGGGCATGATGGCGCGCTACACCAAGGCTGACGTGATCGTCGTGGGCCTGATCGGCGAACGCGGACGCGAAGTCAAGGAGTTCGTCGAAGACATTCTTGGCGACGACGGGCGCGCGCGCTCGGTGGTGGTGGCCGCGCCCGCCGACGCCCCGCCGCTTTTGCGCATGCAGGGCGCGGCATACGCGACCGCGGTGGCCGAATACTTTCGCGACCAGGGCAAGCACGTGCTGCTGCTCATGGATTCCTTGACGCGCTATGCCATGGCGCAGCGCGAAATCGCACTGGCCATCGGTGAACCACCGGCCACCAAGGGGTATCCGCCTTCGTGTTTTGCCAAGCTGCCGCAGTTGGTGGAGCGCAGCGGCAACGGCCTGCAGGGCGTTGGTTCGATCACCGCGTTCTATACCGTGCTGTCCGAGGGCGACGACCAGCAGGACCCGATTGCCGACGCGGCGCGCGCCATTCTGGACGGCCACATCGTGCTGTCCCGCTCGCTGGCGGAAGCCGGGCATTTCCCGGCGATCGACATCGAACAGTCGGCATCGCGGGTGATGCACAACGTCGTCTCGCGCCAGCACTTCGAGATGGCGCGGCGTTTTCGCGCGATCAACTCCAAATACCAGAAGGGGCGCGACCTGATCCAGATCGGCGCCTACATGGCCGGCTCGGACCCCGCGCTGGACGAGGCGATCCGCCTGCACCAGGCCATGACGCAGTTTCTGCAGCAGGACATGCATGTGGCCGCGCCGCTTTCCGACAGCGTCGATACCATGGCCGTTGCCATGCTCGGCGAGTACGCCGACCGCTGACGCGCGGCAGACCAGGCCAGGCCATCATGTCCACCCTCAAGACCCTGCTGCTGGCTGTCGATCTGGCCACGCGCAAGCGCGATGCCGCGATGCAGGAGGTGGCGCAGGCCGAGCAGGCGCTGGCCGCCGCGCATGAACAGATGGTGCAACTGGAGGGCTATGCGAAAGAAACCGAGACGCGCTGGACGGTGCGCGGGCAGATCTCGACCACGCCGGAATTGATGCGCCACCACTACCAGTTCATGGACCGGTTGAGCCACGCCATGGAGTTGCAAAAGAGTGTCTTGCGCGACCGCGAAGCGCGTGTGCAAGCCTGCAAGGCCGGCGTGCTGCAAGCCGAGATCAGGCTGGCCAGCCTGAAGAAGGTATGCGAGAAAAAACGCATCACCATGGCACGCGAGCAGGGCCGCCGCGAGCAGCGCGACGTGGATGAGCTGGCGGCTGCGCAGCATCGGAATTTTTCGGTAAATCCAACTGTTGGAAGATCATGATGGCGATAGAAACTGGTCCCGCGGGCAGTACCCAGGGCTCGGCCGTGCATGGCGCAGGCCATGGGTTGAAGAACCGCGGCAAGGGGCCGGACGCCGGGGCCGGCGCATTCTCCTTGCTTTTGAGCGGTATGGGTAGCCAGGCCGATCAGGATGCGCTGGCGTCTGGCACGGCAGATGAGGCCACCGAGGCCGAGGGAGCCGCTGCCGGTGACCCCGGCCAGGACCGGCCCGGCATCGCGCCCGATGCGGCCTGTGCTGCGACGGCAGCGGCGCCCGCCACGGACACCGGCGGCACGGCGGCCGATGGTGCTGCAGGTGCCAAGGGCCTGGCTGGACTTGCCGGCAAGTCCGGCCATGGCGCTGCACCGGGACAGGCGGCGACGGGGCTGGTCGCGACCGGCGCCGAGGTGACGGCGGCAAGCGAAGGCCAAGTGACCGGGACCGTCGAACGTTTCCAGGACCCGGCTACCCTGACCGAAGGGCCATCGGCGGAATCCATCGCCGAGCTGGTCGCTGGCCTCAAGGCGCCCGCTTCATCGGATGCGAGGCCGGGCGCGGCATTGGGTGCTTTGCAAGAGGCGGCAACGCATACGCCGACGGTCGGATTGGCCATGCGTACCGACGAAAGCGCGCTGGCCGCGAAAGCCACACCCGCGCGCGTCGCGGCCTTCGATCCTGCCAAAGGCGCACTCGCCGGCCTGGCGCGCGGTGCTGCGCTGCAAGCGGATTCGCGTGACGCCAAGTCAAGCTCCCTGACGGCACCGGTGGACAACATGGTCTCCGCCACGGCGCAACTCCTGGCTGCATTCGATGCCAAGGACGGCGCGACGCCCGACCGGGGCCGCGACAAGCCCGGTTCCGGCGGCCAGTCGTTCACGTCAACCCTTTCCGCGGTCATGGACCCTGGGCCGGCATCGGCTGCCAGAACATCGGGCGACGTGAGCTTCGCCAGCATTGCGGCAAGCCAGCAGCTGACGCCCGAAGAGTTGATGGCCAAGCAGGTCAGTGTCTGGATCACGCAAAAAACTCAAGGGGCGCAACTGAAGCTCGATGGCTTCGGCGACCAGCCGGTGGAAGTCAGCATTTCCGTCACGGGCAACGAGGCCGAGGTCATGTTCCGCAGCGACAATGCGCCTGCCCGCGCATGGCTGGAAAACGCGATGCCGCAGCTCAAGGAGTTGCTGCAAAGCGAAGGCTTGGTGTTGTCCGGCGCGTCCGTCGGGACTTCCGGCAAGGGCGACGCGGATGCGCAGGCGGGTGGCCGCCAAGGGCGCGATGCGCAGCCTGGCGCCGGCGGCAAGCCAGAGCCCGCCGCGCCGCAAACGGGACCCGCGCGCGCCGCGAGGCCTTTGGGCGCGGTGGACGTGTTTGCCTGAAGGGTGATGCGGGGACTGCCCGCGCGCGGTGAAACGCGATGCGCCCCGGCAATGTACCGGGGTTTTGAGGCCCTATTCTGGTCATTGTGATTCTGGCGTAGTCCAATAATGGCACTGGAGAAAAGGAAACACCGTGGCCACTGCTGCTGAACCCGCTGCCGAAGCACCCGTCAAAGAGACGCCGAAGAAGAAAAAACTCGTCATCATTGTCGTGGCCGTGGTGCTGCTCCTGGTCGCGGTGGGTGGCGTGGGGCTGTTTCTCATGAAGCGCAACCAGGCTTCCGAAGACGGCGAGGAAGTCGCGGCCGAAGCAGCTTCCAAGACTCCGCCGACGTTTCTCCCGATGGAAAACATGGTGGTCAACCTGGCAGATCCGGGCGGCGAGCGCTTTGCCCAGATTGGCGTAACCCTGGAATTGGCCGACAAGAAGACCGAAGACCGGGTCAAGTCCTATCTTCCGGCCATCCGCAGCGGCATTTTGCTGATTGTTTCGCAACGCACCTCCGAAGAGTTGTTGCAACGCGAAGGCAAGGAGAAACTGGCTGCGGACATCCTGGTCGAGGTGTCGCGCCCATTGGGCTTGATTGCGCCGAAACCGGCGATGAGCGCCAAGGCCGGCAAGGATGGCAAGGGCAAGGACGACGAGTCCGACAAGAAGTCAGCCCCCAAGGGCGAGCCGAACCCCGTGCAGCGGGTTCTGTTCTCCAGTTTTATTGTGCAGTGAAGACAGTGCGGGAGCGCAAGCCATGAGTGAGTCATTTCTTTCGCAGGAAGAAGTCGATGCACTGCTCGAAGGGGTTACTGGTGAAAGCCAGAAGCTGGTCGAGGAGGTGCCGGAGGCCGGTGCCATCCGCAACTACGACATTTCCAGCCAGGAACGTATCGTTCGCGGGCGCATGCCGACGATGGAAATCGTCAACGAGCGATTCGCACGCAACTTCCGCATCGGCCTGTTCAATTTCATCCGCAGAAGCCCAGAGATTTCGGTCGGCACCGTCGTGGTGCAGCGCTACAGCGCGTTCTTGCGCGAACTGGCAGTTCCGACCAACTTCAACATCGTCGCCATCCGCCCCTTGCGCGGCAGCGGTTTGATCGTTTGCGAGCCGGCGCTGGTGTTCGGCGTGATCGATACGTTGTTTGGCGGCATCGGCAAGTACCAGACCCGCATTGAAGGGCGCGACTTCTCGCCGACCGAGCAGCGCGTCATCAACCGCCTGGTGGATGTGATCTGCTCGGAATACAAGAAGGCCTGGAAGGGCATTTATCCGCTGGAGCTGGACTACCAGCGCTCGGAAATGCAGCCGCAGTTTGCCAACATCGCGACGCCCAGCGAGATCGTGGTGTCCACCGCGTTCCAGCTTGAAATCGGCGAGATCTCCGGCTCCATCCATTTCTGCATGCCGTATGCGACGCTGGAGCCGATTCGCGATGTGCTGTATTCGTCCACGCAAGGCGATTCCATCGAGGTCGACCGGCGCTGGGTGAAGCTGCTGACGCGCGAAATCCAGGCGGCCGAGGTAACCCTGGTTGCCGAGCTGGCACGGGCGGACGCCACCGTGGAGCAACTGCTCGCGATGAAGCCGGGCGACTTCATCGAATTGGACAGAGAGCCTCGCATCAAGGCCTCCATCGGAGGGGTACCGGTCTTCGAATGCCAGTACGGGACCCACAACTCCAAATACGCAATCCGCATCGAGGAGCGCCTGCGGGGCAACGACCTGAACTGGCTAGGAGATAAAAATGCCGCCTGACGATACCAATGCCGACGACCCGCTGGCGGGTTGGGCCGAAGCGCTCGAAGAGCAAAAGAAATCCGAATCCACTCCGGACGCGTCCGACCAGGGTGGCCCGCTCGCGGGCGACGCCATCCGGCCGTTTGCGACAGGCTCGGGCGATGGAACAGTCAACGACATCAATATGGTGCTGGACATTCCGGTCCAGCTCTCGGTGGAGTTGGGCCGTACCAAGGTGCCCATCAAGTACATCCTGCAACTGGCGCAAGGCTCGGTGGTGGAGCTGGACGCACTCGCCGGCGAACCGATGGACGTGCTGGTCAATGGCTACCTGATTGCCCAGGGCGAGGTGGTCGTGGTGAACGACAAGTTCGGTATTCGCCTGACCGATGTGGTAACGCCTTCGGAGCGCTTGCGCCGGGTCAGCCGTGGATAAAAGCTGTGGATAGCACGGGCATCATGGGTCAAACGCTGGGCACGGTGGTGCTGTTCATCGTCTTGCTGGCGATGCTGCCGTGGGCCATCAAGTGGCTGCAGCGGCGCGCCGGTGCCGGTGGGGCTGCCGCCACCTCGGCGTCCAGGCTGGTTTCTGCGTTGGCGGTGGGGCCGCAGCAGCGTGTCGTCACGGTGGAGGTCGGGCCGGAAGGCGCGCGTACCTGGCTGGTGCTGGGCGTTGCCGGCCAGAACATCAGCTGCCTGCACAGCATGCCCGCAGGCGTTGGCGCAGCGGCCGCGATGCCGCGCGCTTCGACACCGGTGATGACGATGGTCGAACCGGTCCTGCATGCGGACGATGGAGGGCGCGCTGGTGTTTGATTTTGTTTTCTCGGCTGCAAGGCGGTTGCAAGCTGTGCGCCGCGTGCTCGGCGTGGCTGCCCTGCTGGCATTGGCGCTGGCGCCACTGCCGGCGTTGGCACAGGCTGGCGGCCAGTTGCCTTTGCTGGTGGGCACGGGAAGCGGCGGGGTCAGCTTTTCCGTTCCCATCCAGACGCTGCTGTTCTTCACCGCACTGTCGTTCCTGCCGGCCGTGCTGCTGATGATGACGGGCTTCACCCGCATCGTGATCGTGCTTTCCCTGCTGCGCCAGGCGCTGGGCACGCAGTCCGCGCCGCCGAACCAGATCATCATCGGCCTGTCGCTGTTTCTCACCTTCTTCGTGATGGGCTCCACCCTGGATCGCGTCTACCGCGAAGCCTACCTGCCCTACACCACGAACGCCCTGTCATTCGAGAAGGCGCTGGAGAAGGCGGAAGCGCCGATGCGCCAGTTCATGCTGAAGCAGACGCGCCAGTCGGACTTTGCCCTGTTTGCGCGCCTGGCCAAGCTCGAGGCCGGCGTCACCGCGGAAACTGCGCCGATCCGCGTGCTGGTTCCCGCGTTCGTGGCCAGTGAGCTGAAGTCGGCCTTCCAGATCGGCTTCATGATCTTCATCCCGTTCCTGGTGATCGATATCGTCGTCGCCAGCATCTTGATGTCGCTGGGCATGATGATGCTTTCGCCGGTGTTGGTGGCGCTGCCGTTCAAGCTCATGCTGTTTGTGCTGGCCGATGGCTGGAACCTGCTCATCGGCTCGCTGGCCGCCAGCTTCGCGATGTAGGCCAAGGAAAGTTCGATGAACGCGCAGATGGTGCTGACCATGGGCCGCGAAGCCCTGACCTTGTTGCTCATGGTGGCCGCGCCGGTGCTGCTGGTGGTGCTGGTGGTGGGCCTGGTCGTGAGCATCGTGCAGGCGATCACGCAGATTCACGAGGCCACGCTTTCATTTGTGCCCAAGCTGGTCGCGGCCATTGCCGTGTTCGCGCTGGCCGGGCCGTGGATGCTCAGCCTGCTGGTCGACTACATACGCCGCACCATCGAATCCATCCCGTCCATGGTGCTCTGACGAGGTTTGCTGTGATCTCCTTTACGGAAGCCCAGCTGATGACCTGGCTTTCGCCCATCATCTGGCCGTTCTTTCGCGTGCTGGCCCTGTTCAGCGTGGCGCCGGTGTTTTCCATCCGGGCCATCCCGATGCGCGTGAAGATCGGCCTGGCCTTCCTGGTTGCCTTGTCGGCGCAGGCCACGTTGACCGGGCAGACTATCGTCAGCGTCAACAGCCCCCAGGCATTCGGCACGCTGCTCCAGCAGATTGGCGTTGGCCTGGCGATCGGCTTTGCCGTGCGGATCGTGTTCGCGTCCGTCGAGTTGGCGGGCGAACTCATCGGCCTGCAGATGGGGCTGAACTTCGCCGCCTTCTTCGATCCGACCAACAACACGCAGACCAGCGCTGTGTCGCGCTTTTTCGGCCATATGGCGATCCTGCTGTTTGTCGTGGTGAACGGCCACCTGCTGATCTTGATGGCGGTGATTCGGAGCTTCGAAGCGTTCCCGGTCGACGGTAATTTTCTGGAGGTGGTGCAAAGGATCAGGCTGCACGAGCTGGGGGCGGAGCTATTTGCCAGTGCGCTGTGGATCGCGCTGCCGATGATCGGCTTCCTGCTGTTTGTGAACCTGACCCTGGGCATCATTTCCCGCGTCGCGCCGCAGATGAACATCTATGCGGTCGGGTTTCCTGTCACGCTCGCCACCGGCCTGATTGGCATCGCCGCGACCTTGCCCATGCTGGACCATCCGATGATGGCGCTGATGGAGCGGGTGATCGACCTGTTCAACCGGCGTTAGGTCTCCGGTACCGGGATCGGTCAGATCAGGCCGCTGCGGATGGCATAGGCGGTCAACTCCGCATTGGTGGACAGATTCAGTTTCTCCATCACGCGGGTGCGGTAGACGCTGACGGTCTTCGGGCTGAGCATCAATTCCTCGGCGATGTCCGAAAGGCGCTTGCCCGAGGCAATCTTGAGAAGCGTCTGCAGTTCACGCTCGGACAGCGCGGCATGCGGCACCTCGGAGCTGGGCTTGGAGAGGCTTTCGACCAGCATCTGTGCCACTTCCGGGGTGACGTACTTGCGTCCCTGCATGACGGTGCGCACGGCGGAGATCAGCTCGACCGGGTCTCCCGCCTTATTGACGTAGCCTTGCGCTCCGGCGCGCAGGCACCGGATGGCGTACTGGTCTTCGGGAAACATCGACACCACCAGGACTTTGACGGGCGAAGCGGTCTCGCGCAGGCTGGCGAGTACGTCCATGCCGCCTCGGCCCGGCATGTTCAGGTCCAGCACCAGCACATCGCACTGCGCGGTTCGCAGCAGCTCGCGCACCTCGGAATAGCTGGCGGCCTCGCCGGTGATACGAATGTCGGGCGCTTCCAGGAGTGTGTCGCGGATGCCACGGCGCACCAGGGCGTGATCGTCACAGAGAACGACGTGAATCATGCGGAGTGGTCTGCCGGTGTGGCCGCAACGCCTGCGGGCTGCAAGGGCACGGAAAGGATGATGGAGGTGCCGTTGCCCTGCTGGCTGCTGACATCCAGCCAGCCGCCGACTGTTTTGGCACGCTCGCGCAAGCCCTTCAAGCCAAAAGCCTGGGGCTTGTCCAGCGCCGCGCCGGTAAGCCCCTGGCCATTGTCGGAAACCTCCAGCGTCAAGAAACCCTTGCCGTCCGACAAATCGATGCGGACCTGGCTGCTTTGCGCATGCTTGGCGATATTGGTCAAGGCTTCCTGCGCCGTGCGGTAGGCCACCAGCTGGATCGGCTTGGATACTTCGATGGCGCTCTCGGGCGTGCGCAGTGTGGTGGCGACGCCGGTGCGCTTCTCGAAATTGCTGGCCAACCAGTGCACGGCGGCGACCAAACCCTGGTCCAGGATCGGGGGCCGCAGGTTCATCATGATGCGCTGGCTGGCGTCGATGGCGTGCTGCAGCATCTCCGCCGCGGTTGAAACATGCTTCAAGGTCGCCGCATCGGTGCTGTGGCGGGCGATCCAGGCGATGTCGAATTTCATCGCCGCCAGGGCGCCGCCGATGTCGTCATGCACCTCGCGGGCGATCGCCGTGCGTTCCTGCTCGATCGTCGCCTGCAGGTGCCCGGTCAATTCGGCCAGCCGGCGTTGCGAGGCCACCAGTTCGGCGTCGGCGTGGGTCTTGGCGTCGCGTGCTTCGCGGACCTCGATCGAGCGCGCGATGACGTGCTCGAGCTTGCTGATGTTGTCCTTGAGCAGATAGTCGCTGATGCCGCGGCGCATGGCGTCGACGGCGGCCGCTTCGCCAATGGCGCCGGTCAACAGGATGAAGGGCGGCTGGCGCGGCTGTTGGATCAGCGCTTCCCACGCATCGATGGCGGTAAAGCCCGAGAGCCGGTAGTCGGCCAGGATCACATCGCAGTCGGGGCGCTGGCTTTCCTTGAGAAAAGAGTCCAGTTCTTCCACCCGGACGATCTCGAAACCCATGCCGCTTTTCTCCAGGGCCAGCTTGACGAGCGTGTGGTCGATGTCCGAGTCTTCAAGGTGCAGAATGTGAATGGGATGCTCAGGCGAGACGGCGGACATAGGGGCGCTATGATAGGCCAGCACTTTGGCAAGAACAATAGTGACGTTTTGCTGTTGGAAGCGCCCCCAAGTTTTGTTAGATTACAGTGACGCGCGCTGATATTCCAAGGGTTTGCAGCGGTGTTGCTCATTCGAGCGTTGGGAGATACTCAATTCAGCTGTGAGTCAGTCAATTGCATCGAAGGCCTGCCAGTCGCGACGGAGAACAAATGCAAGCAACGCCAACGACCTCCAGTGGCCCCGCCGTTCAAATGCCGGTCATGGTCGCGGCCGAACTGCAGGATTCGCTGCTGGTGGTGATGCACGACTTGCACCGGCTTGAGGGCTTGCTGAATCACGCCGCGGACAATTTGCTGGAGCGTTTCAGCAGCGCAAGCGCCGTTTTATCCGATGCAAACCTGCAGGATCCGCAGGCCCTGGCCGAGGTGCGCAGTGCCTTGCAGTCCGCGGTCACGGAGCTGCAATTCCAGGACATGGCCTCTCAATTGATCTGGCATACCACCAAGATTCTCCAGGGCTGCGCCTTCAGGCTGGCCTCGGAAACCATGGGGCATGAAGAAGATGAAGAGGCCGCACCGTTCGCTGAAATGGTGCCCGACCGACCCAATCCGGTAACGCAGAGTGAAATGGATGCCGGCTCTATCGAGCTGTTTTAACCCCGAGCTGTCTGCAACCGATATATCTCAGAAATAGTGGAGCTTTTCATGCAATCGATCCTTGCAGTAGATGACTCGCCGTCCATGCGGAAGATGGTCACCTTCACCCTGACCGGGGCTGGCTATCACGTCGTGGAAGCCGTCGATGGGCAGGATGCTTATGAGAAGGCGCAAACCCATTCGTTCGACCTGGTGCTGGCCGACCAGAACATGCCCAGGTTGGACGGCATCGGTTTGACGCGCAAGCTTCGGG
This sequence comes from Burkholderiaceae bacterium, assembly GCA_035476635.1. Lineage (GTDB taxonomy): Bacteria > Pseudomonadota > Gammaproteobacteria > Burkholderiales > Burkholderiaceae_C > DATILI01. The sequence goes on along the minus strand of DATILI010000289.1, from coordinate 5,742 downwards.
AAAACCCGAGGTTCAAGTCCATCCCCATCCTCATTCTGACAACGGAGTCGAGTGACCAGATGAAGCAGGCAGGCCGCACGGCAGGTGCCACGGGCTGGCTGGTCAAGCCGTTCGATCCAAACCGGCTGATTGAAGTCATCCAGAAAGTGATCAAGTGAAAAACAACAAGAGAAACGGAGCTCGATATGGCTGAGATGCATCAAGAAGGCGCCGGGTCGGGCGATGACTTCGATCTAACGCAGTTCTATCAGATCTTCTTCGAGGAAGCCGGTGAGAACCTGGACCAGATGGAGCAGATGCTGCTGAACCTGGACCTGGTCAATGCCGATGACGAGGAGTTGAACGGAATTTTCCGTTGTGCGCATTCGATCAAGGGTGGCGCGGCAACGTTCGGCTTTGCCGATGTGGCGGAGTTGACGCACCAGATGGAGTCGCTGCTGGACAAGCTGCGCCGGCATGAGCTCAAGCCCGTTCCCTCTATGGTCGACGTGCTGCTGGAATCCGCCGATGCATCGCGCAGCCTGCTGGCGCGCCACCAGGCGGGCGGACAGGGCGCCTCGCTGGACACCACGGCTTTGGTGCATCGCATCAGTGAACTCGCGGCCGGCCGGATTCCGGAAGCGGCGGCCAAGGCGGCACCAGCGCCTGCGCCGACTGCCGCCGCCATGCCAAAGCCGGCCCCGGTGGCAGGAGGACCGCGCTCGCTGGAAATCACTATCGGCCCGATGGACCGGCCGGAGCAGGCGGACGCCCTGAAGGATCTGTTCCGCGACATCGTCGGCCTGGGCACGATCGCCGTCTTGCCCAGCGAGCGCCAGGACGTACGCGTGTTTGCGGTGGAAACCACGTCCAGTGACGAGGACTTGCTCGATCTGTTCGTGTTTCACGTCTCCAAGGAGCAGGTCACCATCCGGGACCGCGAACCGGAGCCAGATCCCGATGCGGAGCTATTGGCGCAGGGCGCAGCCGAAGTGGAAGGTGAGCCCTTTGGTTTCTTCCATGGCGCTCCGGGTGCCCCGGCCGCGGCGGCGGCGCAAGCAGCAACCAAGGTGGCGGATAGCGCCGATCAAAAGCCCGCAGCCAAGGTCGAACCCAAGGGCAGCCAGGCGCAGATGGAAGCAACCACCATCCGCGTGGCGGTCAACAAGGTGGACCAGCTCATCAATCTGGTCGGCGAGCTGGTGATCACGCAGGCCATGCTGGCGCAAAACAGCCGCAGCCTGGACCCGGCCCTGAACCAGCAATTGCTTGCCGGCCTGGTCGACCTGGATCGCAACACGCGCGATTTGCAAGAGTCGGTGATGTCGATCCGCATGATCCCCATGTCGATTGTGTTCAGCCGCTTTCCGCGCATGCTGCGCGACCTGGCGAACAAGCTGGGCAAGAAGGTCGAACTGGTGACGCAGGGCGAGGCGACCGAACTGGACAAGGGCCTGGTCGAGAAAATCACGGACCCGTTGACCCACTTGGTGCGCAACAGTTGCGACCACGGCATCGAGATGCCGGCCGATCGCATGGCAAAAGGAAAGTCCGAACACGGCACGATCACTTTGTCTGCGTCGCACCAGGGCGGTTCGATCGTCATCGAGGTGCGAGACGATGGCCGCGGCCTGAACCGTGAAAAGATCCTGAGCAAGGCCCAGGAGCGCGGCATCGAAGTCTCCAACAACATGTCGGATGCCGATGTCTGGCAGCTTATCTTTGCGCCGGGCTTTTCCACGGCCGAGCAGGTGACGGATGTGTCCGGCCGCGGCGTCGGCATGGACGTGGTCAAGCGCAACATCGCGGCGCTCAACGGCACGGTGGATATCGATTCGGCCGAAGGCTACGGCATGAAGGTCTCGGTGCGGCTGCCGCTGACGCTGGCCATCATGGACGGCATGTCGGTCAGCGTGGCCGAAGAGGTCTATATCCTGCCGCTGTCCTCGGTGGTGGAATCCTTCCAGGTGAGCGCGGACGCCGTGAGCACGGTGGCGCAAGGTTCGCAACTGGTGAAGGTGCGCGAGGAGTTCATGCCGGTGATCGAGCTGGAAAGAGTATTCCAGGTGCCCCGGGTCGACTTCGAGAAGTCCAACAACATCATGGTGGTGGTGGAAGCCGAGGGCAGCCGGGTCGCCTTGCTGGTCGATGAACTGCTGGGCCAGCACCAGGTGGTGGTCAAGAACCTGGAGTCCAACTACCGCAAGGTTCCCAACGTGTCCGGGGCGACCATCCTCGGCGATGGCAAGGTCGCCCTGATCCTGGATATCGGCGGCCTGGTTCGCCGGGCGCGGCACTGATCACACGGAATTTGAAGGAGAACAGCATGGCTGTGATGGAAAAAACGGGAGATGCCGCATCCGGCGGGGCCAGGGAGTACCTGACGTTCCGGCTGGACCAGGAGGAGTACGGGATCGACATCCTGAAGGTGCAGGAAATCCGCGGCTACGAGCCGCCGACCCGGATCGCCAATGCCCCGGAGTTCATCAAGGGCGTGGTCAATCTGCGCGGCACGATCGTTCCCATTGTGGATATGCGCCTGAAGTTCAATTGCGCCAAGGCGGAATACAACAGCTTCACCGTTGTCATCATTCTCAATCTGCGCAATCGGATCGTGGGCATCGTGGTGGATTCGGTCAGCGACGTGATGGAGTTGCCGGCCGAGAGTATTCGGCCCGCCCCAGAGATCGAAAGCGTGATCGACAACGCCTGCATTCTCGGTCTGGGCTCGGTGGGCGACCGCATGCTGATTCTTCTGGACATTGAGAGGTTGATGTCGAGCGCTGACATGGGGCTGGTATCGGTTGAAGACTGACCAGCAGGCCATGCGTCCCAGTTCCGCTTCTTCATTGGCGGCGCGTGAAGCGCCGGGGGCGGCACCTCCCCTGGCCGGGCCCGTGGTGCAGGGGCGTGAGTTCGTATGGACGGATGCCGACTTCTCCCGCGTGCAGGCGCTGATCTACCAGCGGGCGGGCATCAATCTGCACGATGGCAAGCATGCCATGGTGTACAGCCGACTCTCGCGGCGCCTGCGCGATACCGGCCACAACAGTTTTCGCGAGTACCTGGGCTGGCTGGAAAACCATGACGGCCCGGAGTGGCAGGAATTCGTCAACGCCCTGACCACCAATCTCACGGCTTTTTTTCGCGAGCAGCACCACTTCGAGATTTTCGCGGCGCACCTGAAATCCAAGCCGAGCGGCACCGCCTGGAAAGTCTGGTGCAACGCGGCATCGACGGGCGAGGAACCGTACTCCATCGTCATGACGGCGTTCGAGGCGCTTGGGCCCAATGCGAGCTTCAAGCTCTCGGCCAGCGACATCGATTCCAAGGTGCTCGCAACCGCCGGCCAGGGCGTTTACCGGCTCGACGGCTTGAAGGGCATCAGTACGGAACGCATGCAGAAGTTCTTCTTGCGCGGCAAGGACACCAACGCGGGCCTGATCCGCGTGAAGCCGGAGCTGCGGCGCGCCATTGATTTTCTGAGCGTGAACCTGATCAAGGACGACTGGCCGTTTCGCGAACCGTTCGACGTGGTTTTTTGCCGCAACGTGATGATTTATTTTGACGCGCAGACACAGCGTCGCGTGCTGGAGCGCATTCACCGTGTGCTGAAGCCGGGTGGTATGTTGTTCGTGGGGCACGCCGAGAACTTCAGCGAGTCGCGCGACCTCTTTACCTTGAAGGGGAAGACTGTCTATGAGCGCCGCTAGCCATCCGCACGCGACGGCGCCGCAGGCGCTGGAGGCGGCACTCCGTGAAGGCGGGGGCTTATGAGCAGCATTCCACCGCCGGGCGTCGCCTCTGGCTCGATGTTCGCCGTCGCCGGCACGCTGGACCGCAGGCGCATTCCTCGCATGGCGCCGTTCGGCGGCGTGCCTGCGTCGGGCAACGGCGAGGCCGGCCCAGCGCGGACTTCGACGATCGAGCAGCTCAAGGCGGGCGCGCGCAAGCCCTGCGAAGCGTCTTTCTTCTACTTTGACCACCACTTCCAGTACAACGCGGTCAAGGTGCTGCCCGGCGAATACTTTGTCGCCGACGAGAACCTGGTGATCATGACGGTGCTGGGCTCGTGCATTGCCGCCTGCATCTGGGACAGCCGCATGCGCCTGGGCGGCATGAACCACTTCATGCTGCCCGATGGCGACTCGGCCGACGTGTCGGGCCGCTACGGCTCCTACGCCATGGAGCTCTTGATCAACGAAATGCTGAAGCTCGGCGCGCGCCGCGAATCGATGCAGGCCAAGATATTCGGCGGCGCCCAGGTGATGCACACCTTCACCACCATGAATGTGGGAGAGCGCAATACCAAGTTCGTGATCGACTATCTGCACACCGAGCGCATCCCTGTGGTGTCCGACGATGTCCTGGACATCTATCCGCGCAAGGTCTGCTTTTTTCCTGTAACCGGCAAGGCCATGGTCAAGCGCCTGGCCCATGCCCATCCCGAGACCCTGCTGGCGCAAGAGCGCAAGGGCAACGCGGTCACGGTTGCCCAAACGGCGTCCGGCGGTTCCGTGGATCTGTTCTGAGGTTTGAGAGAATGAAAAAAACGAGAGTCGTTGTGGTGGATGATTCCGCGCTGGTGCGCAGCCTGCTGACCGAGATCATCAATCGCCAAAAGGACATGGAATGCATCGGCACGGCCAATGATCCGCTGATTGCGCGCGAGATGATCCGCGATCTCAATCCGGACGTAATCACGCTGGATGTGGAGATGCCGCGCATGGACGGAATTGATTTCCTGGGCCGTTTGATGCGCTTGCGACCGATGCCGGTGGTCATGATCTCCACCTTGACCGAAAAGGGCGCCGAAGTGACGATGCGGGCGCTGGAGCTTGGAGCGGTCGATTTTGTTGCCAAGCCGCGCGTGGGCTTGAGCAGCGGCCTGAACGACCTGGCGTCGCAAATCGTGGACAAGATCCGCGTGGCGGCTGTTGCGCATGTGCGCCGTGCGAGCAAGGACCCCGCCGCCACGGCGCCGTCCGGTGCCGCGCGACCGCCTACAGCCCTGCTGGGCCGCGTGTCGACCGAGAAGCTGATTTGCATTGGTGCCTCCACCGGCGGAACCGAGGCGATCAAGGAAATCCTGGTGCGCATGCCGGCGGATTCGCCCGGCATCGTGATTACCCAGCACATGCCGCCGGGGTTCACCACGAGCTTTGCGGCCAGGCTGAACACGCTGTGCCAGATCACGGTCAAGGAGGCGGTGAACGGCGAGCGCATCCTGCCCGGGCACGCCTATATCGCGCCCGGCGGCAAGCAGTTCTACCTGAACCGCAGTGGCGCCAACTATGTGGCGGTGGTGGACGATGGCGAGCCGGTCAATCGGCACAAGCCTTCGGTCGAGGTGCTGTTCAGATCAGCTGCCGCGCTGGTGGGCCGCAATGCCTACGGTGTGATGCTGACGGGCATGGGAAATGACGGGGCCAAGGCCATGCGCGAGATGAAGGATGCAGGCAGCTACAACTATGTGCAGGACGAGGCCACCTGTATCGTGTTTGGCATGCCGCGCGAGGCCATTCTGCACGGCGCCGCGCACGAGGTCTTGCCACTGGAGCAAATCGCCGGCGCACTGATCACCAAGCTCAGCGGGACCACGGACCGCTTGCACCATCGGATCTAGAGCATTTCGCTGGGCGCAAAGGGCCCGATCAGCTTGAGCATCAGTTGCAATCCGAAGCCGGCTTCGGGCTCGCTGCTGCGGATTGCGAGGGCAGGGTTCTTTTCATCCTTGGGTGCATGCCAAAGCAGCTTGCCGAC
>DATILI010000288.1:0-2901 GCA_035476635.1 Burkholderiaceae bacterium | reverse complement strand
AACGTCGCCTTCGGCCACGACTGCGTGATGGACCCCTGGTACAGCCTGGGCTCAGGCGACATGCTGGAGGTGGCGCACATGGGCCTGCACGTGGCGCAGATGACCAGCCAGCAAGGCATGCGGGCCTGCTTCGACGCGGTGACGATCAACGCCGCGAAGGTGATGCACCTGCCGGACTACGGCCTGGCGCCGGGGTGCGACGCGAGCTTCGTGCTGCTGCAGGCGCGGGGCACGATCGAGGCGATCCGCTTGCGGGCGAACCGGTTGAAGGTGTGGAAGAAGGGCCAGTTACTGGCTGAGACCGCGCCCGTCAAAACCGCGCTGAACCTGCCTGATCGCCCTGGACTGACCGCATTCGCTCGGGATTTCTGAAGAATTTTCCTGTTGGTGTGGCCCACCGGCCCGCGGAGCGACGGCTCGGACGTCCGCAGGGCCCACTCAACGATAATAGGGGCGACCGAACACGTCGAAAGGGACTCGGTCAGCAGCAGGCCGGCTGTGACCGGCCATAGATGACATCTCCCTCTGAGCGAGCTCAATCTCACGGACATTCCATGAAGGCATCCACGAAGAAAACGACCTCTGGTGGCAACATTCAGATCATTGTGGGAAGCGGCTGGCAGCGATTCGCGTTCACCACGCGCGGCCTGGACTTTCTGGGCACGATCCGGCGTGGCATGGAAATCGGCGCGCTGGCCAGGGACGAGGCCGGTGGCTACCTGCAAGTCAACGGCGACATCCACCAGGTGTTGAACAAGAGCCGGGTGGCGGCGCATCTTCGCAAGGCGGGCTTTCGGTCCGACCCGATTGCGGTGACCATTCCGCCGACGGAGACGGAACGCGCAGCGGTTTCGGTGGTGATCAAACGCCGGCGCCGCGTGTTGATGCCACAGGTTTAGCTTCGCTGTTCCGCCGATCGACGGCGGCGTCAGGCGAACTGCAGTTCGATCTTGCCGGCGCGGCGCCGCACCGGACCGACCACAATTTTCACGTCATGCCCCAGTCTGGCGACCAGCTCCAGCAGCTTGGCCTCGCTGACACCGCGGAACTGCCCGCGCGTGATGCGGGAGATCTTGGACTGGTCGATTTCCAGCAGTGCGGCGGCGCCCTGTTGCGTCAGGCGTCGCGCCTTGATGGCGCGGGCAATTTCGGCCGCAAGCTGCGACTTGCGCTGCATTTCCGCAGCGTCGGCAAAGCCCAGGTCCGCGTAGACGTTGGTGCTGCCTTCTTCGATGGTGATGCTGCTGCTTTGGCTCATCGCTGTACTCCTTGCTTTGCTTGCCAAGCCTCAAAATCCTGCGCCGCCGCCTTCAGGCGAGCCTTGATCAGGTCCAGGTCCTCCTTCGGCGTCTTGATGCCGCTCTTGGACTTCTTCTGAAAACAGTGCAACACATAGACCCAACCGGAGAACTTGACCGTGTAGACCGCCCGGAACGTGTCTCCCCGGAAGTCCTCGACCACTTCCAGCACGCCGGCAGACCCGAACCCACTCAACGCTTTGGCGTCTTGGTGTCTGCCGCCGGCTTGCGCAAGGTCGATGGCATGCCCAAAAACGTCTTGGGCGTCCTCGGGCATTCCATCCAGATCCCGCTTGGCCGAGCCGACCCATTTGAGCGGTTTGCGCGGCTGGGTGGGCATCGAGTCTGATTATGCCAATTCAGACATAGACCGTCAATCCGATCCAAGGCCCCGGTGTCAACGGCAAGTCGCCGCAAGTGGCCTTCATGCCCGCGCAGCACGCCTAAACGCGAATGAGCACAAAATAGACGCGAAGGACGGACGCATCGCATGTTCATCGGCCATTTCGGAGTCGCCTTCGCGGCGAAACGGGTCGCGCCCAGCGTCTCCCTGGGTACCGCGTTTCTCGCGGCGCAGTGGCTGGACCTGCTCTGGCCCACCCTCCTGCTGCTGGGCATCGAGACCGTGCGCATCGTTCCGGGCGCCACCGCCGTCACGCCACTGGTCTTCGACCACTATCCCGTCTCGCACAGCCTGATGGCCGTGATCGCGTGGGGCCTGATGGTCGGCGCTGCCTATACGCTGGTCAGGCGCAGCACCCGCGGCGCGATCGTCGTGGGCTTGCTGGTGGTGAGCCACTGGTTGCTGGACGCCATCGTCCACGCACCCGACCTGCCGGTGATGCCGTCCGGCCCCATGGTGGGGCTGGGCCTGTGGCAGTCGCACGCTGCGACACTGGCCGTCGAGATTCCGATCTTTGCAGGGGGCGCCTGGCTGTACGCCACATCGACCCGCGCCAAGGACAGGACAGGCCGCTACGGCTTGGTGGGCCTCATCGCCTTCCTGCTGTTCATTCACGCCGGCAACCTGCTCGGCCCGCCGCCGACAAGCGTCACGGCCATCGCCTGGATCGGCCAGGCGCAGTGGCTGCTGGTGGCCTGGGGCTACTGGGTCGATGCGCACCGCGAGCCGGTGGTACGCAGGTGACCTCCGCCGCCGAACACGAACAGCGCCTGCTGCACGGGCCGGTGCTGCCCGTGTTGGCCAAACTGGCGCTGCCCAACATCCTGGCCATGGTGGCCGTGGCCGCCACCAGCATCGCCGAGACCACCTACGTGGGCCTGCTGGGGCGTGACCCGCTCGCGGCCATGGCGCTGGTTTTTCCCCTGGTGATGCTGATGCAAACCTTCTCGGCCGGCGCCATGGGGGGCGGGGTGTCGTCGGCCATCAGCCGGGCGCTGGGCGCGGGCGACGAGGAAGGCGCGCAATCGCTGGCCCGGCATGCGGTGGCGATTGCGTTGGCTGCGGGTGCGGCCTTTACAGTCCTTTTTCTCGTGGGCGGCGACGCGCTGTACCGCATGCTGGGCGCCCGCGGCGCCGTGCTGGAGCAGGCGCACCGCTACGCCACCGTGCTGTTTGCCGGCGTGTCGCTGGTGTGGCTGG
>DATILI010000287.1:0-3604 GCA_035476635.1 Burkholderiaceae bacterium | reverse complement strand
TGGGCATCCCCATCTTCCAGGAACAGGTGATGCAGATCTCCATGGTCGCGGCCGGCTTCAGTGCGTCGCAGGCCGACAAGCTGCGCCGGGCCATGGCGGCCTGGAAACGAAAGGGCGGGGTGGACAAGTTCGAGGCCCAGCTGGTCGGCGGCATGATCGCCAACGGCTACACCGAAGAATTCGCCAAGCGCATCTTCAAGCAGGTCGAGGGCTTCGGCGACTACGGCTTCCCCGAAAGCCACGCCTACAGCTTCGCCCTGCTGGCCTACAGCAGCAGCTGGCTCAAGTGCCATGAGCCCGAGTGCTTCCTCGCGGCCATGCTCAATTCGCAGCCCATGGGCTTTTACAACCCGTCGCAACTGATCCAGGACGCCAAGCGCCACGGCGTCCAGGTGTTGCGCGCCGACGCGACGCGCAGCGACTGGGACTGCACACTCGAATTGGGGTCAGATTCCAATTTGTCGCCGCAAGGCGTGATGGAAAAACCCGCCGTGCGCCTGGGCCTGCGCCTGGTCGGCAGCCTGAGCGAGGCGGGCGCCAAGCGGTTGGTGGCGGCGCGCGCGCAGGCGCCATTCACCAGCACCGAAGATCTCGCCTTGCGCGCCCGGCTCGACATGAAGGACCTCAACGCGCTGGCCGCCGCCGATGCGCTGATCGCTCTCTCGGGCCACCGGCGCCAGCAGGTCTGGGACGCTGCCGCGCAGCAGCGCGCGCCGGCGCTCTTGCGTGATGCCCCGGTGAACGAAGCGCCGCTTGCGTTGCCGCCAGCGCCTGAAGGCGAGGAGATCGTGTTCGACTACGCCGCCATGGGCCTGACCCTGCGCCGCCACCCGCTGGCCCTGCTGCGCCCGCGCCTGGCGCGCATGCACCTGTTGAACGCCGATGAACTGCGCGACCTGCCCAGCGGCCAGCGCGTGCGTGCCTGCGGCATCGTCACCGTGCGCCAGCAGCCGCAAACCGCCAAGGGGACCATCTTCGTCACGCTGGAAGACGAGACCGGCCCGGTCAATGTGATCGTGTGGAAAAACGTGCGCGAGCAGTACCGCGACGCGCTGCTGCGCGCGCGCCTGCTGGCCGTGCAAGGCGTCTGGCAGCGTGACGTGGAAAGCGGTGGCGAAGTGCGGCACCTGGTGGCGCAGCGCCTGAAAGACCTGACCCCGCTGCTCGGCCGGCTGGGCCAGCAAAGCAGCAAGAGCCGGGATTTTCATTGAGGGAGTTGCGCATGCGCGCGATGCCTGACGCCTCGGCGTCATGAACTGACGCAAATTTGCAAATTGCAGTGATACCTCTTGGCCGGCGGCAAAACAAAATGTTACATTCGCGCTGTGCCTTCATAGCTCAGCCCGGTAGAGCGCTTCTGTTGTATGGAAGAGGTCGCAGGTTCGAATCCTCGCTGTCGGCACCAATCTCATTGCCCGGTCAAGAGAACCGGGAATCCATGCGTGCAATTTCTGGCCACAGCCGGGGCCCATTGCGGGTGCCTGTTGCGACACCTTCGTCTTGGGAACGCGTAGCAACTGTCACAAATAATTCATCAATCCATGAAATAATGAATCCATGGATGCACCTCAAACCGTCCGCGCCCTGGGCGCACTCGCCCACGAGGCCCGCCTGGCAGTGTTCAAGCTCCTGGTCGAAGCCGGCGCCGACGGCCTGCCGGCCGGTGTCATCGCGGAAATGCTGGTGATCGCCCCCTCGGCCTTGACGTTCCATCTGAAAGAACTGACCTTCGCAGGCTTGCTGGTCCAGCGCCCCGAAGGCAGAAAAATCCATTACTCCGCCAACTTCGGTGCGATGAACGACCTTATTGGCTACCTGACGCAGAACTGCTGCAGCGGCGAAGCTTGCGAGCTGGATGGCCGCCCCGCTGCGTGCTGCTAAGGACACAGCGACTGGCCTCCACCTCGAACTCTTCCATTCCCAAAGGATCCGCATGAGCGACAAAGTCTTCAATGTTCTGTTCCTGTGCACCGGCAATTCGGCGCGCAGCATCCTGGCCGAAGCGCAGCTGAATGCCTTGGGCAAAGGCCGCTTCAAGGCGTTCTCGGCGGGCAGCCACCCGACCGGGACGGTCAATCCCTTCACCATCGAATTCCTGGGGAAAGCGGGCCTGCCGACCGACGGCTATCGCAGCAAGTCCTGGGACGAATTCGCCGGGCCCGACGCACCTGTGATGCACTATGTACTCACCGTGTGCGACCAGGCCGCGGGCGAGCAATGCCCGTTCTGGCCCGGCCAGCCGATGTCCGCGCACTGGGGCGTGGCCGATCCGGCGGCCGCGGAGGGATCGGACGACGATAAGCGCCGAGCCTTCAAGGACGCCGCAGCGACGCTGCGCAAGCGCATCGAGCTCTTCACCTCGCTGCCGACCGCCACGCTGGACCGCATGAGCCTCAATGCCAAGCTCGACGAGATCGGCAAAACCGTATGAGTCTTCGGCGTTCCGTCGTCGCCGAGTTCATCGGCACCGCGATGTTGCTGGCCACGGTGGTCGGCTCCGGCATCATGGGCGAGCGTCTGGCTGGCGGCAATGTCGCCATCGCCTTGCTGGCCAATACCATTGCAACGGGTGCGGCGTTGATCGCCCTGATCGCCACCTTCGGGCCGAGCTCGGGGGCGCACTTCAATCCGCTGGTCACCTTCACCGAGCTCGCTTTGGGCCGCTGCGACGCACGCAAGGCCTGGCTGTACCTCGCAGCGCAGGTACTCGGCGGCATTGCTGGCGTCTTGGCGGCCCACTACATGTTCGAGCTCCCGTGGGTCACACCATCCGCCCATGTCCGCACCGGCACCCACCAGTGGTGGAGCGAGGTCGTCGCGTCCTTCGGGCTTCTGACGATCATCCTGAACGTGGCCAAGACACGGCCGGACTTCGTTCCTGTCGCCGTGGGCTCCTACATCACCGCGGCGTACTGGTTCACCGCCTCGACCTCGTTTGCCAACCCTGCGGTGACGATTGCGCGTTCGCTGACCGACACCTTCTCGGGCATTCGTCCCATCGATGCACCCGGATTCATCCTGAGCCAGATCCTCGGCGCCTTCCTCGCGTTCGTGCTGTTTCGCTGGTCGGAGAAGCCCGAAGCGCAGTCGTCGGCCGTCTCTGAAGAATCCAAATCCTCCCATCCCGCCAGCACCACCCATGGCTGAAGTCACGATCTATCACAACCCCGCCTGCGGAACCTCACGCAACACCCTCGCGCTCATTCGCAACAGCGGCACCGAACCCGAGGTCATCGAGTATCTGAAGACCCCGCCGAGCACGGAACGTCTCCTGGCGCTGATCACGGCCATGGGCATCAGCCCGCGGGAGTTGCTGCGCCAAAAGGGCACGCCCTATGAAGAGCTCGGCCTGTTCGAGCCCCGATGGACTGACGACGAGTTGGTGGCGTTCATGTTGCAGCATCCCATCCTCATCAACCGCCCGATCGTGGTCACGCCATTGGGAGCCAGGCTGTGCCGTCCGTCCGAGGCGGTACTGGACATCCTGCCCTCGCCGCAGCGTGGGCCGTTTACCAAGGAAGATGGCGAAGTGGTCATCGATGCGAACGGCAAGCGTGTCTGAACGGAATCTGCCCTCATCGAATCTCGACGCCGGTTCCTACAA
>DATILI010000286.1:0-5051 GCA_035476635.1 Burkholderiaceae bacterium | reverse complement strand
GGGTGGGCCAGCGACTTGTTTTCCGACGCCAGTGCAGCGGCCGTGACCTGGGCGATCATGAAGCCGGAGTTCACGCCGCCGTCGCGCACCAGGAAGGGTGGCAGGCCGGAAAGGCCGGTGTCCAGCAGCAGCGCCAGGCGGCGCTCGGCGATGGCGCCGATTTCTGCCACGGCCAGCGCGATGATGTCGGCCGCAAAGGCCACCGGTTCGGCGTGAAAGTTGCCGCCGGAGATGACATCACCGTTGTCGAATACGAGCGGGTTGTCGGACGCCGCATTGGCCTCGATCTGCAGGACCCGCGCGGCGTGCTGCAGATTGTCCAGGCAGGCACCCATGACCTGCGGCACGCAGCGGACTGAATACGGATCCTGCACCCGGCCGCAATCGGGGTGCGACGGAATGATCTCGCTGCCGTCCAGCAGCGTGCGCACTGCCGCGGCCACGGCGATCTGGCCGGGCTGGCCCCGCGCTGCATGCACCCGCGCGTCGAACGGCTTGATGGAGCCCTGGATGGCTTCAAGTGACAACGCGCCCGAAACCAGGCCCGCCGCAAACACCTGCTCGGCACCGAACAGGCCGGCCAGAGCCAGCGCCGTGGACACCTGCGTGCCGTTGAGCAAGGCCAGGCCTTCCTTCGGGCCGAGCACGAAGGGCGCCAGGCCGATGCGGCGCATGGCCTGCGCGCCGGAGATGACTTCGCCATCGGCAGTGGTGGCCTGGCCCTCGCCGATCAGCACACAGGCCAGGTGCGCCAACGGGGCCAGATCGCCCGAAGCGCCGACCGAGCCCTTGGCCGGGATGCGCGGCATCACACCGGCATTTGCCAGCGCCAGCAGGGCGTCGACCAATTCAGGCCGCACGCCGGAGTGGCCGCGCGCCAGGCTCACCGCCTTGGTGGCCAGGATCACGCGCACCACCGGCGCGGCCAGCGGCTCGCCCGTGCCCACGCTGTGCGACAGCACCAGGTTGCGCTGCAGCTCGGCGAGGCGGTCGTGTGCGATCTTGGTGCTGGCCAGCTTGCCGAAGCCGGTGTTGATGCCATAGACCACCTGGTCTTCGTCCACGATGCGCTGCACCGTGGCCTGGGCCGCCAGCAAGCCGGCGCGCGCCTCGGGCGCCAGCGCCAGTTGCACGCCACCCGCGTAGATGTTGCGCAATACGGCCAGGCTGACCTGGCCGGGGTGCAGGATGTGGGTCGTTGCTGTCATGTCTAGTCCTGTATATACAAGTTGCCTGAATGCGATGATAAAAGAGCTTTTTGGACCGGTCAAGCCATAGCGACAAACATGGCGACAACCATGGCGCTCAACCGGTGACGGCTTTGCCGTCGGTGCGAAAACGGCTGCCCAGCCGGTACCGCATGCCCGGGTGCAGGCAGCGCACGATGGTGATCGGGGTTTCGCGGGTCCAGGTGCGCCGCGTCAGCAGCAGGCAGGGCTGGGTCGCGTCCATTTGCAGCAGCTCGGCCTGCTCCCGGGTGGGCAGCACGGCGTCGACCACATGTTCCATCTGGTCGAACAGCACGGTGCGCACCAGAAAGTCGGACGGCTGCTCCAGTGAAAAATCCTGCTGTGCGAAGTTGGGCACCATGCGCGGGTTGACGTAGCGGTCTTCGAGCTGCATCGGCACGCCATCTTCAAGGTGCACGCAGACGGAATGGAACACCGACTCGCCCGTGCGCAGGCCCAGGGCGGAGGCGATCTCCAGCGAAGCCGAGACGCGCTCCACCGTGATCACCTTGCACTGGTAGTCGTGGCCGCGCCGGTGGATGTCTTCGGCCAGGCTGACGATCTGCAGGAGGTTGGCCTGCGGCTTTTCATCGGCGACGAAGCTGCCGACGCCCGCGATGCGCTTGATGCGGCCCTGCTCCACCAGCTCGCGCAAGGCGCGGTTCACCGTCATGCGCGACATGCCGAACTGCACCACCAGGTCGTTCTCGGAGGGCAGGCGGTCGCCGGCCTTCCAGGTGCCGTCCTGGATCTTGCCCGCGATGAAGTCCTTGATCTGCTGGTACAGCGCCACGTTCTGCGATGGCACCTGCTCCATGGCGGACGCCTTGGAGCGGTGTGCAGGCTTGACGATGCGCAGGCTGGAAGTCATGGCGGGCGGTGTCTCAGGTGGTGTCTCGGATGGGAGGTCAGTGGTCGGCCGAGGCCATGGTTTCGGAGCGGATTTCCTCGGTCAGCCGCGCCTTGAGCTCCATGAACTCGGGCGAGGTCTTGATCGTATAGTGCCGCGGGTGCGGCAGGTTCACCGCGATGTCGGACTTGATGCGGCCCGGCCGCGCGCTGAACACCGCGACCCGGTTGGCCATGAAGATGGCCTCGTCGATGTCGTGCGTCACGAACAGCACGGTCTTGCGTGCCGATTCCCAGATGCCCAGCAGCAGCTCCTGCATCAGCACCCGGGTCTGGTTGTCCAGCGCGCCGAAGGGCTCGTCCAGCAACAGGATCTTCGGATCGTTGGCCAGCGCGCGCGCGATGGCCGTGCGCTGCTGCATGCCGCCGGAGAGTTGCTTGGGAAAGTGGTTCTCGAAGCCGCGCAGGCCGACCTTGGCCATGAAGTAGTCGCAGCGCTCATTCTGCACGGCTTGCGGCAGCCCGCGCTCGCGCAGGCCGAAGCGGATGTTCTGCGCGATCGTCAGCCACGGAAACAGCGTGTAGCTCTGGAACACCATGCCGCGGTCGGCACCGGGGCCTTCCACCGGCTGGCCGTCGAGCAGGGCCCGGCCGGTGCTGGGCCGCTCCAGCCCGGCGACGATGCGCAGCAGCGTGGACTTGCCGCAGCCCGAGGGGCCGAGGATGGTGACGAAATCGTTGTCGTTGACGTTGAAGTCCACCGGCAACAGCGCCTGCGTGCGCTGGCCCTTGCCGGTTTCAAAAACGCGGGACACGCCCTGGATCGAGAGCTTGCTCATTAGATGGAACTCCAGGCAAACAGGCGGCGGTTGATCGCCTTGAACGCAAAGTCGGAAACGAGGCCGATCAGGCCGATGATGATGATCCCGAAGATGATCTGGCCGGTGTTGAGCAGGGCCTGGCTGTCCGTGATCATGTGGCCGATGCCACTGGACGATCCGATCAGCTCCGCCACGATCACGTAGGTCCAGGCCCAGCCGAGCACCAGCCGCAGGGTTTCCGCGATGCCGGGTGCGGCGCCGGGAATCAGTACGCGGCGGATGATGCCGCGGTCGCTCGCGCCCAGGGTGTAGGCGGCTTCCACCAGGTCGCGCCGAGCACTACCGACGGTGACCGCCACCATCAGCACCACCTGGAAGAACGAGCCGATGAAGATGACCAGGATCTTCTGCATTTCACCGATGCCAGCCCACAGGATCAGCAGCGGAATGAAGGCCGAGGCCGGCAGGTAGCGGCAAAAGGAAACAAAGGGCTCGAAGAAGGCTTCGACCCCTTTGTAGGCGCCCATGGCGATGCCCAGCGGCACCGCGATCACGCTGGCCAGGATGAAGCCGCCCAGCACGCGCCACACCGTCATCCCGATGTCATGGATGAAGTTGTACTCGGTGAACAGCAGCCAGCCCTCCCGCACCATGGTCAGCGGACTGGCCAGGAAGGTGGGGGAGACGAAGCCGCCGAGCGTGAAGATCGCCCAGACCAGCACGAACAGTGCGAAGAATCCCAGGCCCAGCAGCCAGCGGGTGTTGGCGGCCACGGGCTCCAGCGGTGCGAACCTGCGGCTGCGCGCGCGTTTGGGGGCCTCGGCGAGGTGGGGCGGTGCTTGTACGGTATCCATAGCCAGATGATCTCGGTGGAGCTGTGCTTACTTGATGAAACTGTCGTCGAAGGTGGCGGCGAGGTTCTCGGGTGCCTTGCGTATCACGCCTGCCTCGAGCAGGATCTTCTCGGACTCTTTCATGAACGCGGTGAGCTCGCCGGCAAAGAACTTCTGGTTGGCGGCCCGGTCCTGCCAGCGCAGGTAGGCGGCGGACTTGGCGAATTGCTCACCGGTCTGCTTGACGGCCGAACCCATCAGCTCGTTCGACCTGGTCGGCTCGGCCTTGATCATGTCCAGCGCCGCGAAGTAGGAGTCGGTCAGCGCCTTGGCGGCTTTGGCATTCGCCTTGAGCCAGCTCGGTGCGCAGCCCACGGTATCGAAGACCCAGGGGTAGTCGAGCGTGGTGGCCATGATCTTGCCCGCGGCGGGGTTGTCGCGCACGGTGGACAGGTAGGGTTCGTAGCTCATGGCGGCGTCATTCTGGCCAGCCACAAAGGCCTGGGCAGCGGCCTGGGGCGAGAGCGTGGTGGTTTTCACGTCCTTGAGCGTCATGCCATTCTTGTTGAGCATCCAGGCCAGGCCGAAGTACGGCGAGGTGCCGGGTGCGTCCACGCTGATGGTCTTGCCCTTGAGGTCGGCAAAACTCTTGATGTCACCGCGCACCGCGATGCCGTCGGCGCCATAGGACTTGTCCATCTGGAAGATCTGCACGATGGGCACGCCGTTGGCATTCCAGGCCACGTGCGTTTCCACGGTGGTGGCAGCGCACTGGATGGCACCGGCGGCCAGCGCCAGGTGGCGGTCTTTCTGGGGAATGAACTTGATCTCCACATCCAGCCCGTGTTTCTTGAAGATACCGGCTTTCTCGGCCAGCGACAGAGGCGCAAAGCCGGTCCAGCCCGACATGCCCAGGACGATCTTGGTTTCCTGCGCCTGTGCGCCCGTGGCCATGGCCGCCATGCAGGCGCCCAGCGCCAGCAGCGAGGTGATTTGCTTGACTGTTTTACCCATTACAAACTCCTGTGTTCGGAAAAAAAGGTGCACTTCCAGCTCCATGCCCAGCGACGATCTGCGCATGGAGTTATTTTTACCAGCGGCCATGTACATGTATATACAGGTTAACCCTGACTGCCGACTGGGTGGTATTGCACCAAGCTGGTGGCTGGGGCGCGTAATCTGGTGCAGGTTGCACGCCTTGTTTCACGGGCTAATGTCTATACAGGTACATTTATGCTGGCTTCCCGAGCATTTGCAATTCCTGGGCCAGGGAAATCACCTGTCCACGGTGTCCGGATTTGCGGGTCCTGTTTGCTTTG
>DATILI010000285.1:0-14614 GCA_035476635.1 Burkholderiaceae bacterium | reverse complement strand
GGTCGTAGCGCACGGTGGGCCACTGCCCGGGCGGCGGCAGGCGGTCATGAACAAAACGATCTGTTTGTGCCGAAGACATTCTTTACCCCTGCAGGACGGCTTTGCCGATGATCAATTGCTGCACCTCGGTGGCGCCCTCGTAAATGCGCAGCGAGCGGATGTCGCGGTACAGGCTCTCGACCTTGGTGCCGACCTTCACGCCCAGGCCGCCGTGCATCTGCAGCGCCATGTCGATCACGCGCTGGGCGTTTTCGGTCGCGGTCATCTTGGCCATGGCCGCTTCGGCCGTGACACGCACACCGCCGCGCTTTTCGCCGTCGTCGCGCAGCCAGGCGGCGCGGTAGGTCAGTAGGGCCGCGGCATCAACCAAGGCGGCCATCTCGCCGATCTTGGCCTGCGTCAATTGGAAGTCGGCCAAGGTCTGGCCGAACATCTTGCGCTGCTTGGCATGCGCCACGGCCTCGGCCAGGGCGCGCCGCGCAAAGCCGAGCGCGGCGCCGGCGACCGAGGCGCGGAAGATGTCCAGCGTCTGCATTGCGAGCTTGAAGCCGCCGTTCAATGCGCCAAGCTGCGCCTCGGCCGCAATGCGGCAATCGCTGAACTTCAACGTGGCCAGCGGATGCGGCGCCATCACCGCGATGTGCTCGGAGCTGTCCAGCCCCTTCGCATCGGCATCGACGATGAAAGCCGTGATGCCGCGCGTGCCGGCCTCCACGTCGGTCTTGGCGAACACCACGTAGAAGTCGGCGATGCCGCCATTGCTGATCCAGGTCTTGCTGCCGTTGAGCACATAGGCTTCGGAGCCCAGGCGCACGGCGAGGGTTTTCATCGCGCCGGCGTCGGAGCCGGCGTCGGGCTCGCTCAAGGCAAATGCCGCGATCTTCTCGCCGCGCGCCACGGCGCCAAGGTAGCGCGCCTGCTGTGCCTGCGAGCCGGCCAGCGTGATGGCGCCGCTGCCCAGGCCCTGCATCGCGAACGCGAAGTCGGCCAGCGGCGAATGAAAGGCCAGCGTCTCGCGCAGGATCACGAGGGCGCGCGAATCGAGCTTGTCCAGCGCGCCGCCATGGGCCGCCGGAACGCAGTAGCGCAACCAGCCGGCGTCGCCGAGCTTCTTCACCCATTCGCGGCAGGCGCGGCGGTCGTCGGTTTCATCGACCTCCTGGGCGGGGGCCCAGGCGGCCAACTGCGCCGCCAGTTCGCGGTGGGCACCGTCGAAGAACGGCAGGTTCAGGTGGGCAGTGGAAACGGGGGTCGGTGGTCTCATCTCAATTGCCCTCGAATACCGGCTTTTGCTTGGCCGCGAAAGCCTCGTAGGCACGGCGGAAATCTTCGGTCTGCATGCAGATCGCCTGGGCTTGCGCCTCGGCCTCGATGGCCTGGTCGATGGTCATGCTCCACTCCTGGCCCAGCATGGTCTTGGTCATGCCATGGGCAAAAGTCGGGCCGTCGGCCAACTCGCGCGCCATCGCCTGGGCCTTTCCCAGCAGCTCGCCGCTCTCGTGCAATGCGTTGAAGAAACCCCACGCCAGGCCTTCCGGCGCCGTCATCGCGCGTCCCGTGAACAGCAGCTCGGACGCTCGCCCCTGGCCAATCACGCGCGGCAACAGGGCGCAAGCGCCCATGTCGGCGCCGGCCAGCCCGACGCGGGTAAACAGGAAAGCCGTCTTGGTGGCGGCCGTGCCATAGCGCAGGTCGCAGGCCAGCGCCATCATGGCGCCCGCACCGGCGCACACGCCGTCAATGGCACCGACCACGGGTTGCGGGCAGTTGCGCATGGCCTTGACCAGGTCGCCCGTCATGCGCGTGAACTCCAGCATCTCCGGCATGCTCATCTTCGTAAGCGGGCCGATGATTTCGTGCACGTCGCCGCCCGAGCAGAAGTTGCCGCCGGCGCCGGTGACAACCACGACCTTCACGTCGGTCGCATAGCGCAGCGCATTGAAGAGGTCGCGCAGTTCGGCGTAGGACTGGAACGTGAGTGGGTTCTTGCGCTCCGGCCGGTTCAGGGTGACGGTGCCCACGCCGGCTTCGAAGCTCCAGGCGAAGTGCCGGGCCGCATAGCCGGCCTTGGCGTCGAACTGGGCGCGCATGGGGTTGTTGGCGGTGATGTAGTGCTTCATGGTTTCTTTTTCCCGGGGGCTGGCGCCGCGTCGGTGGCGGCGGCCTGTGTGTGTTCTTTCACCTTGCCCAGCAATTTGTGCAAGGTGCCAATGTCTTTTTCGTTCAAGGCCGAGAAGGCCTCGACGATCCAGCTCTCATGCTGCTGCGCCATTTCGTTGAACTGGCGCCGGCCTTTGTTGGTCAACCGCACACGGTAGGCGCGGCGGTCGCCTTCGACGTCAACCCGCTCGACCAGGCCCTCGGCCACGAGCTGGTCGGTGATGCCCGTCACATTGCCGCCGGTCACCATCATGCGGCGCGACAACTCGCTCATCTTCAAGCCGCTGGTGGTACGTTCGAGTTGGGCCATCAGGTCAAAGCGCGGCAGCGTGGTGTCAAAGCGCGCTCGCAGGCCGCTGCGGACCTGCTTTTCCACCAGCTGCGTGCAAGTCAGCATGCGCAGCCACAGGCGCAACGCTTCGGGATGTTCGCTGTGCGCGCGCGCTTCCATGTCCATCAGTTCAACTCCTCGTCTGCAGGCTTGCGTGAAGCATCCTGCGCCTGCTGCATCTGGGCCGCAAGCAGCTTTTGCTTTTCCAGCTCGCGGTAGAGCTGGTCGCGCCCGCTGGTGTATTGCTTGGGCCACTCCACGACACGGCTTTGCAGCTTGGCCGCCTCGTGCAGGGTCCAGGCCGGGTCGGCCAGGTGCGGGCGCGCGATGGCGCACAGGTCGGCGCGGCCGGCGGCGATGATGCTGTTGGCGTGGTCGGCCTCGCTGATCGCGCCCACGGCGATGGTGCGGATGCCCACTTCGTTGCGGATGCGGTCGGAAAACGGCGTCTGGTACATGCGCCCGTACACCGGCTTGGCGGCGCGCGAGGTCTGGCCCGAAGACACGTCGATGAAGTCACAGCCGGCCTCCTTGAACAGGCGCGCCACCACGATCGCATCGTCGGCCGTGTGGCCGCCCGGTGTCCAGTCGTGCGCCGAGATCCGCACGCTCATCGGCAGGTGCTCGGGCCACACGGCGCGCATGGCGCGGAATACTTCCAGCGGGTAGCGGCAGCGGTTTTCGATGCTGCCGCCGTATTCGTCGTCGCGCAGATTGGTCAGCGGCGTGATGAAGGCCGACAGCAGATAGCCGTGCGCGCAGTGCAGCTCCAGCCAGTCGAAGCCGGCGGCGGCGGCGCGCTGGGTAGCCTCCACAAACTCGCGCTTGACGCGGTCCATGTCGGCCTGGGTCATGGCCTGGGGCGTCTGGTTCTGTTTGCCGTAGGGGATGGCGCTTGCGCCCATCACCGGCCAGTTGCCGGTGGGCAGCGGCTCGTCGATGTCGTCCCAGCCGAGCTGGGTGGATCCCTTGGGGCCGCTGTGGCCCAGCTGCATGCCGATTTTTGCGCTGCTTTGCGCGTGCACAAAATCGACGATGCGCTTGAACGCCGCGCCTTGCGTGTCGTTCCACAGCCCCGGGCAGCCGGGCGTGATGCGACCTTCGGGATTGGGGCTGGTCATCTCGACGAACACGATGGCCGCGCCGCCCAATGCACGCGCACCCAGGTGCACGAGGTGAAAGTCCTGCGGCACGCCGTCGACCGCGCTGTAGGTGGCCATCGGCGAGACCATGATGCGATTCTTGAGCTCGATGCCGCGCACCTTCAGCGGGGTCAGCATCGGCAGCACCGGCTTGTTGCCCGAGAGCCACGACTCATAGCCTTCCAGCCATTTCGCGTCGCGCAGGCGCAGGTTCTCGTGGCTGATGCGCTGCGAGCGCGTGAGCAACGAGTAGGCGAATTGCTCGACCTCCATGCCGCTGTAGCGGTCCACGTTTTCGAACCACTCGGTGGAGTTGCGCGCGGCGTTCTGGATCTTGAGCACTTCCACGCTGCGCCGCGCTTCGTAGCCCTGCAGCACCTCTTCCATGCTGTGGCCGGTGCTGAATTCATCGGCCAGGTCGATTGCGTCCTCCAGTGCCAGCTTGGTGCCGCTGCCGATCGAAAAGTGTGCGGTATGTGCGGCGTCGCCCATCAGCACGATGGGAACGTTCTTGCCACCGATGTTCTCTTGATGGACCCAGGTCTTGCAGACGACGCGCGGAAAGCGGATCCAGATGGCCGAGCCGCGCAGGTGCGAGGCGTTGCTGATCAGCGCATTGCCGTCCAGGTACCTGGCGAACAGCTTCTCGCAGAAGGCAATCGCCTCTTCCTGCGGCATTTCGTCCAGGCCATGGGCTTTCCAGACTTCCTCGGGCGTTTCGATGATGAAAGTCGAGGTGTCGTCGTTGAACTTGTAGGCATGCGCCTGGAACCAGCCATGCTCGGTTTTCTCGAAGGCGAAGGTGAACGCGTCGAAGGTCTTGCGCGTGCCGAGCCAGACGAAGCGGCACTGGCGCAGATCGACGTCAGGCTCATAGGTGGCGGCGTAGCGGTTGCGGATGCGGCTGTTCAGGCCGTCGCTGGCGATCACCAGGTCGGCGTCGTATTGCGCCGCAAGTGCCTGGTCGTCGGTTACGTCGGTTTCGAACACCAGTTCCACGCCGAGCTCGATGCAGCGCTCCTGCAGGATGTTGAGCAGCCGCTTGCGCCCGATGCCGCAAAAGCCGTGGCCGCCGGAGCGCACGCTGCGGCCTTTGAAAAACACCTCGATATCATCCCAGTGGTTGAAGGCGTCGCCGATCAGCTTGGCGGTCTTCGCATCGGCCACCTGCAGGTTGCCCAGGGTCTGGTCGCTCAAGACCACGCCCCAGCCAAAGGTATCGAAGGGGCGGTTTCGTTCCGCCACCACGACGCGGTACTTGGGATGGCGCTGCTTCATCAGCAACGCGAAATAAAGGCCGGACGGGCCGCCACCGATGCACAATATGTTCATGGTGAAATAGTTTAGGCTTAAACAAATTATTGTCAACAGGGACTTGCCACACCGCAGCGCAAAAGAAGGGCAACCGTCCTACAGCGCGCGGATTGACTTGGAGGCGAAATCCTGACAAGAATTTGCCATGGAAACCCTGATCCATCAAATCCAGGCCAAGTTGGACGGATTGCCGGTGCCGGTGGCCCTGCAATTGCCCGCAGGGCAGCGGCTGGGGCCGAACCGGGCAGCGGTCACGCTCTCGTTTGCCGATTGGTCCAGCCTGGCCACCATGGCCGCCGGCCAGATCGGCCGCATGGCCGAGGATTTCGTGGAAAACCGGCTCCACCTGGAAGGGCGCATGCGCGATCTGATGGCCGTGGCCGCGGGCCTGCTGCCGGGCAACCCTTCCACCAGCGACACCCGCTGGTGGACGCAGGTGCTGCGGCGCGCCCGCTCGTTGGCCGCGCATACGCCGCACAAAGACGCGCAGCAGGTCCAGTTTCACTACGACGTATCCGACGACTTCTATGCGCTGTGGCTGGACCCGCGCCGCGTCTATTCCTGCGCCTACTACCGCGAAACCGCACTGAGCCTGGCCCAGGCCCAGGAGGCCAAGCTCGACCACATCTGCCGCAAGCTGCTGCTCAAGCCGGGCGAACGCTTTCTGGACATCGGCGCGGGCTGGGGCGCCCTGCTGCTCTGGGCGGCGGAGCACTACGGCGTGGACGCCACCGGCATCACGCTTTCGAAGAACCAGCACGCCCATGTGCAGCGGCTGATCGAGGAGCGGGGCCTGCAGGACCGCGTGCGCATGCAACTGTGCGACTACCGAGAGCTGGACGAAACCGCCCCCTTTGACAAGATCGCCTCGGTCGGCATGTTCGAGCACGTGGGGCGCGCCAACATGCCCGGCTACTTCGCCAAGATCCAGCGCCTGTTGCGGCCGGGCGGGCTGGTCATGAACCATGGCATCACGGCCGGCGGGCTGGACCATCACCAGCTGGGTGCCGGCATGGGCGACTTCATCGAGAAGTACATCTTTCCTGGCGGCGAGTTGCTGCATGTGAGCCAGGTGCTGCGCGACATGTCGCTGGCGGGGCTTGAGATGGTGGACACGGAAAACCTGCGCCCGCACTATGCGCGCACCCTGTGGGACTGGTCCGATGCCCTGGAGGCGCGGCTGGAGCCGGCGCTCGCGGTGCTGCAGGCCGGCGCTGACGCGAATGAAGCCGGAAAGATCCTGCGCGCGTACCGGCTGTACCTGGCGGGCAGCGCCCTGTCGTTCGAGCGTGGCTGGCTTTCCTTGCACCAGATGCTGGCGGCGCGGCCGGCCGAAGGCCTGCATACGGCAGGCATGAAGGGCGCACAATCGGTTTATCCGTTCAACCGGAAGTACATCTACCCATGCTCTACAAGTTCAAATCCAAGGCCGCCGGCGACCTGATCATGCTGGAGCCCAACGGCCGACGCGTGCTGGAGATTATCGGCAAGGACGCCGGCCCCAAGGGCATCATCCTGCCGGAGCAAATGGCCGCGGCCGTCAGCGCGCTGCAAGCCGCGATCGACCGGGAAGAAGCCGAGCAGAAGGCCGTCGTCGACGAAGCCATCACCAAGGGCGACGTTCCGCCGCCGCTGGAATCCGTCTTGCTGCGCCACCGCGCCATGCCCTTCATCGACATGCTCAAGCGCTGCGAACAAGCTGGCAAGGAGATCGTCTGGGGGGTCTGACCAGCTCAGTCCACTTTGGCGCCGGATATCTTCACCACCTGCGCCCACTTCTTGTGCTCGCTGTCGATCATCTTGGCGAAATCCTGTGGTGAATTGCCGCCGGGGATGGCGCCCTGGGCCAGCAGCTTTTCCTTGATGGCCGGCGTGTTGAGCGACTTGGCCACTTCCTGCTGAATGCGGTTGACGATGTCGGGCGGCGTGCCGGCCGGCGCCAGCAGGCCGAACCAGGAACTGGCCTCGAAACCCTTGAGCTTGCCCGCCTCTTCGACCGTCGGCACATCGGGCAGCGCCGCTGAGCGCTGCGCGCTGGTCACGGCCAGCGCCTTGAGTTTGCCGGACTTGATGTGCGGCAAGGACGACGGCAGGTTGTCGAACATCACGTCCATATTGCCGCCCACCATGTCCAGCAGCGCCGGGCCCGAGCCGCGGTAGGGAAAGTGCACCATGAACGTGCCGCTCATGCTCTTGAACAGTTCGCCCGCCATGTGGATGGAGGTGCCGTTGCCGCTGGAAGCCATGTTCAGCTTGCCCGGGCTGGCCTTGGCCACGCGGACGAAGTCCATCACACTGTTGATGCCCATGGATTTGGCCTTCTCGGCGTTCATCACCATGACGTTCGGCACACCGGCCACCAGCGTGATGGGCGCGAAGTCCTTGATCGGGTCATAAGGCATCTTCTCGTACAACGCGCGGTTGATGCCGTGCGTGCCCACGGTGCCCATCAGCAGGGTGTAGCCATCAGCGGGCGACTTGGCCACCACATCGGCACCCAGGTTGCCGCCCGCGCCGGCACGGTTTTCCACGATGAATTGCTGGCCGAAGGCCTTGCTGAGCTCGGGCGCCATGGCGCGCGCCAGGATGTCGGTCGTGCCACCGGGTGCGAAAGGCACGACGATCTTGACCGGCTTGGTTGGCCAGGCGGCCTGGGCGTGCAGCGTAGGCGCCGCAAATAGAACGACGGCCGAGGCGCATGCGGACAGCACGAGACGGCGACTGGATTTGAAGCTGGATTGCACGGACGTCTCCTTCGATGTTTGTTGCGCGCAATGATGCCATTGTTCTACGTAGGCCATGCGCTGGCATCGGGTCGTAACATTCGTTACCATCTGGCAGATGGAAGCACCCTACGCATTGGCGGCGCGCGGCCAGGTTCTGGTGTTCGACATGCACGCGTTGCCCTGGCAAGCCACCAGCCGCGCCGGACTGTGGTTGAAGCCAGTCCGGCACGACGACGAGAGCGGCCTTTTTCTCGGCCTGGTCTGGTTCGAGCCTTTCACACGCAGCGGC
Source organism: Burkholderiaceae bacterium (assembly GCA_035476635.1). Lineage (GTDB taxonomy): Bacteria > Pseudomonadota > Gammaproteobacteria > Burkholderiales > Burkholderiaceae_C > DATILI01. The sequence goes on along the minus strand of DATILI010000285.1, from coordinate 6,652 downwards.
CTGCACCAGCACCAGGCCGTGGCCACCAGCTTCGTGGTCGACGGTGGCTTGACCGACCACCACGGACCGATCACCTTGCACCAGGCCGGCATCAACGTCGAAGGCTCGACCCATGACGCGATTGCCTACCGCAACACGGTGCTGGTGTCGCGCCTGGAAGGACCGGTGGTCTACCCACCGTCCAGCGATATCAGCGGCATGCACGCCGGCTCGCACCACGGCGCGTTTCGCCGGCCCGACCCCGACATTCCGCCCGAAGTGAACGTGACGGTGGACAACCTCGCCAAGGAATCCACCGGCATCGCCGGCGTGCGCCGGCAGATGGTGTTTGACTACGAGGGCACGGGCACCCTGCGGCGCATGGTGCAACTGAGGCTGCGCCTGGAGTCGCAATGCAGCTTTACCGCCACGTCGCTCACCGAGTTCTGGGTGCGCAGCGGGCAATTGGTGGTCAACGGCACCACCGTGATGGCCAACAGCTTTGTCGTCTGCGAGGCGGGGGCAAAGGTCGACCTGGCCGCCCCCTTCGGCGCCCTGCTCATCGGCTGGGCCGAAGGCCGCGAGCGCAGTGACGGCAACCTGTTCGGCTTCTAGCCGCTTCTTCCTGCCGCTTCAATTCGTCGGGCAATGCTCCGCCGTCTGGACCAGGAACGACTCGAACACTTCTCGCGGCATCGGCTTGCCATACAGATAGCCTTGTGCCAGCAGGCATCCCTCCGCCCGCAAAAAGTCGGCATGCACGCGCGTCTCAACCCCCTCGGCCACCACCTCCATGTGCAGCGCCAAGCCAATGGACAGGATGGCCTTGACCAACTCGCTCTTGTCCCGGTTCGCTGGAATGTCGCGGATGAAGGATTTGTCGATCTTGATCTGGTTGACCGGAAAGCGATTGAGATAACTCAGCGCCGAATACCCGGTGCCGAAATCGTCGATCGAGATCGACAACCCCAGCGTGCTCAGGCCGGCCAGCGTGGCACCGACGTCGCCGGTGTCGTCCAGCAACAGGCTTTCAGTGATTTCCAGCTCCAGCCACCGCGGCTCGCACCGGGTGTCCTTGAGGATGCGCTGCACCGAACCGACCAGGTCATTGCGCAGAAACTGGCGCGTTGACAGGTTGACGGCCATCTTGAGCGGCTCTGCCCGCTGCTGGTTCCACACCACGACGGTGGCACACGCGGTAGCTAACACCCACTCACCGATTTCCACGATGATTCCCGACTCTTCTGCGATCGGAATGAACTTGTCGGGCATGACCATGCCATGGCCCTCCCGGCGCCAGCGCAAAAGCGCCTCCGCGCCAATCACGCGGCTTGTGGCCAGGTTGATCTGGGGCTGGTAGTACAACTCCAGCTCGCCATTGGGCAGCGCCCTGCGCAGGGCCGACTCCATCGTGAGGCGTTCCGATGAGCGGGCGGTCAACTCCTTGGCATAGAACTGGAAGTTGTTGCGCCCCTGGCTCTTGGCGTGGTACATGGCTGAATCGGCATACTTGAACAGGCCTTCCATCTCCGTGCTGTCGTCGGGATAAAGGGCAATGCCGATACTGGCCGAGACATAGATTTCCCGGCCCGCCACCGAGAACGGAAGCACCAGCGCCTGCAGCATCTTGTCGGCCACGGTGCCCAGGTCGCTGCCGTGGCGCACCTCGGGCAACAGCACGGCGAATTCATCGCCGCCCGGCCGCGCCACGGTGTCGTAGGTGCGTACGCACACCAGCAGGCGCTGCGCCACCTCCTGCAAAAGATGGTCACCAACGTCGTGCCCGAAGGTGTCGTTGATTTCCTTGAACCGATCGACGTCCAGCAGCATCAAGCCAAACCTGTTGCCGTGGTAGGCCGCATCGGCAATCGTCTGGCGGATGCGGTCCAGCAGCAGCGTGCGATTGGGCAAATCGGTCAAGGCGTCAAAGTAGGCCTGGTAGTGCACCTTCTTGCGGTACTGGGCGATTTCCGAGATGTCGCGGCAGGCGCTGTGGAATATCTGCTCGCTGCCAACCGTAATCACCGTCATGGTGACCTCCACCGGGAGGATAGCGCCGTCGGCCCGGATGCAGGCCCATTCAAAGCGCTCGGAGCCGTTGCGCAAGGCGGCGCTGCCGATGGTTGCCGCCTTGTCGGCCGAAGCGACGCCGTCGGGCTGGTAGGCGGGGGAAAGATCCAGGAGACGCCGGTTCAGCATGTCCTGCCTGCCTGCGTAGCCGAGTACCGACCAACTGGCTTGATTGCAATCGATGACACGCGCTTTCTTGAACAGGAAGATGAGATCCTTCGATGTCTCGAAAAGACGCCGGAACACCTCCTCGCTTTCCCGGGCCTGGATCTCGGCAAGTTTTCTGTCGGAGACGTCCCGCACCGACGCCGCGATGCGAATGCCCTCGAGCAAGTCCACGCGGCTCAGCGAAATCTCGGCCCAGAACGGGCTGCCGTCCTTCTTGCGGCAACGCCATTCGAACAGCTGGGGCTCGCCTGTCAGGGCCTTCTGGCGAAACTGATCGAGAGCGGCCTGGGTGTGCGGCGCCTCGTTCAGACTGATCGCCGCACTGGTCAATTGCCCCGCCTCGGACGCCTGATAGCCAAACAGCGATGTGAATCGCCGATTGACCTCCAGAATCACCTTGGCAAACGGGTCGCTGATCACAATCGCTTCATTGCTGCTGTTGAACAACTCGAGGTAATTCTGCCGGCTGCGCTTGAGCGCAACGGCGGTCCGTTGCCGCTGCACGATGGCATAGGCCAGCAAGGCAATGACCATGGCCATGCCGCCGAACAAGGTGGCCAACCAGGGAAGGTAGGGGCGCATGGCGTCGATCATCCGCACGGGCCGCCCGATCACCACCGCATCCGGCGGCAACGCGGTGCCGGCGATGCCCCAGCGCACCAATTGGTCATGCTGGAACATGGGCGTCGACACGCCATCCTGCATCGGCATGGCCGCTGGCGCCGTACCCCGCAGCACCTGCAAGGCCAGGTGCCCCAGGGCTTCGCCTTGCTGGCGCCCGGTGACGACCCAGCCGCCCAGGACGCCGGGACGCATATGGACGTCCCGCGTTGCCAGCAAGGGGGCCTTTGCCGCCGCCGCCCACAAATCGATTTCCTCCTCGTGGGTCAGGACACGATCATTCGCGTCGCGGTTGAACGCCAGGGACAGCACCAGGTCGTCCCGGCCAAGCCGGCCCAGGCGCGTCTGGATGGCCTGCACCGTCTCGTTGGTCACGTATTCGATCGCCAGCCCGGGGTACTGCCCGGCCAGTTTGCGCAAAGGCTCGACCTGCGCAAGGCTGGTGCGGCTTTGGTCGTGAATGACCACCAGCCGCCTGGTATCCCCCAGGATGACCAGCATCTTCGGCAGGCTCTGGGCGATATTGACGTCATCGAAAACCCCCGTGAGGTTTGCGTGCCTGGCCAGGTCGACCCGCCGATCAGCGGAAACGCCGGAAAACAGGATAGGAACATTCGGATAGTGCCGGCTGCGCACAGCCAAGGCAAAGTCGAGCGCATCATCATCGATCGCCAGCAGCAGCTGGGGCGCCGCCTTGCCGTATTTGGTCAACAGCAGCCGTTCGACCTGGGCATAGTATTCGGGCGTTGGCTTGACATGTTTCGTGTCCAGGTAGTCGACGCGAAGCTCCACCGGCGGCTGGCCGCGCTGCAATATGTCTTGCACACCACTGGCCTGGCCATCGCTCCAGGCCAGGCCGGCATGGTAGGAGACCAGCATCAAGACCCTTGGCGCCGCAGCCGCAGGGAAACCGCCGGCCAGTAGAAATAGGGCGGCGACCGCTGCGCGAAACCACCGGTTTCTCATGCGCCCATCTCCAAAACCACGTTGCGTCTACAGGCCCCAGCCACCAGCACGTACAAGGATCCGGCCACCGGCCTTCACCTCGCGGCGCCGTTCACGCCAGCGCAATGCTGCGCGAGCTGCTCGCCGTGCCGTCCTTCGAAAGGCGGAACACGGCCACTGCATTGACGAGCTCGACCGCCTGGTGCCTCAGGCTGTCGGCTGCGGCCGCGCTTTGTTCGACCAATGCGGCGTTCTGCTGCGTCGCCTGGTCCATCTGGGTGACGGCCTCCCCGACCTGCGCAACGCCGGTGCTTTGCTCGCTGCTGGCCGAGCTGATTTCGCCCATGATGTCGGTCACCCGCCGGATGGCGTTGACGACTTCGATCATGGTGGCGCCGGCCTTGTCGACCAGGACCGTGCCCTGCTCCACCCGCTCCACGCTGGCGCTGATCAGGCCCCGGATCTCCTTGGCCGCGCCGGCCGCGCGCTGCGCCAGGCTGCGCACCTCGCCCGCCACCACGGCAAAACCGCGGCCCTGCTCGCCCGCGCGGGCGGCCTCCACGGCCGCATTGAGCGCCAGGATGTTGGTCTGAAAGGCGATGCCGTCGATCACGCCAATGATGTCGGCGATTTTCTTGGAGCTGTCGTTGATGCCTTTCATGGTGTCCACCACTTCGGCCACGACTTCGCCGCCCTGCCTGGCCACGGTGGAGGCGCTGGTTGCAAGCTTGTTGCCTTCCTTGGCGTTGTCGGCATTCAGGCGCACGGTGGAGCTGAGTTCTTCCATCGAGGCTGCGGTCTCTTCCAGCGCGCTGGCCTGCTGCTCGGTGCGCGCGGAGAGGTCGTTGTTGCCCAGCGCGATTTCGGCGCTGGCCGACGCCACGCCCTCGGCACTGGTCCGCACGTTGGACACCACACTGGAGAGGCTGTTCTGCATGGCGTAAAGCGCCTGGAACAGCTGCGCGATCTCGCTTGAGCCACGGGTTTCCTGCACCGCCGTCAAGTCGCCGCCGGCCACCGCCTGTGACATCGAAACCGCATGTGCGAGCGGCCGCACCACGGTGCGGCTGAACAAGATGCTGGCATAGATGCCGACGGCGCAGACGACCAGCATCACGATCAGGCTGACCTTGGTGGCGCGCGCGCCGCTGGCAGCGGCCTGGGCCGCCACGTCCTCACTCACGCCCTGGATCTTCTTGCCGGCTTCATCCAGCAGCTTGACCGGCTCGCGGTCCATGCCCTGCACGGCCTTGTCGCCGGCCGCGGCGTCGAAGTCCGCGGCCTTGTAGGCCGCAAAGCCCTTGCGGTAGCCCTCGCCCATTTTCAAGTGCGCCTGGGCAAACTGATCCACCAGCACGCGGCTTTCATCTTGCGGCAGCGCTGCCAGCAGTTTCTTTGCCTGATCGTTGACCTCGCGGTCCTTCTTCTCGAAGGCGGTCCAGTAGCGCTCCAGTTGCTTGGGGTCCTTGCCACGCAGGAGCACGTTCTTCCACTCCTGCGTCTGCACCTTGAAGTCGTCCAGCATATTGGCCACCGCGCGTTCGTTCGCGTGGCTGTCCCGGACAGTGGTCTGGTAGATATCGAGCGATCGGTTCAGGCTGAAGATGCCAAAGAGCGCCGCGCACAGCAGCACCAGCATGGCAAACGCAAAAGCCAACGGAAGTTTCAGGCTGAGTTTCATATTCATGATGACTCCTTGAACCGCTCCGCTCCCCTAGTGTGCTGTCCTGCAAGTAACTGCACAAAATGAAATCGATGCGTTTGGGGTCAGGGCAAGGCGCAAACCGCAGCGATACCCGTAGGTATCGCGAGGATTTGCAACGCCGCCATGGCCCCAAAAGCGCGATTTCATGTGCAGGTATTTGCGGGATAGCACACTCGCCCCCATTAATGCAAAAAAACGGCCGCTTGAACAGCCCCCATCACTTCGGCGCATCACCCTTCCACAAAGGTTCGGACGCCAGGCCGGCGGCCGCGAGTCGGTCCAGGGTCGTACTCAATTGCCGCTTTTCTTCCGCGCTGATGCCGGCGAACAGCTGCGCCTCGCGCCGGCGCGCCAGCGCGCCCACCTGGGCAAACAGGCGCTTGCCCGCGGGCGTGAGAAACAAACGGCTCTTGCGCTGGTCGGTCGGGTCGGGTTCGCGCTGCAGGCGGCCGTGCCGGTGCAAGCCGGCCAGCGCGCGGCTGACCGACATCTTGTCCAGCCCCGTGCGGTCCGACACGTCGGTGGCCGCAGCCCCGGCATGGGAGGCCAGCACCAGCATCACACGCCACTCGTTGAGCGTGAGATGCTGGCGCTTGCCCACGCTCTCGTGAAACGGCCGCGCCGTCAGGTTGACGACGCGGATGAGCTTGAAGAACAGCGAAGCGTCGAGCGGGCGATTCGCTTCCTGCATCGGACCTGGCGACTCAGGCTTTGCGCGTTTTCTCGACAATCGCCTCCACCTTGGCCAGCAACGGCGCATTGACCTGCGCCTTCCAGCGCGCATAGACACGGCGCGTGGCAATTTGCCAATCGGCCAACTCCGCCGGCGTCGGTACATGGACCTGCACGCCCAGCGCCTTGACCTTCTCCACATCTTCGGCGAACAGCTTGCGCACCAGTTGCACCTGCTGCCTGGCGGCGTCGATGCCGGCCTCGCGCACAATCTTCTGGTCTTGCGCGGTCCAGCTTTGCCAGACCGGGCCGGCGATCGCGAACAGCAAGATGTCGTTGCTGTAGTTCCACTTGGTCACGTACTTCTGGCCCAGGGTGTGGATCTTCGCGGCCAGGAACACCTCCAGCGGATTTTCCTGCGCATCCACCGCGCCGGAAGCCAGCGCCGGTTGGGCGTCCGCCCAGCTCATGAAGGTCGGGTTGGCGCCCATG
>DATILI010000284.1:0-14015 GCA_035476635.1 Burkholderiaceae bacterium | reverse complement strand
GTCGCCACGCGAGTTGACCGCGAGCACGATCTCCGGTTCCGGGTTATTCCATTCGCTGCGCGGATGGATGCCGACCTCGGCACCCACACCCACGGCGCTCATCGGCTGTGCCTTGGTGAACACTTCCGCGTCGGGGCCGATGCCCACTTCCAGGTATTGCGACCACGCGCCCTGGGCGATCAGGACTTCCTTCAGTTTCTCCGCGGCGGGCGAGCCGGGCTGCACTTCGCTCAAGTTGTCGCCGATCACGGCAGTCACAGCCTGGCGCACCGCATCAGCCTTGCTGGCATCGCCGCGCGCCTGTTCCTCGATCACGCGTTCCAGCATCGAGGCCACGAAGGTGACGCCGGCGGCCTTCACGGCCTGCAGATCGCAGGGGGCGAGGAACCAGGGGACGGTGGGGTCGCGCACATCGTGCGCCGAGTTGGCCAGCACCGCGCGCGTGTCGGCGATGCGCTCACTCGCGTGGTGGCGTATGGCGCCCGCGGGATAGTCCATTTGCAGCAGCTGGCTCGATGTGGCCGCCAGCGCCGACAGATCGAACAGCCCATCGTCGCGCACCTGTACCAGCACTGGCCCTTTCCCTTCCACCCAGATGCGGCCCACCAGTGCGGCGCGCCGGTAGTCGTTGGGAAACACCGAAGATAGGTCGAGATGTTTTTGCATGGTGTGGGCTGCCGGTGTTGATAGGACGCAGGAGCCTGATTAAAGCAAACAACCGGCAGCGACTCAACGGCGGCACCGGCCGCTTTCAAAACCTCCGGGCTACAGCATGCCAGGCGCGCGCCGCTTCCAGAGCGGCCAGCCCAGTGTCGTGCCCGCGGCCGCGAGCAGGATGGCGCACATGCCCACGATCTGCAGCGCTTGCAGGCGCTGGCCGAACGCCACCAGGTCAACGATGATCGCGATCACCGGGTAGATGAACGAAAGCGCGCCGGTCAGGTGGGTCGGCAGTTTCTGGATCGCGCCATACAGCAGGATGTACATCAGCCCGGTGTGGACGATGCCGACGATGCCCAGGATCGTCCACGTGCCGGCCCCCGTGGGCAGGTCCGCGAGGTTGGCGAGGGGCGCGAGCATCGCCATTCCGACCAGCACCTGGACAAGCGCGATCAAGTGCGGTGCAACGCCCTTGAGTTTCTTCGTGATGATCGCGGCGACAGCGTAGAAGAAGGCCGCACCCAAGGCCAACAGGATGCCCGCAAGGTAGTTCGTGCCGATGCTGCCGGCACCAGGCTTTGCCTGCACGATCGCGAGCATTCCGGCGAAGGCGATGACTAGCCAGCCGAGCTTGCTGGCGGTGAGCCGCTCGGCGAAGAGCAACGCGCCGAGGCCGACGAGCATGAAGGGCTGGGTGTTGTAGACCGCCGTGGCCACGGAGATGGATGCACGCGAGTAGGCGGCGAACAGCAAGAGCCAGTTCGCGACGATGGCGATGCCGCCGATCGCGGCCAGGGCGAGCTGCCGGCTGGAAATGCGTTCGCGTTTGAGCAGCCCCATGGCGGCGCAGATCAGCCCCAAGGTGGCGGCCCCGAAGACGCAGCGCCAGAACACCACATCCATCACGGGTTGGCCGGAGACAACAACGAACCAGCCGATCGTTCCTGAAATCACCATGGCGGCCGTCATCTCGGCCGTCCCGCGCAGTTTGTCCGTCACCATTGGCCCCCGGGAAGTCATCAAGGCTGAATCTTAGGTGGTTGTTTGCACGCTTGCCATGGCATAAGTAAGAGAGTTAGCATTGAATGCCTTTTGATATTAGGCATATCGTCGAAATTACCTGATAACCATTCATGCTTGACCACCTCGACCGGCGCATCGTTGAAATCCTGGTGGGCGACGCCCGGATTTCCCTGAAGGCATTGGCGCTGCGCGTGAAGCTGTCCTCGCCCAGCGTGTCCGAGCGCCTGCGGCGCCTGGAGGAGCGCGGCGTGATCCAGGCCTACACCGCGCAGATCGATCCGCAAGCCGTTGGCTACCCGTTGCAGGCGATCGTTCGCATCAGGCCGCTTCCCGGCAAACTGCAGATCGTGCAGAAATTGATCGAGGAGATCCCTGAGTTCTCGGAGTGCGACAAGGTGACGGGCGACGACTGCTTCATCGGACGGCTGCACCTGCGCTCGATAGAGCAACTCGACCAGATTCTTGACCGCATCACCGACAAGGCCGAGACGAACACTGCCATCGTCAAGAGCCAGCCGGTCAAGCGGCGGCTGCCGCCGCTTTAGGGCCTATTGGCAGTTCAGGGCGATTTGATTTTCTTGGCCTGGCTGGCGACCCACTTGCCGGCGAAGGCCTGCAGGTCCGACAGGCGCTTGAGCAGGTCCGCGCCAGATGGGGTGACGATGTAGCCATCGCTGCCATGGGTCATCAGGCCGGCTTCGCGCAGTTCCTTGATGCGGGTGTTCAGTGTGTTGGGCGTGATGCCGCCGACGCTGTCTTGCAAGAGTCGAAACGTCTGGGCGTGGCCGTCGCGCAGAGCCCACAGCACGCGCAGTGCATACCGTGACTCCAGCAAGGCAAGCAACTGGTTGACGGATGCGTTTTCTTTGGAACTCATGCAACGGTCTCCTCGAGGCGATATAGGTTTTTTTGATGTTTCTGGGTACGCGCACGCTACACAAACAATAGCGAGGCCACTATAGCCTAAGTCGCGGAACGCTACAACATTCATAGCGATTCATAGCGATGGATGTGCGGGAGGGCGCCGCAGGCGGGCCGCACCAATGCACAACGGCGGCTCAGAGATAGATCTTCTTGAGCAGCCGGATCAGCGTCTTGTTTTCCGTCGGCGTGAGGCGCGAGGCGACCTGCGCCTCGAGTTCGGCCGCGGTGCGCTCGGCTTCGCGCATGAGTTTTTCCCCGTCCGGCGTCAGGTGCAGGCCGACGGCCCGGCCGTCGCGCGGATGCGGTTGGCGCTCGATCAGTGCACGCTTTTCCAGCGCGCTGATCATGCCTACGAGGTTGGGCGGCAGGATGCTCAAGGTGTTGCACAACTGGCGCGAGGTGATGCCCGGGTTGTGCGTGATCAGAGACAGCACCGAGAAATCGACCGGGCGCAGGTCATATACGGCCATGCGCTGGAGGAACACTTCAATCGCCGCTATGGCCGCGCGGCGTGCGTTGTAGCCGACCAGGCTTTCAAGATACTCGGTGTTGACCTGATCGGCCGGCGCGGCGGCCGGCGGCTTTTTTTTGGATTGGAGGGGCACGGACATGGCGACATTCTGCCAGCGCGTCACAGCTCCTTCGCCACAGCTTCTTTGCTACTGGCAGCTGAAGCTCGCGGCGCTCTCCAGGTCGCCCGAACCCTTGTAGCGGGCCACCTTCGGGTAAGGGCACAAGGGGCGGGTGCGGGCTGCGGACCAGCTCGCCGGCACGTCCGCGTTCACGCCACCCGCATTGCCGGTGCCGCGCGCGCTCGCCACCACGCTGTCAGGTGCCTGGCCCTTTTCCACCCAGTTGACCAGGGGTGTGAGCATGTCGAACTGGTCGGCTGAGGGGCCGCCGGCGCAGTGGTTCATGCCTGGAACCCGGAAGAAGCGCGAGAAGTTGCTTGCGTCGCCATTGTTCGCGCCGCGCAGTGCTTCATACCAGCCGGTGGTGTCGTCGCTGGAGAAGATCGGGTCGGCGGTGCCGTGGTAGAGCATCATCTTCGCGCCGCGGCCCTTCAGCACCGAGAGGTTGCTGGGGTTGGGCGGCGTCATGAACGACAGGGCGGACTCGGTGTAGGTCGCGTTCGTCGCATTCACCTTGGCGAGCATGGTGTCGACGTTGCCGGTCAGCGCGAAAGTTGCGCCGTTGAAGGTGGCGGGGCTTTCCGGCGGCACCTGCCAGATGAACCCGACGGCGCCGGAGTCAAGCGCGATCGGGAAAGTGAACTTCCACTGTGCCCAGCCAGCGGTGTGCAATCCGGCGTCGTACGGAAAGCTGGTGTAGATCCTGGCTCCGGTGCTGGTGGTGGCGCCCGTGAAAAGCGAACCAATCGCGCTCTTTTGCGCGGCGCTCAGGCAGCTACCGTTGCGCGCGCCCGAACAGGTCGGCACGTCGCGGTCGAGCTGAAAGGCCGCCTGGCAGGCGCTGGTGTCTTGCACCAGGCCGTCGCTGGTGCCATCCAGCAGGTCGCACCTGGCGAGCACTGCGTTGGAAACCAGTGTGCGCTCCGCCGCGGTGAAGCCGGTGCCCAGGTCGCCCGCGGTGGTTGCCAGCGTCGCGTACTTTTGCGCACCCGCGATATTGGCGATCGCGGCCAATGGCAGGCGCGTGCCCGGGTTGCCGACCAGGAAGCCGTCGTAGTGGTCGGCATAGCGCGCCGCCGCCACCATGGTGTGGCGCCCGCCGTTGGAGCAGCCGCCGATGTAGGAACGATCCGGCCCCTTGCCATAGGCCGTCTGGATCGCGCTCTTGGCCATCGGCGTGAGCTTGCCCACGGCCTGGTAGCCGTAGTCCAGCCGCGCCTGCGGATCAATGCCGAAGAAGGGCCCGAGCGAGCCTGCGTGGCCCGCATCCGAACTGAGCACCGCGAAGCCCATGTTCAGCGCGTTGTCCAGCGGCCCGCCGCCGGTGGCGCCGAGCGCCGCCGAGACGTTGCCGTCAATGCCGCCATTGGCCTGGTAGTAGAAGCGCCCATTCCAGCTTTTGGGCAGGCGCATCTCGAAGCCGATCGCATAGCTCTGGCCGTCCACGGCGCTGACGCGATCGTGCATGCGGCCGGTGACACGGCAATGCTCGCCCACCGGCTTGCCTGCCACCGTCACTGTGCCGGCGGGCATGCTGGTCGCGGCCGTGATGGTGGTGTTGGCAAAGGCGATTTTTGCGGCGAGGTCGGTGCATGACAGCAGCGATGCCGGCGATGCCGCAGGCAGTTGCGGCAGGGCGTCGTCAGAGCCGCCGCACGCGGTCAGAAAGACCGCGCTCAACAGCGCGCCAGGGCCAAAGGCCCGGGCGCGTCTTGTCTGGAAAAAGGGCATGGTTGTCTCCTCTCGGTGGTTGGGTGCACAAACCATCGGCGTTGAGCCGAATCAAGTTATATGCAGTAACCAATGTAGTTCTAATTTATAACTAAAAAACTAGAGCTAACCCTGAAAGGAAATTGCCTGCGCGACTACTGGCAGCTGAAGCTGGCTGCGCTCTCCACATCGCCCGCGCCCTTGTAGCGCGCCTGCTTCGGGTAGGGGCACAGCGGCCGGCTGCGCGGCTTGCCGTTGCTTTGCCATGACACGGGGACATCCGGGTTGATGCCTGGCCGTGCCGTGGCCACGACTTGCACCGGCGCTTCGCCCTTCTCGACCCAGTTCACCAGCGCGCTGAGCATGTCGAACTGCTCGGTCGCCGGGCCGCCCTGGCAGTGGTTCAGGCCCGGTATGGTGAATAGCCGCGCGAAGGTGTCGGCACGGCCCGCGTGGTTCTTGTTCAGGCCCTCGTACCAGCGAATGGTGTCGTTGACCGAGAACACCGGATCGCTGTTGCCGTGGTAGACGATCATCTTGCTGCCGCGTGCCTTGAACGCCGACAGGTCGGTCGCATCGGGCGGTGTCATGAATTGAATGGCCGATTCCTTGAACGTGCCATCGGTTGCGTAGATCTTCGGTGCGTCGGTGTCAAAGTTGTAGTCGAGCAGGGATTTGATCAGAACCGGTGGATTGCCGGCGACCCGGTTCGGCGGGGTGGAGAAAACATAGGCCACCGAGCCAGCGCCGAGCGCACCAATGATCGGCAGGCCCGCGATCGGCCCCTGCAGCTTCCAGGCGCGCCAGCTGCCAAAACCGATCTGCGATGCACCTACGCCGGCGTCCCAGGGCCAGTCGCTGTACAGCGGTTCGCCTTTGCTGTTGGCCGGGCCGGCGAACACCTTTTGCAGGGCCGTGACCTGCGGGCCGCTGAGGCACTGCGCGTTCTTGGCGCCGCTGCATTGCAAGGCCTTCAAATCAAACGCCTTCTGGCAGGCCGGCAGGTTGTCCACCATGCCGTCGGCCAGGCCGTCCAGCGCATCGCATTTCTCCAGCACCTTGTCGGCCACGAGTTTCATGTCTGCCGGCGGGAACGCGGCCTTGATATCGGGGTTGACCGCGCTGAAGGCCTGGATGTCCCAGGCGTGCTGCACCGCGGCCTTGGGCAGGTTGAAGCCCGGGTTGCCGGCGATGACGCCATCGAACTGGCCGGCATAGCGTGAAGCCGCCACCATCGCGTGGCGCCCGCCGTTGGAGCAGCCCATCATGTAGGAGCGCTGCACCGGCCGGCCGTAGTGCGTCGCGATCAATTTCCTTGCCATGGGCGCGAGCACGCCGTTGGCCTGGTAGCCGTAGTCCAGGCGCGCCTGCGGGTCCAGGCCGAACAGGTTGCCGCCAACCAGGCCCGCGCTGGCGGGTGGCTCCGGCGTGTGCCCGGCGTCGCTGGAGAGCACGGCAAAGCCTTGCATCAACGCATTGGTGGTGGCGCCGCCCGAGACCACGTTGCCGAAGGCCGGCTGCACCACGCCGTCATTGCCGCCGTTGGCCTGCAGCAGAAAGCGGCCCGACCAGTTGGCAGGCAGCCGCATCTCAAAGCCGATGGCGTAGGGCTTGCCGTCCGCCCCGGTGCGCTCGTTCATCCGGCCCGTGACCTTGCAGTGGGCGGGCATCGGGTAGGGCTGGGCCATGCCGGGCACGGTCAGGCCGGCGGGCACCGACTCGGTGCCCGTGATGCGCAGACCGCTTACTGCGAAATTGCTTGCCAATTGGGCGCAATCGACGGGGGCTGCGGCGGTACTGGAAGTGGCGTTCGGGCCCGAAGCGGTGCAGGCAACCAGCAAGGCTGCGCCGGCACCGCCCAGGATGCGCTGGGTGGTGGTTCGCATGGGAGGTTCCAGGTTCAGGACTGGCCGGTGAAACCGATGGCCTTGACCAGGGGTTCCCAGCGGTAGAAGGCATCGCGCTGGCTCTTGTCCATCTCGCGCACGGTAGAGCCGCGTGCGACCAGGCCGAAGGTGCCCAGGCTGCTGATGACCGAGGGCTCTTTCAATGCCACATTGATGGCCGCATTGGCGTTGTCGACGACCGAGGCTGGCGTCTTGGCCGGAGCGTAGAACCCGAACCACTCTTCGGTCGTGAGCTCGGGGAAGCCTTGTTCGGCGAAAGTGGCGACCTCCGGGGTGAAGGGCGAGCGCGCCGGGCCGGACGTGGCAATGATGCGGATTTTGCCGGCCTTGTGGTTGGCCAGGAAGTCGCCGCTGGGCGTGAACATGGACGCGAGCTGGCCGCCGATCAGGTCGGTCACGCCGGGCACCGAACCGCGGTAGGGCACATGCGTGAGCGGCACATTGGTGTAGCTGCTCAGCAGCGCGCCGAGGAAGTGCGGCAGCGAACCCGCGGCGGGCGAGCCATAGCTGGCCTTGTCCGGATTGGCCTTGGCCCAGGCGACATAGTCTTTCACGGTCTTCACGCTGGCCGGCACCATGGGACCCACGGCCAGGCCGTGGTGCATGACGGCCGCAATCGAGACCGGCATCAGATCCTTGAACGGGTCGTAGCTGAGCTTGGTGTAGATATGCGGATAGACCGAAGTGCAGGAGTACGGCGTGAGCAGCAGCACGCTGCCGTCTGCCGGTGCGTTCTTGACGGTCTCGCAGGCAATGCGCCCGCCCGCGCCGGGCTTGTTCTCGACCACCGCGGCGTTCCTGGTGTAGGCCGACCCCCGGAGATGCTCGCCCACACGGCGGCTGGTGGCGTCCGCCGTGCCGCCCGCGGGAAAGCCGTTGATGATCTTGACCTGCTCCAGGCCCTGCGCCTGCGCGGAAAATGGGGTGAAGGCGCCCAGTGCGGCGGCGCTGCCCAGAGTCTGGACGAAGTAGCGGCGTGTGGTCATGGTTTGTCTCCTGAAATAGTTGGTGGCCGTGGTTGTAAAACTTGAAGCTGGTAACAGAAGCCCTAGCGCGGGGCCATGCGCAGCGCGCCGTCCAGGCGAATCACTTCGCCGTTGAGGTGGCCGTTGCTCACGATATGCGCGGCGAGCTGCGCGAATTCCGAGGGATGCCCCAGGCGCGGCGGGAACGGAATGGACGCCGCAAGCGACGCCTGCACCGGCTCGGGCAGCTGCTTCATCAACGGCGTGGCGAACAGGCCCGGCGCGATGGTGCACACGCGGATGCCGTGCTGCGCCAGGTCACGTGCCATCGGCAGCGTCATACCCACCAGCCCGCCCTTGGAGGCGCTGTAGGCCTGCTGGCCGACCTGGCCGTCGAACGCGGCCACCGAGGCGGTGAACAGCATCACGCCGCGTTCGCCGTCTTCCATGGCGCCAAGCTTGACGCATTCAGCCGCGAACAGGCGGCTGATGTTGTAGCTGCCGATCAGGTTGACGTTGATGACGCGGGCGAAGTCTTCCAGCGGCGCGGCGTTGCCGTCCTTGCCGACGATGCGCTTGGCGCTGCCGATGCCCGCGACGTTCATCAGCATGCGGGCCGGACCGTGCGCGGCCGAGGCCTTGGCCAGCGCGGCGGCGACGCTCTCCGAGTTGGTGATGTCGCAGGCGCAGGCCACGGCGCAGCCGTTTCCAAATTCTTCGCCGATCTCGGCGGCAACCTTCTCAGCCAGCGCCATGTTGACGTCCAGCACGGCGACCTTGGCGCCCAGCCGCGCGAGTTCGCGCGCGGTGGCTTCGCCCAGGCCCGATGCGCCACCGGTGACGAGCGCCGCTTGTCCTTCGATCTTCATATCTGCTCCTGTTTCTTGTAGGGTATCAGCGAGGCTTGATGGTGAACGGCAGGCTGCCGTCGTGCAGCGCGTCCACCAGGGCGGCGCGGTGCTTGAGCACGGCGCGCTGGTTGATCGAGCCCTTGTCGGTGACCTCGCCCTTGTCGATGGAAGGGGGCTCGGCCACCAGGTGTGCGCGCGCAATGCGGTTCGCGCTGCCGGTGGCATTGGCCGCCAGGCCGTCGATGACGTTCTGGAAGTGCGCTTGCACCGGCGCGCTTTGCAGCACCTCCTGCAGGCTGGCGCCGGCATCCAGCCCGGCCAGCGTGCGCACGGCGGCAGTGGGAATCAGCAGCGCGCCGACTTCCTTCAGGTTGATGCCGGTGAGCACCGCGTCCTGCACGTACGGCGCAGCGGCCGCGATGATCTTGGCGCGCAGCGGCCCGACACTGACGAAGGTGCCGGTGGCGAGCTTGAAGTCTTCGGCGATGCGGCCATCGAACCGCAGGCCGCGGTGGATGTTGTCTTCATCGATCCACTTCACCGCGTCGCCGGTGCTGAAGAAACCTTCTTCGTCGAAGGCTTCGCGTGTCGCTTCCGGCGCGCGCCAGTAGCCTGGCGTGATGTTGGGGCCGCGGTAGCGCACCTCGGTCTTGCCATCGACATCAACGAGCTTGAGTTCCAGGCCCGGCGTGGGAATTCCAAGGTCGCCTGAATTCACTTCGGGGCTGGTGATGAAGATCGCGAATGGCGAGGATTCGGTCATGCCCAGGCCCGTGCCCATCACGATGCGCTCGCCGATTTCGGCCTCCTGGGTCTCGTGCAGGCTGTCCCAGATCGGCTGCGCCAATGCCGCGCCGGCGTAGAAGAACATCTTCACGCGCGACAGCAGGTTGCGCCGCAAGGTCTCGTCGGTCTTCATCGCGTGGGCGATGGCCTCGAAGCCGGTGGGCACGTTGAAGTAAACCGTGGGTGCGATCTCGCGCAGGTTGCGCAGGGTCTCGTGCATCAGCGCTTGCGTGGGCTTGCCATCGTCGATATACAGGCTGCCGCCGTTGTAGATCGTGAGGCCGAAGTTGTGGTTGCCGCCGAAGGTGTGGTTCCACGGCAGCCAGTCGATCAACACCGGCCCGCCGTCTTCGTCCTGCTCGGCCAGCACCGGCATGGATTGGCGCATCTGCTGCTGGTTGGCGCACCACATGCCATGCGTGTTGACCACCGCCTTGGGCAGCTTGGTCGAGCCCGAGGTGAACAGGAACTTGGTGATGGTGTCGGGCCCGGTTGCCTGCATCGCCGCATCGGCGGCTGCCGTGGCTGGCGTGGCCAGGAGCTGCGCAAAGCTGCCGCTGGCGCGGCCTTCGATGGTTCCCGTCTGGAGAATGACCTCGGTCTTCGCGTCGACCGTGGCGCGGATCGCCTTGCCATAGCGCGCGGCGTCGCTGGCGAACACCAGTCCGGGTGTCAGGGTATCGAGCACATGGCGCAGCTTCTCGTAGTCCTGGCTCACGATGGAGTAGGGCGGCGATACCGGGCAGTAGGGCACGCCGGCGTAGAGACAGCCGAGGGCGAGCAGGGCGTGCTCCAGGTCGTTTTCGCTGAGGATCACCACCGGGCGCTCGGCATTCAGGCCCCGGTCGAGCAATGCCTGCGCGATGCTGCGCGCGCTGGCCAGCGCCTCGCGGTAGCTGATGCGGCGCCAGTCGCCCGTGCTGCCGTCGGCGTTCTTCACGCGGCGGGCCATGAAGGTACGCTCGGGCGCGGTCTCGGCCCAGTGCACCAGCCGGTCGGTCAGGCGCAGTGCGTAGTCGGACAAGGGCTGCTCGGCGCGCAGGTAGCGCACGCCCGGTGCGCCTTCGCGCAACACGGCGCGCGTCACGCCGAACTCGAGCGGCCGGTACTTCGGAGCCGGATTCATGGTTTGACCTTGTTGGCCTTGCCGTCGAGGAAGGCGCGCACGCGTTGCTTGGCCTCGGGCGCGCTTTGCGCAATCGCGGCCATCAAGGCCTCGGTGAGAAAACCCTGGTCGGCCGGCTGCTCGGCGATGCGCGGCAGCGCGTGCATCAGCGCGTAGTTGGTCAGCGGCGCGTTCTGCGCGACACGCAGCGCCAGTTCCATGGCTTTTTCCGATGCCGTGCCGGGTGGCACGAGGTACTGCGCAAAGCCGGCGCGCTCGCCGTCCTGTGCGTTGTAGACGCGGCCGGTCAGCATCATGTCGGTCATGCGGGCCACGCCGATCAGGCGTGGAATGCGCACCGCGCCGCCGCCGCCGACAAAAATGCCGCGCGAGCCTTCGGGCAATGCATAGAAGGCGGTTTCATCGGCCACGCGGATATGGCAGGCGCTGGCCAACTCCAGGCCACCGCCGACCACAGCGCCATGCAGTGCCGCGATCACCGGCACCGGGCCGTATTGCACCTGCTCCAGCGCGTTGTGCCACATGCGCGAGTGGTGCAGGCCTTGCCCCGCGTCGCGGTCCTTGAGTTCGCTCAAGTCCAGGCCGGCGCAGAAGTGCTCGCCTTCGCCATCGATAACCGCGGCGCGCACCGTTTCGGGCAGGGCTTCAAACAGGTCGCGCAGCGCCAGGATCAGGCCGTCGCTCAGGGCGTTGCGTTTGGCCGGGCGCGCGAGCCGCACCAGCGCCACTTCCTGTTGCTCGCCGTGGAATGAAAGTTGAATGTCTTTGTTGCTCATGGTTGCTTTTCGGAGTGGAATCGATTATGGTTATGAAATATAACCAATTCAAGCGGGCTTGGCGAGCATTTTCTCGGTGTTTACCCTAGAGCCTGGTAAAACGGAAACGACCTTCCATCAGGAGACAGACATGGACCACAAAAACCTCATCGCCATCGACGTTCACACCCACGCCGAGGTGAGTTGCTGGAATCCGTTCGACAACTACGGCGAGGAATACGACCGCGCCGCGGACAAGTATTTCCGCTCGAACCGCCGGCCCACCATAGAGGAAACCATTGCGTACTACCGTGAGCGCAAGATCGGCCTCATCATGTTCACGGTGGACAGCGAGTCCAAGCTGGGCCGTCGGCGCATTCCGAACGAGGAAATCGCCGAAGCCGCGCAAAAGAACAGCGACATGATGATGTGCTTTGCCAGCATCGATCCGCACAAGGGCAAGATGGGCGCGCGCGAGGCCGAGCGGCTGATCAAGGAGCATGGCGTCAAGGGCTTCAAGTTCCACCCCACGGTGCAGGGCTACCACCCCTACGACAAGATGGCGTGGCCGATCTACGAGGTGATCAACGCGCACAAGCTGCCGGCGATCTTCCATACCGGCCATAGCGGCATCGGCTCGGGCATGCGCTGCGGCGGCGGGCTCAGGCTGGAGTACAGCAACCCGATGCACCTGGACGACGTGGCCATCGACTTCCCCGACATGCAGATCGTGATGGCGCACCCGAGCTTTCCGTGGCAGGACGAAGCGCTTTCGGTGGCCACGCACAAACCCAATGTCTGGATCGATCTCTCAGGCTGGAGCCCCAAGTACTTTCCCAAGCAATTGGTGCAGTACGCCAACACGCTGCTGAAAGACCGCATCCTGTTCGGCAGCGACTACCCGCTCATCACGCCCGACCGCTGGATGAAGGATTTTGAGGATGCAGGCTTCAAGCCCGAGGTGATGCCCGGCATCCTCAAGGGCAACGCCGTGCGCCTGCTCAAGCTCGACCAGGCGCCGGCGTGATCGTCGGGCGGTATCTGCCGCAATCCTCTCAGGGCAGGTCGATGATTTCCACCCAGTTGGGATTCTTGCCCAGCGGCATGGAGCTTGACCGCGTCAGGCGTCCGTTGGCCGGGTCGATGCGGTAGGCGGACAAGGCATGCGAGGTCTGCCCCACCGCCAGCAGCCAGCGGCCCGATGGATCGATCTGGAAGCCGCGCGGCTGGGTCTCGGTGGGCGTGTGCCCGATCAACGTCAGCTCGCCATTGGTGGCATCCACCGCCCACATCGCCAGCGTACTTGAGGTGCGTTCGCTGGTGTAGAGAAAGCGGCCATCCGGGGTCAGGTGCAGGTCGGCCGCCCAGGGTTTGCCGGTGAAGCCGGCCGGAAGGGACGGCCAGGTCTTCAGCAGCGCGAGCGTGCCCTTGGTGGCGTCGTAGCCCAGGAGGTCGACGCCGGCATCCAGCTCGTTGAGGAGATAGGCGTGGCGGCCGTTGGGATGAAACACCAGGTGCCGCGGCCCCGCGCCCTTGCGCCCGCCTAAAGCGGCCGGCGTGCCGGGCGTGAGCCGGCCTGTCGCCGCGTCGAACTGCCATTGCATGACCTGGTCGCTGCCCAGGTTGGTCACGAACAGGTGGCGATTCGCCGCGTCGGCCACGGCGAAATGGGCATTCTTGCCGGTTGGCAGAACCTGCGATGCCGCGCCAACCTTGCCGTCGGAGGCGAGCGGGCTGACGCTCACCTTGTTGCCGCCGTAGGACGCCGCAAACAGCCATTTGCCGCTGCGGTCGGTCGCAATGTGAGCCATGCTGTCCGGCAATGGGGCGCTGCCCGCCGGCGTCAGTTCACCCGTGCGGCCATTGATCGCGAAGCTCGCCACGGTGTAGGGTTCGGAGCGCAATGCGGCATAGAGAAAGCGCTTGTCCGGGCTGATCGTGAGCGGCATGACGGTGCCGCCGACCGCAACGGTCTGTACCGCCTGCACGGTGCCCTGCCCGCTGTCCAGTTTCAGTACGCTGATCTCGCGGCTGTCCGCGTTGGACACATAGGCCATGGTGGTGGGCGCTGCGCAGCCTTGCATCAGCAGTGCCATGGCGCACAGGGCGCTTGCCAGCGCCAGTCGAATCGGATGACACATGATTTCATCTCCTTTGTGGTTTGCTGGTGGCTTATTCGAGCTTGATGTTGGCCGCCTTGATCACCTGCGCCCATTTTTCGACCTCCGCCTTCTGGAAGGCGGTGATCTGCGCCGTGGTGAGATCAGCCGGCTCCATGCCGAAGCCTTTCATCTTCGTCTGCAGTTCGGGCTGCGCGAGGATCTTGCGGATTTCCTGGTGCAGCCGCTCGACGATGGGCGCGGGTGTCGCGGCCGGCACGAAGATGGCCTGCCACGAGACCACTTCGAAGTCCTGCAGTCCTGGCAGGCCGGATTCGGCCACCGTCGGCACATCGGGCATCGACGCCAGGCGCTTGGCCGAGGTCACCGCGATGGCGCGCAGCTTGCCACTCTGGATGTGCGGCGCCGCGACCACCGTGGTGTCGAACATCATGTCGACCTGGCCGCCGATCACGTCCTGGATGGCCGGGCCGCTGCCCTTGTAGGGCACGTGCGTGAACTTGACCCCAGATCTGAAGGCCAGCAGCTCCAGCGAAAGATGCTGAGAGGTGCCCGC
>DATILI010000283.1:0-2074 GCA_035476635.1 Burkholderiaceae bacterium | reverse complement strand
AACCACTTCGCCGCCCTGGATGGCCACGGTGGAAGCACTCATGGCCAGCTGGTTGGCCTGGCGCGCGTTGTCGGCGTTTTGCTTGACGGTGGAGCTGAGCTCTTCCATCGAGGCGGCGGTTTGTTCCAGCGCGCTGGCTTGTTGCTCGGTGCGCGCCGACAGGTCGTTGTTGCCCTGGGCGATTTCGGCGCTGGCCGTGGCGACCGACTCGGAGCCCTGGCGTACCGTGCCGACGACCTGGGCCAGGCTGTCCTTCATGTGCGACAAGGCGCGCAGCAGCTGGGCCGTTTCATCCTGGCCTTGCACGTCCAGTTGCATCGACAGGTCGCCCGCCGCGATCTGCTCCGAGGTTCGCACGGCCTGTGCGATCGGCCGCGTGATCATCCCGGTGATCCACCAGGCCAGCAGAATCGCAACCACCACCGCGCTAACCAGCGCGATGATGATGCCCATGCGGCCGCCTGCATAGGCAGCATCAGAGGTCTCGCCCGCCGCTTCGGCGCCTTTTTGGTTCAAGTCCACCAGGGTCTGGATGGTGCCGATCAGCGGGGTGTAAGCCTTGCGCGAATCTCCCAGTAACAGCGCCACAGCCTCCTTGTGTGTAGCGTCGCCGCCGCGCGCCAGTGACCGGAGCTTGTCGTTCTGCGCATAGTAGGCGCCAAACTCCGTCTTGAGCTTCTCGCTCAGCTTCCTTTCTTCTTCCGAGCTGATCATCGGCGCGTACTTCTTGGCCATCTCGGCAATGCTGGCCTTCAGGCCATCAATGCGTTTCTCCAGATCCGCGAGCTCCTTCTCGTCTACGCCGATCAGGCTCTGGCTCTCCAGGCGCCGGATGCTGCTGATGGCGTAGCGGATTTCGCCCAGCGCTTGCATGCTGGGCATCCAGTGGTCCGTGATGTTGTGGGTGGCCGCGCCCAGCTGTCTCAACTGCGCCATCCCGACCAGGCCCAGCACCACCGCCAGCAGCACCATGACGAAAAAGGCGGCTCCGAGTTTGGTTCGCAACTTGAGGTTTGAAGTATTCATACATTTCCCCAACGATGAAACTGCGAAATCACCCGCGCGGACAATCGCGTAACCGATTGCAACACTTCGACTACGGTGTAGCAAGCTGCGTCGATGTTGCGACGCAGCATCAACCTGAAGGCACGCGCTCGCGCTTTATTCCAGGTTCCCCTGGCACAGGTACTTGGTTTGCAGGTACTCGTCCAGCCCCCAGTGCGAGCCTTCGCGGCCGTAGCCCGACTCCTTGACGCCGCCGAAGGGCGCCGCCTGTGCGGCAATCGCGCCTTCATTGATGCCGACCATGCCCGTCTCCAGCGCCGACGCAACCCGCCAGATGCGCTTGACGTTGTTGGAAAAGAAGTAGCCGGCCAGGCCGAATGGCGTGTCGTTGGCCTGCGCGATGACCTCGCCCTCGCTGGCGAAGCGGAATACCGGCACCACCGGGCCGAAAGTTTCCTCGCACGACAGCTCCATTTCGGGGCTGGCACCGGTGAGCACGGTGGGCGCGTAGTAGTTGGGTCCGTTGGCGATTTCCGTACGCACGCGCTTTCCGCCCACGACCACCTTCGCCCCCCTGGCCACGGCGTCGTTCACGTGACGCTCGATCTTGCCGACCGCGCGCCCATTGATCATCGGACCAATTTCCGCGTCCGGCCAGTCCGCAGGGCCGACCCGCAGCGCCCCCACGCGGGAAGCCAGCTTGTCGACGAAGCGTTCGTGCACGGCCTCGTGCACGAACACGCGATTGGGGCTCACGCAGGTCTGTCCGCCGTTGCGGAACTTGGCGGCCATCAGACCCTCGACCGCGGCATCCAGGTCCGCATCCTCGAACACGATGAAAGGCGCATTGCCGCCGAGTTCGAGCGACAGCTTCTTGAGCGTGCCGGCCGACTCGCGCGCCAGCAGCTTGCCCACCGCCGTGCTGCCGGTGAAGCTGATCTTGCGTACGCGGCCGTCACGCAGCCACTCGCCCACCACTTCCGGCGTGCGCTCGCGCGAGGCGGGCACGATGTTCAGCACGCCCGGCGGCACCCCGGCCTCCTCGGCCAGCTTCACGAGGGCCAACGAA
>DATILI010000282.1:0-18513 GCA_035476635.1 Burkholderiaceae bacterium | reverse complement strand
CCGCATCGCCCTGACACCACTTCAGGCGCAGCCCCGTGCAGCACTCCGCACCGCCTTCCCCCGTCTTCCGTGGCTGGTCCATGGTGGCCGCCACGCACCTGCTGTTCGCGTTGATCTTCGGCGCGATGTACGCGTTCGGGGCGTTCTTCGAAGCCATCCAGCAGAGCTTTCACGCAGGTCGTTTCTCTGTATCGGCGGTGTTCTCGGGCACAGCCTTCGTCTACTACCTGCTGGGCCTGGTGTCCGGCGCGCTGGCCGACCGTTTCTCCGTGCGCCGCATCGTCGGCACCGGCATTGCGCTGTTGGCGCTGGGCCTGCTGCTGGGCAGCCTGGCCAACAGCCTGGCCATGCTGATGCTCTTGTTCTGCAGCTTCGTCGGCGTGGGCGTGGGCCTGGTCTACATCCCGGCCATCACCGTCGTGCAGCGCTGGTTCGTGCGCCAACGCAGCCGGGCCTCGGGCCTGGCGCTGGCCGGTACCGGCCTGGGCACGCTCGTCGGCCCGCTGCTGGCCGGCGCACTGCTGCAGCAGATGGACTGGCGCAGCACGCTGCAATGCTTTGCGCTGGGCGTTGCGGTGCTGGGCCTGGGTGCGGCTTCGCGGCTGGTCGGCCAGCCCGCCGATGTGGGGCAGCAGCCCGATGGCGATGCCGTGCCGCACGGCCCGTCGTCGACCACCACAGCCGCGCAAGGCATGACGCGGCCGCAAGCTCTTTGCAGCGCGCGGTTCTGGTGGTACTTCGCCTCGATCTTCCTGGCCTCCATCGGCTTGTTCGTGGCCCTGGTCCACATCACCCCGCAAGCCCGTGCGCTCGGGGTTGCGCCCACCCAAAGCGCGCTGCTGATCGGGCTGATCGGCGTGGGCAATGTGCTGGGGCGGCTGCTGCTGGGCGGCCTGGGCGACCGGCTCGGCGCGCAACGTGTGCTGCTCTGGCTGACCCTCGGTTTGGCGCTGCTGAGCCTGCTGTGGCTGTCGGCCGGCGCGTTCTGGAGCCTGGCCCTGTTTGCCCTGCTGTTCGGCGCGGCGAACGGGGGCTGCATTGCGCTGTATCCGACCGTCGCGGCGGATTGGTTTGGCACGCGGCATCTGGGTGCGATCCTGGGCGCGCTGTATGTGAGCGTGGGCATTGCGGCCTTGCTCGGCGCCAGTGCGGCCGGCTGGGTGTTTGATGCAACGCAAAGCTATACCTGGCCGATCGCCGGCGGCGGTGCGGCGGCTTTGCTGGCTGCCGGTTGCCTGGGGATGGCGCGGCACAGTCCTTCTACGAGGCCTCGGTCCGCAGCGGCAAGAGAAACACGATGGGACATCACGTCATGACGAACACGATCTTCGCCCCCGATGCCCTGCTCCCCACAGGCTGGGCATCCAATGTCCTCCTTTCCTGGAATGCGTCCGGCACCCTGACCGAAGTCCGGCCCGATGCACACGCTCCGCAGGACGCCGCACAGGCCAAGGGCCCGCTCATCCCCGGCATGCCCAACCTCCACTCGCACGCCTTCCAGCGCGCCTTTGGCGGCCTCACCGAATACCGCGGCGAAGCGCAGGACAGCTTCTGGAGCTGGCGCACGCTGATGTACCGCTTTGCCCAGCGCATCGCCCCCGCGCAGCTGGAAGCGATTGCGACCTGGCTGTACATCGAGATGCTGGAGGCCGGCTACACCTCGGTCTGCGAGTTCCACTATGTGCACCACGACCAGAGCGGCCAGCCCTATGCCGACGACGCCACGCTGGCGCTGTGCCTGCTGCGCGCGGCGCAGAGCGCGGGGATCGGCCTGACCTTGTTGCCGGTGCTCTACCAGACCAGCGGCTTCGGCGCGACGCCGCCGACCGAAGGCCAGCGCCGCTTCATCCGCAGCACCGATTCCATGCTGCGCCTGCTGGAGCGCCTCAAGCCGCTGTGCGCGGCCCAGGGCGCACGCCTCGGGCTGGCGCCGCACTCCCTGCGCGCGGTGCCGCCCGAAGGCTTGCGCGAGGCCCTGGCCGGCCTCGACGCAATTGACGCCACCGCCCCGGTGCACATCCACATTGCCGAGCAGACTGGCGAGGTCGACGCCTGCCTGGCCTGGAGCGGCCAACGCCCGGTGGAGTGGCTGCTCGACCATGCCGAGGTCAACGCGCGCTGGTGCCTGGTACATGCCACGCACATGAGCGAGGCCGAGTACCGGCGCGCCGCCGCGAGTGGCGCGGTGGCCGGCATCTGCCCCAGCACCGAAGCCAACCTGGGCGACGGCATCTTCGATATGCCGTGCTGGCTGGAACAAGGCGGCACCTGGGGCGTCGGCTCGGACAGCCATGCCACAGTGAATGCCGCCGAAGAACTGCTGCTGCTCGAATACGGCCAGCGCCTGCAGCGCCGCCAGCGCAATGTGCTGGCCAGCGCCACGCAGCCGCAGGTGGCCAGCGCCATGACCCTGCAGGCCTTGCAGGGCGGGTCGCAGGCGGCGGGCCGCGCTGTCGCGGGCCTGGCCGTGGGCCAGCAGGCCGATTTCGTGGCGCTGGATGCCGGGCACCTCGCGCTGGCGGGCCTGTCTGCGCCCGAGATGCTGTCGGCCCATGTGTTCGCCAGCCACCGCACGTCTGCGCTGCAGGGCGTCTGGGTGGCCGGCCGGCAGCAGGTGCAGGCGGGCCGCCATGCGCTGCACGACGAGGCTGCGCAGGCTTTTGTGGCCGCGCGCCGCGAGATCATTTCCGGGAACTGAGACATGAACCCCATCACCACCGAAGCACCATATTTCTTCCACCAGGGCTCGCGCCCCTTGCTGGTTTCCATGCCGCACGTGGGCACCCATGTGCCAGCCGCGATTGCGGCCCGACTCACGCCCGAGGGCCGCGAGGTGCACGACACCGACTGGCACCTGGGGCAGCTGTACGAATTTGCCATCGCCATGGGCGCCTCGGTGTTGCGCGCCACGCACTCGCGCTATGTGGTCGACCTGAACCGTCCACCCGATGGCGCCAGCCTCTACCCGGGCCAGAACGTGACCGGCCTGTGCCCGCTGGACACCTTCGACAGCACACCGCTGTATGCCGATGGCACTGGTCCGGACGAGGCAGAGATCGCCGCGCGGCGCGATGCCATCTGGCACCCCTACCACGCGCAACTCGCGGCCGAACTGGCACGCATCCAGGCCAAGCACGGCGTCGCGATGCTGTGGGATGCGCACTCCATCCGCTCGGTGCTGCCGCGCTTTTTCGAAGGCAAGCTGCCCGACTTCAACCTCGGCACGGCGGACGGCGCGAGCTGCGACCCGGTGCTGGCGCAGCAGCTGCTCGCCATCGCCCAGGCCGCGCCGGGCCACACCGCGGTGCTCAATGGCCGCTTCAAGGGCGGCCACATCACGCGCCACTACGGCCAGCCCGGCCAGGGCGTGCATGCGGTGCAACTGGAGATGACGCAGTGCAGCTACATGCAGGAGACCATGCCCTTCGCCTACCTGCCCGAGGTCGCCCGGCGCGTCCAACCCACCGTGCGCGCCATGCTGGACGCCGTATTGGCCTTTGCCGAAGGCCACCTTTCCGCCACGAGAACCGCACCATGACTGTTGCCACGCCCACGGCCCGCGCCGAACTGCTGACCCGTCTTGCACGCCCCGAAGTGCGCGAGCTGCCGGCCTACAACGCCGGCCTCGCGTCCGAGGTGGTGCGCCAGCGCTATGGCGTAAGCCATGTGGCGCGCCTGGCCAGCAATGAAAACCCGTTTGGCCCCAGCCCCGCCGTGGGCCAGGCGCTGGCGCAGCTTGCGCTGACGGTCGGCCTGTACCCCGACGCCAACTGCCGCGCCCTGCGCGCCGCCATCGCCGGGCGCACCGGCGCGCAGCCGGGCGAAGTCGTGGTGGGCAACGGCTCGGAGAACCTGCTGGAGGTGCTGTGCCAGGCCTTCCTGGCACCGGGCGACCGCGTCATCACCTTGCTGCCTTCGTTTGGCCTGCATGAAATCTACCCGCGCATGATGGGCGCCCGCGTGCAGATGCTGCCGGTCACGCCCGCGCTGGAGTTCGATGTGGACGCCTGGTGCGCCGCGCTGGCCCAGGGTCCGGCGCCCAAGCTGGCGATGCTGAGCAATCCCTCCAACCCGGTGGGCTGCATGCTGGATGCGGCGGCCTTTCGCCGCATCGTGCAAGCCGCACCGCAGGACACCCTGCTGGTGATCGACGAGGCCTACTACGAGTACGCGCTGCATACGCCGGGCTTCCCCGACGCCCTGGCCGAGCTGCGCGCGCAAAACCGCCCCTGGATCGTGCTGCGCACCTTTTCCAAGGCCTGGGGTCTGGCGGGCCTGCGCGTGGGCTATGGCATTGCCTCGGACGAAAAACTGGTGCAGATGCTGGACCGCGTGCGCACGCCGTTCAACGTGAACCTGGCGGCGCAGACCGCGGCGCTGGCGGCGTGGAACGACCCGGCGCACATGCAGGCCGCCGCGCAACGCACCGTGGCCGCACGCGAGGTACTGGCCGCGCAGCTGCGGGCGTTGCAGTTGCCGGGCCTGCGCGTGGCACCCTCGGCCGCGAACTTCCTGTTCATCGACCTGGGCCGTCCGAACGGCCCGGTGCACGAGGCACTGCTGTCGCGCGGCATCCTGACCAAGGCCTGGAAAGAAAAGGGCTTCGAGAACTTCATCCGGGTATCGGTCGGGCTGCCGGAAGACAACGAGCGCTTCCTGCAAGCCTTGGCCCGCTGCGACTGGTAATCCGGCGCACGAGGGAGCAAACTACGAAGTCGACGGGCTGGGCCCGGCCTCAAACGGGGCCGCTCCGAATACCGCCCGCTGTTTGCTCTTGGAGGCTGCCATGCCGATCTCCTCGCGTCTATCCAGCTATCTGGCCCAGCACGGCGCAAGCTACGACAGTTGCGCCCATGAACTCAGCCGCAGCAGCGCCGAGACCGCGCGCCGGGCGCAGATTCCACCCCACCAGCTGGCCAAGTCGGTGATCCTTGAGGACGAGGCCGGCTGCGTGATGGCCATCGTGCCGGCCGACACGACCATCATGCTGGGCCATCTGTCCCGCTTGCTTGGCCGCAAGACCTTGCGGCTGTCCGACGAGCGCCGCATCGCGGAGTTGTTCGAGGACTGTGTTCCCGGGGCGGTGCCGCCGGTGGGCATGGCCTGGGACATGCAGACCATCGTCGACGACGAACTGGATGCCAACGAGGTCGTCTACATGGAAGGCGGCGACCACGAAAGCCTGCTGCGCATGTCGCGCGAAGAATTCGGCGCGCTGATGAGCCAGGCGCGGCACGCGCATTTCTGCAAGCGGTCGTGGCATTGAGCCGCGCGCTGGGAGGCAAGCCATGAGCAGCACCATCAGTGAACTCCAGGCCACGGTGGCCGCCCTCGTGCAACAGGGCAAGGGCATTCTTGCAGCGGACGAAAGCGGCCCGACGATCGCCAAGCGATTCAAGACGATCGGCGTCGATGCCGGCGAGGAAAACCGGCGCGCCTGGCGCTGCCTGGTCCTGGGCACGCCGGGCCTGGGGGCATTTGTCAGCGGCGTGATCCTGCATGAGGAGACGCTCGTGCAGCGCAGCGACTCCGGCATGCCGCTGGCGCAAATGGCCGCATCGCTGGGACTGGTTCCCGGCGTCAAGGTGGATCTGGGCAAGATCGCGCTGGCGGGCGCGCCGGGCGATGAAATCACGCAGGGCCTGGACGGCCTCGCGCAGCGCCTGGACAGCTGCAAGCAGCAGGGGGCCCGCTTTGCCAAATGGCGCGCCGTGTACAACATTTCAGATCGGCTGCCCAGCCGGCTGGCGCTTGAAGCCAACGCGCAGGCGCTGGCGCGCTATGCCGCGATCTGCCAGGACCTGGGCGTCGTGCCGATCGTCGAGCCCGAGGTGCTGATCGATGGCGACCACACGCTGGCGCGCTGCGCCGAAGTCACCGAGGCGGTGCTGCATGAGGTCTTTCATGCGCTGCATCGCCACGGCGTGGTGCTTGAGCACATGCTGCTCAAGCCCAGCATGGTGGTGCCCGGCAAGGCCGCCGTGCCGCAGGCCAGCCCGCACGCGGTAGCCGCGCAAACGATCCGGATCCTGCGCCGCACGGTGCCCGCGGCGGTGGCCAGCATCAACTTTTTGTCCGGCGGCCAGACGCCCGAGGAGGCAACAGCCAATCTGGCCGCTCTGAACCAACGCGGCGCGCAGCCCTGGCCCCTGAGCTTCTCGTTCGGACGCGCGTTGCAGGAGCCTGCCTTGCAGGCCTGGCAGGGGCAGGCAGCCCGAGCAAGCAGCGCCCAGGACGCGCTGCTGGAACGCGCCCGGTTGAACAGCGAGGCGATGCTGCCCAGCTAGTATTTCAAGGATTTCAAGACGCGTTGCCAGCCGCCAGTTCGGCCCGTCGCAACTGCAGGAACTCGCGCACCGCCGGATCGCTTTCCAGCCCGATCGCGCGCTGGTAGGCCTGATCGGCATGCGCGGGCTGGCCACTGCGTGCCAGCAAGCTCGCTCGCGCGGCCCAATACGGCTGGTAGTCGGCCATCCTCGCGTCCTGCGCCAAAGCATCGAGCGCGGCCAGGCCTTCCGCGGGGCCGCGCGTTTCGGCGCGCGCCACAGCCCGGTTCAGCGCCACCACCGGGGAGCCGGTGACGGCCGCCAGCGCGTCATACAAGTGCTCGATCGCGGTCCAGTCGGCAACGCCCGCATGGCGGCGCACGGCATGGGCCGATTGCACGGCCGCTTCCAGCTGGTAGCGCCCGGACAGTCCGCCTTGGGCACTGGCCTGAAAAAGCAGCGCCTCCGCCTCCGCGATCATGGCTGCATTCCATAGTGCCGGGTCCTGCCCCGCAAGCGGCACAAAGCCGCCCCTGGCATCGCGCCGTGCACCGCGCCGGGCCTCGGCATGCAGCATCAGCGAGAGCAGCCCCAGCACCTCCGGTTCATCAGGCAGCAGCGAGGCCAACAGACGGCCCAGCCAGATCGCCTCCTCGGCGAGATTGCGCCGGCGCGCATCGGTGCCGTCGGCGTCGGCCCAGCCTTCGGCATAGGTGGCGTAGATGGCCTCCAGTACGGCGTCCAGGCGTTGGCGCAGATCGCCGTGTCCGGGCAGGCGCAAAGGAATGCCGGCCTGCCGGATCTTGGTCTTGGCGCGCACCAGGCGCTGGCCCATGGTGGCCGGCGCGACCAGGAAAGCCGAAGCGATGGTGGCCGCGTCGAAGCCCAGGATGGTCTGCAGCATCAGCGGTGCGCGCACGCCGGCATCGATGGCCGGGTGGGCGCAGGCGAACATCAGGCCCAGGCGGTCGTCGGGAATCGGCGTGTCGCCGTCCTCATCGGCCGCGAGTTCGGCCAACAACAGCAAGGTGGAGCCCGCCTCGTCGCCGCTGCGGCGCCGGCGCGCCGCGTCGATCATGCGGCGCCGCGCCACCGTCAGCAGCCAGGCTTCGGGCGTACGCGGCACGCCCTGCACAGGCCAATCGGTCAACGCGGTGGCGAAGGCCTCGGACAAGGCATCCTCGGCGCCCGCGACATCGCGCGTGCGTGCCGCCAGGAAGGCGACCAGCTTGCCGTAGCTGCCACGCGCGGCAGCCTCGGCAGCCGCACGCGCCACGCCATGGCCTCCATCGCCTGCGTCGACTCCCTCATCGGGCGCCATCACACACGGGCTCACATGGCCCAGACCGGCCGGACCTCGATCGAGCCATGGCTTGCGCCCGGGCAGCGCGAGGCCCACGACAAGGCGGCGTCGAGATCGGGCACCTCGATCAGGTAGTAGCCGCCGAACTGCTCACGCGTCTCGGCATAGGGGCCGTTGAGCACTTCGGTCTTGCCGTTGGCCACGCGCACCGTGGTGGCGTCCGCGGTCGGCCGCAGCCGATTGCTGCCCACCATCACGCCGGCCTTGCGCAAGGCTTCGGAGTACGCGCCATAGGCCGACAGCACCTGGCCGACCTGCGCTTCGGTCATGGACTGCTCAGCGGCTTCGCTGCCATAGATCATCAACAGATACTGCATAGGAACTCCTCAAGGGTTGCCGCGGGCGAAATGCGCCGCTATGACAATGTCGCGCGAGCCTGGACGATTTCGACAGCGTAGCGAAAAAGATGCACCGGAGGAACAGGCGCGCGGGCACATGTAACACGCCGCTAACTTCTTGGCGCTTGACAAAGATCGTTCCGCCTCTAAACTAAACCTTATGGTTAAGTTTGAAAATGAATCCCTGGACCTGATCTTCGCAGCGCTGTCGGACTCCACGCGTCGCGACGTGCTCGATGCGCTCGGCCGGGGCAGCTCGACCGTGACCGAACTTGCGCAGCCCCACGGCATGTCCCTGCCCGGCTTCATGAAGCACCTGCGCGTGCTGGAAGACGCCGGCCTGGTCGTGCGCTCCAAGGAGGGCCGCGTGGTGCGTTGCGCGCTATCGGCCCAGCCCATGCAGGAGGCGGCCATGTGGATGTCGCGCTACGAGAAGTTCTGGACCGAACGGCTCGATGCCCTGGGCCGTTACCTGTACCACCAAGAGGAAATCAAGGCATGGAAAAAGGCTCCACCCAAAACAAGCCCGCGCTCAAGCTCAATCGCACCTACGCCGTCAGCCCCGAAAAAGTCTGGAACGCGTGGACCGACCCGCAAGCGCTGACGAAATGGTTCGGCCCGGGCGAACCCTCGTCCGTCACCCTGGCCGACATGGACGTGCGCGCGGGCGGCCACTACCGCATCGCTTTCAAGACGCAGGACGGGCAAGAGCACAAGGTCAGCGGCATCTACCGGGAAGTGGTTGAAAACCGCAAGCTCGTGTTCAGCTGGGCCTGGCAAAGCACGCCCGAGCGCGTATCGCTGGTCACTGTCGCCCTGCGCCCGGTCGACGGCGGCACCGAACTGAGCTTCCTGCATGAAGGCTTTTTCGACGAGGCCGCGCGCGACAGCCACCATGGCGGATGGTCGGGCACGTTCGCCAAGCTCGACGCGCTCCTTCCGCTCCTCCCGTTGGCAGCCTGAAGATGCCGCAAGACCCCAGCAGACCGGCGCGCGCGGGCAAGCGCGAATGGATCGGCCTGGCCGTGATCGCCCTGCCCTGCCTGCTCTACTCGATGGACCTCACCGTGCTGAACCTGGCGGTGCCCGCCATCAGCGCCGAGCTGAAGCCCAGCAGCGCGCAAATGCTCTGGATCGTGGACATCTACGGCTTTTTCGTCGCCGGCTCGTTGATCACCATGGGCACCCTGGGCGACCGCATCGGCCGGCGCAAGCTGCTCATGATCGGCGCGACCGCGTTCGGCCTGGCATCGGTGCTGGCCGCCTTCTCCACCAGCGCCGGGATGCTGATCGCGGCGCGCGCGGTGCTCGGCGTGGCTGGCGCGACCCTGGCGCCTTCGACGCTCTCCCTGATCCGCAACATGTTCCTGGACCCACGGCAACGCACGGTCGCCATCGGCGTCTGGATCGCCAGCTTCTCCGTGGGCGGGGCCATCGGGCCGCTCCTGGGCGGCCTCGTGCTTGCGCATTTCTGGTGGGGCGCGGCGTTCTTGCTGGCGGTGCCGGTGATGGTGCTGCTGCTCGTGCTGGGGCCCTACCTGCTGCCGGAGTTTCGCGATCCCGATGCGGGCCGGCTCGATTTGCCGAGCGCCGCGCTGTCGGTAGCCGCGGTGCTGTCGGTGATCTACGGCATGAAGCGCATCGCCGAGGATGGCCTGCAGTGGCCCCCGGCCATCGCCATCTTCGCCGGCCTGGCCCTGGGTGTGCTGTTCGTGCGGCGCCAGCGCACGCTGGTGGATCCGCTGATCGACCTTGCGCTGTTTCGCGTGCCGGCGTTCAGCGCAGCCCTGGCCATCAACACCCTGGGCTTCTTCGCCATGTTCGCAGCGTTCCTGTATATCGGGCAATACCTGCAGCTGGTGCTTGGCATGGGTCCGATGGAGGCCGGCCTGTGGACCGTGCCCTCCGCGCTGGCCTTCCTCGCCGGCTCCTTTATTGCACCGGCCTTGGGCCATCGCATCCACCCGGCCCTGATGATGGCGGGCGGCCTGGCGCTGGCGGCCGTCGGCTTCGGCGTGCTGAGCCAGCTGGGCACCAGCTCCGGCCTCGCCACGCTGATCACCGGATCGGTCATCTTCTCGCTCGGCCTGACCCCGGTAGTCACCATGACGACCGACTTGATCGTCGGCAGCGCCCCGCCCGAACGCGCCGGAGCGGCGTCCGCCATCTCCGAAACCAGCTCCGAATTCGGTGGCGCCCTGGGCATCGCGGTGCTTGGCAGCGTCGCCGCGGCGATCTACCGCAGCGAGATGGCGAACACGCTGCCGGCCGGCTTGCCAGCGGCGGCCACCGAGGCCGCGCGCGGCACCATAGGCAGCGCCGCTGCCGTGGCCGCGCAATTGCCCGGCGCGCTCGGCGCACCCTTGCTTGATGCCGCGCGCAACGCCTTCGTCCACGGCCTGCAGGCCAGCGCGGCGATCAGCGCGGCCGTGGTGATCGCGGCCGCCATCGTCGCCGTGGCCAAGCTGCGGCGCGTCGGCACGGATGGGCCATAGCACGGCACGAATGGCCCCGCCCGTTTCATTTCACCAACCCAACCTCAAGGAGATTCCCATGGCCCGTTATGTCGATGGATTCGTTTTGCCGGTTCCGCAGGAGAACCTCGAGGCCTACCGCCGCATGGCGCGCAAGGCCGGTGCGATCTGGCGTGAGCATGGTGCGCTGGAATATATCGAGTCCGTTGCCGACGACGTGAAGCCCGGCAAGAGCACCTCGTTTCCCCAGGCCGTGAAGCTCAAGGCTGGCGAGGTCGTGGTGTTTTCATGGATCGTCTACAAGTCGCGTACCCACCGCGACCGCGTCAACGCCAAGGTGATGGCCGACCCGCGCCTGGCCGACATGATGGATCCGAAGAAGCTGCCGTTTGACGGCAAGCGCATGTTCTGGGGCGGCTTCAAGGGCATCGTCGAACTCTGAGCCCCTGTACTTGAAAAATTTCGAGCTGCGTGTCGATTTTGCGCCACGGAGTTCGTCGTTGAGGTAGAGCCACGGCTGCTCCGGTCAATCCTGTCCGGCAGTCGGCTCCACATAACCCAAAGGAGTGATGATCATGGTAGTTCAACCGTATCTTTCTTTTGAAGGCCGCGCCGAAGAGGCCATCAACTTTTATGTCAAGGCGCTCGGCGCGGAGGTGACGGCGCTGATGCGCTACGAAGACAACCAGGAGGTTTGCAATTCAGGCATGGTGCCGCCCGGCAGCGAGAAAAAGGTGATGCACTCGGCCATCCGCATTGGAGAGACCACGCTGATGGCGAGCGACGGTGGATGCAAGGGGAACGCCAAATTCGAAGGCATCTCGCTGTCACTCTCGGCCGCCACCGACAAGGAGACTGAGCGCCTGTTC
Organism: Burkholderiaceae bacterium; assembly: GCA_035476635.1. Classification (GTDB taxonomy): domain Bacteria; phylum Pseudomonadota; class Gammaproteobacteria; order Burkholderiales; family Burkholderiaceae_C; genus DATILI01. The sequence continues at coordinate 7,203 of DATILI010000282.1, read as the reverse complement.
AAGGCATTGGCTGACGGCGGCCAGGTGCAGATGCCCCTGGACAAGACCTTTTTCACGTCGAAGTTCGGCATGGTCGCCGACCGCTTCGGTGTGTCATGGATGGTGCTGACGACACCTGAAACAGTCCCAGCCTGAAAACAAAAAGGGAGTCCGTCATGATCGACACACCCAGGATCACACAGACCGAGGCGCAGCAGATCGCCGTCATCCACCTGACCGTGCCGCGGGATGAAATCCGCAACGTCATGGGGCCGGGCATCAACGAGCTGATGGGCGCTGTGGCGGCCCAGGGCATCGCGATCACCGGGCCGTGGTTCACGCACCACCTGCGCAATCCGACGGACACGTTCGATTTCGAAATCGGCGTGCCGGTCGCCTCGCCCGTCAAGGCCGCTGGCCGCATGAAGCCGAGCCAATGGCCCGCCATGAAAGTCGCACGTACGGTCTTCCATGGGAACTACGAGGGCTTGCCCGCCGCCTGGGGCAAGTTCACCGACTGGATCGCAGCCAACGGCCACACGCAAGCCGCGGATTTGTGGGAGTGCTACACCAAGGGCCCGGAATCGAGCCCCGACCCAGCCAACTGGCGCACCGAGCTCAACCGGCCAGTGAAGTAGGGACGACAGGCCCTATCGCAGCGAAAGCGGATCGCGGTTGCTGCCGTCGCCGATCAGCGGGCCTTGCTTGAAGATGCCACTGACACGCATCGCGGGCGTTCCATCCGCATGGACCAGGCCTTGGGCGAAGATCATGTTGCGCGTGCTGCGCAAGATGTCGGCCTCGCCTTGCACCCAGGCCCCCAGCGGTGCCGGGGCAAGATAGTCGATCTGCAGGCTGATGGTCGGCAAAAAGCGCCGCGCGGCATCGCACTGGTACATCACGGCGCAAGGCAGCAGCATGTCGGCGAAGGTAGCCAGCATGCCGCCGTGGCAGTTTTTCAGCGGGTTGGTATGCCGGTCTTCGACGCGAAAGCCCAGCAGCAGGCGATTGTTTTCAAGGCGCGCATACAGCGGCCCGTTGTGGCCGATAAAGGCGCCCCCGACGCTGGCGAGGCGAAAGCCGGTGGGAATAGCGGGATTGGAGGCAGTAGTGGTTTGGGCTTCAGTCACCCGGCCATCCTAATGCCCGCACGCGCGCAGGGGCGTCCAAAGCGCGACATCGCTTCGGGGGAGCCCTCAGCTACCGGCTTCGTCCAGCGCCTTGCAAGACGGGGAGCACACGGGTTGGGACTTGCCCGCCACCTTGCGTGTCGTCATCAGGGAACGTGCGCGGTGCTTGCCGCAAAGAAAGCACGACATCGTGGCCGCGCCAAACGAGCCCGCCGTACTGAACGGCGAACCCGAAACCTTGGTCTTGTAGCGCAGCCCATCGGCTATCACGGCGGTTTTCAAATCAGCTCTTGCCATTAGTTCAACCTTGCAGGGAGGGATGCATTGCGCGTTCGATCGCTTCTTTCGCGCTTCGTTCAGTCAAAAGCGAGAGGGAAAGCGGCGAGCGGCACAGGCCGGCGTGCGCGTACTGGATGTTTTCATACAGTTCGGCAGCGGCGGGATGGGTGTCCAGCAGGGGGCCAAGCGCCAGGCCAGTCTGAACCAGGCCCAAGGCATCGGCCAGACGCTGGACTACCGCACGGTACTGACCAGCATCGACCGGGACCTTGCTGCTGTCCAGCCGGTCCAGGAGCTCAGCGAGCACTCGAATCACGTGCAAATCTGCGTTGAAGGACGGTTTCTGGGTGGCGTTCATGTGATGGCATTTGAGGGTTCGCAAGCAAAAATCAAGCCCTGTCTGGCCCGGCGGAAGTCCAAATACGGCCTGCAACTGGCCGAGGCCGGCCGCAACAAGCCTTACAGTGCTGCCTTTGTACACTTACCCGAAGGATACTCGATGAGGAAATACAGCCTGTTCCCCGCCCTGCTACTCGCCGCTTGCGGCATGGCCAGCAGCGAGCAGGTCGGTGAAGTCGATACGGTGTTCAAGTGGATCGGGCCGGACCACAAGATCGTGGTGGAGGCCTACGACGACCCCAAGGTCGGTGGCGTGACCTGCTATGTCTCGCGCGCCAAGACTGGCGGCATCAAGGGCGCCTTGGGGCTGGCCGAGGACAAATCCGAAGCGTCGATCGCCTGCCGCCAGGTCGGGCCCATCAGCTTCGCCGGCAAGCCGCTGGAAAAGCAGGAAGAGATGTTCAATGAACGGATCTCCTTCATTTTCAAGAAGCTGCGCGTCGTGCGCATGGTGGACGCCAAGCGCAATACCCTGGTTTACCTGACCTACTCCGATCGCGTGATCGAGGGTTCGCCGCAAAACAGCGTGACCGCGGTGCCGCTGCCGGCGGGCACGGTCATTCCGCTTAAATAGGCGTTTGCCAGGGCCTATGGCTGCTGGCTGAGCAAGGTGGCCAGTTCATCGGCGGTTTCGGCCCAATCCGAGTCATTGGCCAGGGACTCGCGCAGGAAAGTGGCTTGCGCCTTGTTCCAGAACGGCGCCTCCACCAGTGTCGTGCCCGGTTTCAGGCGGTGCGTTGCCAGGAAGGCCTCGACCGCAGCCGGCTCGCCTGCCAGGCCCAGCTGGCGAAACAGATTGCCCAGATCGTGCGTGCTGGTATCCATCTAGAACTCCTTCGGAACCCATGCGGGCCCAGTTGCTCTGGCGTTCAGTTTACGCGCGCGGGTCCTTCACCACGACGTCTTTGACTTCCACGTCCGTCACGTCAGTCGGCGTGGCGCGTTGCGGCCGCGAGCGGGTCGCCCGCTGCCAGCCGGCGCGTGGATCCACCCGCATCACCCAGGGTGTGACGGGTTGGCCGGTGATCCGCGCCCAGCCAGCGCGCAGCAGCCACACCGTGGTCAGCAACAGCAGGACCACCAGCAGGCTGGCCGCAAACACAAGGCCCGCAGCCAGCAACACCAGCCGCAGCACAAAGCGGGAAAAGGAAAAGCCGCCACCGGCCTGCCGCCCCGCCGTTCCATCGTTTAACAAGGTCAACTGCGTCCTTTCAGAGGTTTAGTGCACCGTGCGCGCGAAGCTGAACTGCCCTGGCGCGCGGATCGGGTCCACGTCGACGGGAATCGTGCTCTTGGGCGCAAACTGCCCTTCCAGCAGCAGCTTGGACAGCGGATTCTCGATGCGCTGCTGGATGGCACGCTTGAGCGGCCGCGCGCCATACACCGGGTCGAAGCCGACTTTCGCCAGCTCGGCCAGGGCCGCGTCCGATACCTGCAAGCTCAGGTCCATCTTCGCCAGGCGCTGCTCCAGGATGCGCAGCTGGATTCTCGCGATCTTCTCGATGTGCTGCGCGTCCAGGCCGTGGAACACCACCGTCTCGTCGATGCGGTTGAGAAATTCGGGCCGGAAATGGTTCTTCAGCTCGTCCCAGACCGCGTCCTTGATGTCTTCCGCGTCGCGCCCGACCATGCCCTGAATCTTGTGCGAGCCGATGTTGCTGGTCATTACGATCACGCAGTTCTTGAAGTCCACGGTGCGGCCCTGGCCATCGGTCAGGCGGCCATCGTCCAGCACCTGCAACAGCACGTTGAAGACATCCGGGTGCGCCTTCTCGACCTCGTCCAACAGCAGCACGCTATAGGGCTTGCGGCGCACGGCTTCGGTGAGGTAGCCGCCTTCTTCGTAGCCCACGTAGCCGGGCGGCGCGCCGATCAGGCGCGCGACCGAATGTTTCTCCATGAATTCACTCATGTCGATGCGGATCAGATGGTCTTCGCTATCAAACAGGAATCCCGCCAGCGCCTTGCACAGCTCGGTCTTGCCCACGCCGGTGGGACCGAGGAACAGGAAGGAGCCGGTCGGCCGACTGGGGTCGGACAGGCCTGAGCGCGAGCGGCGAATCGCATTGGCCACGGCCGCAATGGCTTCGTCCTGGCCGACCACGCGCTCGTGCAGTTTCTCTTCCATCACCAGGAGCTTGTCGCGCTCGCCCTGCATCAGCTTGGCCACGGGGATGCCGGTGGCGCGCGCCACCACTTCGGCAATCTCCTCGGCGCCGACCATGGTGCGCAGCAATTGCGGCTTGCCACTACTGGCCTTGCCCGATTCATTGGCTTGCGCGTCCTTGAGTTTTTTCTCCAGCTCAGGCAGACGGCCGTACTGCAGCTCGGCCACCTTGTTGAAGTCGCCCTTGCGCGTGAACTCTTCGATCTGGAAGCGCAGCTTGTCGATCTCTTCCTTGTACTGCGCGCTGCCCTGGGCTTGCGCCTTCTCGGCCTTCCAGATTTCATCGAGATCAGCAATCTCTTTTTGCAGCTTGACGATTTCTTCCTCGATCAGGCCGAAGCGCTTTTGCGAAGATTCGTCCTTCTCGCGCCGCACGGCTTCGCGCTCGATCTGCAACTGGATGAGCCGGCGGTCCAGCTTGTCCATGACCTCGGGCTTGGAGTCGATCTCGATCTTGATCTTGGAAGCCGCCTCGTCGATCAAGTCGATCGCCTTGTCGGGCAGGAAACGGTCGGTGATGTAGCGGTGGCTCAGCTCGGCCGCGGCGACGATGGCCGGGTCGGTGATCTCAACGCCATGGTGCACCTCGTATTTTTCCTGCAGGCCGCGCAGGATGGCGATGGTGGCCTCGACGCTCGGCTCGCCCACCAGGATCTTCTGGAAGCGGCGTTCCAGTGCGGCGTCTTTCTCGATGTACTTGCGGTATTCGTCCAGCGTGGTCGCACCCACGCAATGCAATTCGCCGCGCGCCAAGGCCGGCTTGAGCATGTTGCCCGCATCCATGGCGCCCTCGGCCTTGCCGGCGCCGACCATGGTGTGCAGCTCGTCGATGAAGACGATGGTCTGGCCCTCGTCCTTGGCCAGCTCATGCAGCACGGTCTTCAGGCGCTCTTCGAATTCGCCGCGGTACTTGGCACCGGCCAACAGCGCCGCCATGTCCAGCGACAGCACGCGCTTGCCCTTGAGCGACTCCGGCACTTCGCCCGAGACGATGCGCTGGGCCAGGCCTTCGACGATGGCGGTCTTGCCAACGCCGGGTTCACCGATCAACACGGGATTGTTCTTGGTGCGGCGCTGCAGCACCTGGATGGCGCGGCGGATTTCATCGTCGCGGCCGATCACCGGGTCGAGCTTGCCCAGGCGCGCGCGCTCGGTCAGGTCCATGCAATATTTCTTCAAGGCTTCGCGCTGTCCTTCGGCGTCGGCACTGTTGACACTCTGGCCGCCACGTACCGCGTCGATCGCAGCTTCGAGCGACTTGCGCGTCAGGCCATGCTGGCGCGCCACGTTGCCGATCTCGGCCTTGCTGTCGGCCACCGCCAGCAGGAACAATTCGCTCGCCACGAACTGGTCGCCGCGCTTGATGGCTTCCTTCTCGGTCGCCTGCAGCACCGTCACCGCATCGCGCCCCATTTGCACCTGCTCTTGCCCCTGCACTTGCGGCAGCTTCTTGACCAGGCCTTCGGCACCCGCCAGCAGGCCGGGCACGTTGACACCGGCGCGCTGCAGCAGCGCGCGCGGGCCATCGTCCTGCTGCAGCATGGCGACCAGCAGATGGGCCGGTTCGATATACGCGTGGTCGTTGCCCAACGCCAGCGACTGGGCGTCGCCCAGTGCCTCCTGAAATTTGGTGGTGAATTTGTCGATCCGCATGGGAGAAATCCTTTGAACTCGCCTGCAACTGAGGCTTGTCCCTCGGTTTTCAAGGGAAACGGCCTCGGATCAGGTAGGCGGAGGCCGCAAGGCGTCTAGCGAAAAACCCGCGATCCTCTTGTATTCATCGGAAATCTTGCGCAGCTCTTCCTGGCTGATGAGGTCGTCGATGCTGCCGAAAGGCTTGCCGCCGCTGAGTTCATCCACCTTGATGTTGATGAAGTCCGGCGGCACCGATCGGTTGGTCTGCACGATGCGTGCCGTGGGTTCTAGGCGCAGCTTCTGGTAGGCGAGCAAGGCCGTGCGTGGGTCGCCGCCACTGCCGGCACAAGCGGCCAGCTGGTCGGCCAGCGTGCGGGCGTCGATGATGGCCTGGGCCGAGCCGTTGGAGCCGCGCGGGTACATCGGGTGCGCGGCGTCGCCCACCAAGGTGACACGGCCGAAGGTCCACTGCGCGACCGGGTCCTTGTCGACCATCGGATATTCGAGGATCTGTTCGGCGCCCTCGATCAGCGCGGCCACGTCCAGCCAGGGAAAGCGCCAGTTGGCAAAGATCGAGAGAAAGTCGGCCAGCTCGCCCACGCGGTTCCAGTCGTTCATGCTGGCGTTGTCGCGCCGGATTTCGGCGACCCAGTTGATCAGTTGGTTGCCTAGGTCATCGACGTTGTCGACGATGGGATAGATCACCATCTTGCCGGTGTCGATGGAGCCCACACGCAGGTAGCTCTTGCCGGTCAGGATCGGCCGGTGCCGGGTCACCCCGCGCCAGGTGTTGATGCCGGCGAACGCCAGCTTCTCGCCAGGGTAGAACTGGCGTCGCAGGCTGGAGTTCACGCCGTCGCAGGCGATCACCACGTCTGCGCGCACGGGCGCCAGCGGCTCGCCGGTCGAACTCCGGGTGAAGTGGACGGTGGCGCCACGCTCGTCCTGATCGACGTTCACACAACGGTGGTTGGTATGCACATGCTCGGCGCCCAGCCGCTCCAGGACCGCCTCGAACAGGATGCGATGCAGCTTGCCGCGGTGAATGCCCAGCTCCGGCAGCGCATAGCCGGCATGGCGGCCGCGCGGCTCGCGGTAGATGAACTGGCCGAAGCGGTTGAAGAACACGCTTTCCAGGTTCTCGATGCCCACCGCCTCCAGCGGGGCCTGCAAGCCCAGCGCCGCGAGCTCGCGCATGGCGTGCGGCAGCAAGGTGATGCCTACGCCCAGCTCCTTGACCTCGGGCACGGTTTCGTACACATCGCACGACAAACCGTTTGCTTTCAGCGCCAGTGCAAGACTCAAACCGGCGATGCCGCCGCCCACCACAGCAATTTTCATTTCTGCATTTCTTCTACTACTCGGCCGTGATGTTCTGGGCCTTGATCAATTGGGCCCAGCGCGCGGCGTCTTTCTCGACCAGGCGCTGGAAGTCTTCCGGCGTGCTGCTGGCCGGATCCATGCCCTGGGTCTCGAAGGCGTTGCGCACCTCGGGGCCGGCCAGGATGTCCTTGAGCTCGCGGTTCAACCGGGTCACCAGTTCGGGCGGCGTGCCGGGTGGCGCAAAGACGCCATACCACATGTCGACGTTCACGTTGCCGGCGCTGGCCTCGG
>DATILI010000281.1:0-7155 GCA_035476635.1 Burkholderiaceae bacterium | reverse complement strand
CCCCAGGCCGCGGATCATGCGCGACACGCGCTCGCGGTTGCAGGTGCAGGCGAAATGCGGCGTCTGCGGCTCGAAGCGCAGCACCTTTTCTTCCCAGAACAGGCGCGTGAGAATGGTGTCCACGTCCAGCTCCAGCAACTCGCTGCGCGTGAGGCTGGCAGCCAGGATGGCGATGCGGTTGTAGTCTTCGTTCCGGCCGATCTCGTCCTCGTTGGCCTGGCTGACCAGGCTGCCCGCCAGATTGCCCTCGCCCGCCACCGGCAGGCGCTGGATCAGCAGGCCGGCGGCCACCTTGCTGTCGGCGGCCAGCACCAGCGTGGTGTCCAGCTGCTCGGACTGCAGCATGTAGTGCTGCAGCACCTCGCTGAGGTTGTCGATCTTCTCGCGCTGGTCGCCGTGCAGGGGCACGACGCCCTGGTACGGCTGCTGGCCGGGAAAGCGGTCCTTCGGGTCGAGGGTGATCGCGCAACGGCCCTTGTTGCCGACGTTCACCATGTCAGAAAGGCGCGCATCGATGCCGACCTCACCCACCACCTTGGCCGTGACACGCAGGCTGAGGTCATGCTGGACCTCGGCGACGGCCACCTTCACCGGGCCGCTGCCGAAAATCTGCAGCACCAGGGCGCCATTGAACTTGATGTTGGACTGCATCAGCACGCCGGCCGCCGCCATCTCACCCAGTAGCTCCGCCACGGGAGGCGGCCAAGCGCCGGTGTCCACATTGGCCTGCCGCCGCGCCAGGATTTCGGTCCAGGCATCGGTCAGGCGCACGATGCTGCCGCGCACGGGCAAGCCATCGAAAAGAAACTTGTGCAATTCGCTCAACGAAAACCTCAGGCGATCTTCTTCAGGCCGCGCACGTAGCGGCGGCTGTTCTCGACGTAGTGCTCGGCGCTCTGTGCCAGCTTGACGGCCGTGGCGCCGTCCAGCGTGCGCACTACCTTCGCGGGGCTGCCGATGATCAGCGAGTTGTCGGGAAACTCCTTGCCCTCGGTCACCACGCTGCCCGCGCCCACGATGCAGTTCTTGCCGATCTTCGCGCCGTTGAGCACCACGGACTGGATGCCGATCAGCGAACCGTCGCCGATGGTGCAGCCATGCAGCATGACCTGGTGGCCCACCGTGACGTTGTCGCCGATGGTCAGCGGCATGCCAATATCGGCATGCAACACCGAGAGGTCCTGGATGTTGCTGTTGCGGCCGACGCGGATGGTTTCGGTGTCGCCGCGGATCACCGCGCCAAACCACACGCTGGCATCAGGCGCCAGTTCCACCGCGCCGATCACCTGGGCGCTGTCGGCCACCCAGGCGCCCTCGCCGAGTTGCGGGGACTTGCCGTCGAGTTCGTAGATCGCCATGGCTCTGTTTTTGGGTGAAAAACTAGAATTGTAGGTATGGCGCTTCCCCAACGGGCGCTGCAGGTCTTCCGCACCACCGACCCCGGGGAAAAAGTCGCCCAGGCCCTGCGCTTGGGAACGAGGCCGCTTCACTTTTGATAGCGCCGAAATTAGGACCCATTACGTCTGGGCAGCAGCCTGGGCGCCCTGCCAGAGCCGTCGCTAGGAACTGCGCCCCAAATTTACCCGCCTGACACAATCCAGAAACGCTCCGTGCCCACCGCACGCTACACAATGCTTGCATGAGTGCCTCAGCCATTGCCCTGAATCGTTTCGGCCTCGGGGCACGGCCTGTGGACGCGCCACCGTCCGACCCGCAGCGCTGGCTGCTTTCGCAATTGGATGCCTATGAGCCGCTTCCAGCGGCGTGGAAGGCGCAGCCCCGTACACCGGCACTGGTGGATGCGTGGAACAGCATGCAGCGCTCGGTGCGGCAGGCGCCCGAAGGCCAGCGCAGCGGCGTCCGCGAGGCCTACCTGCGGGAAAGCAGCAGGGAGTACCAGGCGGCCGTAGGCGCGCGAACGACGAGCGCCTTGCAGACGTCAACGCCCTTCGTCGAGCGGCTGGTGCATTTCTGGTCCAACCACTTCGCGGTATCCGTCGACAAGCTGCTGATCGTGGGCCTGGCGGGCAGCTTCGAAGCGGATGCAATCCGCCCGAACGTCCTCGGACGATTCGAGGACCTGCTGCTGGCAGTTGTGCGGCACCCGGCAATGCTGCTGTATCTGGACCAGGCTCAATCGACCGGTCCGACCAGCGCGATGGGCTCGCGCGGCCGGGGCCTCAACGAAAACCTTGCGCGTGAGATCCTGGAGCTGCACACGCTTGGCGTGCGCAGCGGCTACACACAGGAGGACGTGACGGAGTTTGCACGGGCGCTCACGGGCTGGACGCTGCCCGGCGATGGCGCAGGCAGCGCCACCTTCCGCTTTGTGCCTGCGCTGCATGAACCCGGCACACGCACCATCCTCGGCAAGGCGTATTCCGACGGCGGCGAAGGGCAGGCGCGTGCCGTGATTCACGACCTGGTTGCAGCACCAGCCACCGCACTCCACATCGCGCGCAAGCTCGCCCGTCACTTCGTGGCGGACGATCCGCCACAGGCACTGGTCCAGCGCCTGGCCGACACCTTCGGGCGTACGGGCGGTGACCTGACGAGCGTCTACCGCGAATTGATCGCGTCGCCCGAACCGTGGCAGCCCGCCACGGTGAAGTTCAAGTCACCCTGGGACTGGTCGATCTCCAGCCTGCGCGCAATCGGACGTCGCGAGATGGCGCCGGTTCAGGCAGCGAATCTGATGACCCGGCTGGGTCAGCCAGTGTGGCGGCCCGGCTCGCCTGCGGGCTACAACGACATCACCGCGACCTGGGCCGCGCCCGATGCGCTGATGCGGCGCGTGGAGGTCGCTCAGCGGCTCGCGCAGGAAGCGGGCGATGGAGTGGATGCCCGAACTCTTGCGCCGAACGTGTTGCCCGGCGCATTGAGCGAAGCCACGGCAGGCGCCATTGCCCGCGCGGAGAGTCGCGGCACGGCGCTCGCGCTGCTACTGGTTTCCCCAGAATTTTTGAGGAGGTAGGCATGAGCTTGGACCGACGCGGTTTTCTCGGCGCCGCCACGCTGCTGGCCGCACCGCAGATGATCTTCGCGCAGGCTGCTGGCGAACGGCGCTTCATATTCATCATCCAGCGCGGTGCGGCCGACGGCTTGAACACCGTGATCCCGTACGCGGAGCCGGCCTACGCAAGCCTGCGTGGCACACTCGCGATCGATCCGGCTGCGGCCCTGAAGCTGGACGGCACCTTCGCATTGCACCCCGCACTGCCGAAGCTGCGCGAGCTTTACGGGGCCGGGGAAGCCAGTTTCCTTCACGCGGTCGCATCCCCGTACCGCGATCGCTCGCACTTCGACGGCCAAAATGTGCTGGAAACCGGCGGCAAGGCCCCGTACCAGTTGAAGGACGGCTGGATGAACCGTTTGCTCGGCCTGTTGCCTCGCGGTGGCAAGGATGCGATCGCGTTCTCGCCCGCAGTGCCCTTGGCCCTGCAAGGTGCGGTCGAGGTCACGACCTATGCACCGTCCACATTGCCCGAGGCCAACGAAGACTTGCTCATGCGGGTGGAGCAGCTCTACGCGCCCGACCGGCAACTGCATGCCCTGTGGGCCTCGGCGCTCGACGCACGTGGCATGGCGGGCGAAAGGATGGGGGGCGGAGCAAAGCGCCAGGATGCGGCCACGCTCGGACGCACCGCTGCAAGCTTCCTGGCGCGTGCGGACGGGCCGCGCGTCGCGATGATCGAAACAAGCGGCTGGGACACGCACAGCGGACAAAACGCGCGCCTTGCCACGCAGCTACGTGGGCTAGACGGCCTGATCGGCGCGCTGCGCGAAGGCATGGGTGCCGCCTGGGCGCAGACGGTGGTCCTGGTCGCGACGGAATTCGGGCGCACCGCCGCGGCCAATGGCACCGGCGGGACGGACCACGGCACAGCGGCGGCTGCGATGGTGATCGGGGGAGCCGTGCAGGGCGGACGGGTCATTGCCGACTGGCCGGGCCTCGCGACGGGCAACCTGTTCGAGGGCCGTGACCTCAAGCCCACGCTCGCACTGGATGCGCTGATTGCCTCAACCTGCGCCGAGACTTTCAAGTTGGACCCAGAGCGTGCAACACGGACGCTGTTCCCGGATGCGGCTCGGGGCAAGCAGCCGGTGCCGCGACTGCTGCGCGCGTAGACGACCAGAACGCCTCCCGTCGGGGGGATCGCGCAATGTGGGACGCTGCACACCGATTGGCGCGCGTTCTGAATCGGATTACCCGGATTGCGACAGCAACGCCAGTTCCTGCGGGCTAAACCCTGCGGCGCGCCTCGCCTCGATGTTAAACGGGCCGCGCAAGCGCGGGGCGCCGTACTTCTGCGCCAGTTCGGCATAGGTTGCCACCGGATCGAGGCCCCGCTGTTCGCACAGCCAGTTGTACCAGCGATTCCCGATCGCGACATGACCGATCTCGTCGCGCAGGATCACATCGAGAATGTCGGCACCCTTGTGATCACCCGCCTTGACCAGCTTCGCCTTGATCGGCGGCGACGCATCGAGACCGCGAGCCTCGGCTGTACGTGGAACGAGAGCAATGCGCGCGAGAATGTCGTGCTTCGTTCGCTCAGCCATGTCCCACAGCGCGTTGTGCGCTGGCAAGTCGCCATAGCAGCAATCCAATGTGGCCAGATGGTCTCGAAGCAACTCGAAGTGCAGCGCCTCCTCGCGGGCCACGCCCATCCACTGGATGTAAAACAAGTCCGGCATGCCCTTGAACCGCCAGCAAATCTCCAAGGCGAGGTCGATCGCGTTCAGTTCAATATGTGCAAGAGAGTGAATCAGGGCGGCACGACCGTCCTTCGTATGGACCGACCGCTTGACCAACTCGGTGTGTGGCACCAGCATGGGCTTCGCTGGCCGGCCGGGAATCACGCCGCGCGACGGAATGTCGTGGCCCGCACCGACAGCAAGCTCCAGGTTCACGGCGCGTGTCGAACGCGCCTTCTCATCCGGGTCGACAATGGCCAGCAGGTCTAGTGCGCGGCTGCGAAGGGTATCCATCCCGGCATGCTATGCGATCTTTCCTCGGCCTTGCTCGGCCAGGAGGCTGCGCGGCAGAAGGCTTCAGCCACGCGGGTGATGCGCCGCATGCAACTGCTTCAGCCGCTCGCGCGCCACGTGGGTGTAGATGGTGGTGGTGGAAATGTCCGCATGGCCCAGCAGCATCTGCACCGCGCGCAGGTCCGCGCCGTGATTGAGCAGGTGCGTCGCGAACGCGTGGCGCAGCGTGTGCGGTGACAGGGGTGCCGTGATGCCTGCGGCGCGCGCCTGCTTTTTCACGATCACCCAGAACATCGCGCGCGTCATGCCCTGGCCGCGCGACGTGACGAACAGGTCGTCGGTCTGCTGGCCCTGCAGGATGAGCGGGCGCGCATTGGCCAGGTAGCGCACGATCCAGTCACGCGCGACCTCCCCGAATGGCACCAGCCGCTCCTTGCTGCCCTTGCCCAGCACCCGCAGCACGCCTTCGCTCATGCTGACGTTGAAGGTCTTGAGGGTGACCAGTTCGCTCACGCGCAGGCCGCTCGCGTAGATCAGTTCCAGCATCGTGCGGTCCCGCAGGCCCAGCGGCGTGTCCACATCCGGCGCGCCGAGCAAGGCCTCCACCTGCGCTTCGGTGAGCGTCTTGGGCACGCGCAGGGGCTGCCTGGCCGATTGCAGGCGCAGGGTGGGGTCGGCCGTGATCAGCCGTTCGCGCAGCGCCCAGCGGAAATAGCGCTTGAACACCGTAAGCCGCCGGTTGGCGGTGGTGGCCTTGCTCTGGTCGTGGCGCGCGGCAAAGTAGCCGTTCAGGTCGGCTTCCGCCGTGGTGTCGATAGCGCGGCCCTGCCCGGCGAGCCATCCCGCGTACAGCGAGAGGTCGCGCCGGTAGGCCGCCAGCGTGTTCTTCGACAGGCCTTCCTCGAGCCACAGGGCATCGATGAAGGCGTCAATGGCCGTGTCGCTCAATCGAGTTTGAGCTGGCGATCGGCCACGACTTTCTTGTAGACCTCGTACTCGGCCTTGATCTGCTCGGTGAACTGCTGCGGCGTGTTGCCGATGATGATCGAGCCCGTGTCCTCGATGCGCTTGCGCACCGCCGGGTCTTCCAGCACCTTCTTCGTGGCCGCATGGATCTTGTCGACCACGTCCTTGGGCAGGTTCTTCGGCCCCAGGATGCCGTAGTAGGCCATGCGGTTCACCGGCTCCAGGCCGACTTCCTTGAACGTGGGCACATTGGGAAGCACCGCCAGGCGCTGCGGTGCAGCCACCACGATAGGAATCAGGCGGCTGTCCTTGATAAAGGGCAGCGCCGATGGCAAGTTGTCGAAAAGCATGGGGACTTGCCCGGCTACAGCATCGTTCAACGCGGGGCCGGAGCCCCGGTACGGAATATGGGTGATGAAGGTTGCGCTCAGGCTCTTGTACAGCTCCATCTGAAGATGAAGGATCGTCCCGGTGCCGGATGAGCCGTGCGAGTACTTGCCGGGGTTTTTCTTGACCTCGGCGACGAATGCCTTGTAGTCCTTGGCAGGGAAACTGGGGTGCACGGCCAGCACGTTGGGCGTCGCCGCAACGTTGATGATGGCCGTGAAGTCCGTCACTGGGTTGTAGGGCGTCTTGGGGTTGATCGCGGGCACCGCCGCCGTCGTCGACACCGTGGCAATGCCCAATGAATAGCCATCGGGTGCGGAGCGCGCCGTCTCCATCGCGCCGATCACCCCGCCGCCGCCCGCCTTGTTCTCCACCACCACCGGCTGGCCGAGGGCCTTGCCCAGCGGCTCGGCGATGACGCGCGCGATGATGTCGGTGGTGCCGCCAGGGGCGAACGGCACCTGCAGCTTGATCGGCCTGTTGGGGTAACCCTGCGCGAGCACGGGACCGGCGGCCAGCGCCAGTGCAGCGGCGGATAGGGCAAACCATTGACGTTTCATCGATGAGACTCCTTCTTGAAAGCGATAGGGCAGAACCTCCGCATCGTATAAGCAGAAGCAGCCGCGATCATCTGTGGAATCCACATAAGGGGTTACCCGGGTATGCTCGGGCCGGTGAATTTCGCGCAACTGCTCTTTCCCGATTTTTCCCTGATTCTTTGCGGCTACCTGGTCTGCCGCTACACCGCACTCAACCGCACGGTATGGGAACAGGTGGAAGCCCTGGTGTACTTCTTCCTGTTCCCGGTGC
>DATILI010000280.1:0-7092 GCA_035476635.1 Burkholderiaceae bacterium | reverse complement strand
CAGCGCGCCGCCGCCAAGAGCGCCAAGAATTTCGCCGAAGCCGACCGTATCCGCAAGGAGTTGCTGGAGCAGGGGATCGTGCTCAAGGATTCGCCGGCAGGAACCACTTGGGAAGCGGCGCAGTGATGCGAAGGCCCGCGTTTTTGCATATGCGTCCGGGAGGGGTTGAGGATGGCTCCGTCTAAGAAGGATGTCGCGATCGAGGCGACCACTCCCGCCTACTGGGAGGACGCCTGCAAGCACCTGGCCAAGAAGGACCGCGTGCTGCGGCGCCTGATTCCCCAGTTCGGCGACGCCTGCCTGGAGCAGCGCGGCGACCCTTTCACCACCCTGGCGCGCAGCATCGTCGGCCAGCAGATATCGGTGAAGGCGGCGCAAAGCGTGTGGAACCGTTTTGCCGAGCTGCCGCGCAAGATGTCGCCGGCCAACGTGCTCAAGCTCAAGGTCGACGACATGCGCGCAGCGGGCTTGAGTGCGCGCAAGGTGGAGTATCTGGTGGACCTGGCGCTGCACTTCGATGCCGGTGTGGTGCACTTCAAGTCCTGGGAGGCCATGGACGATGAGGCTATCATCGCCGAGCTCGTGGCCATCCGCGGCATCGGCCGGTGGACGGCCGAAATGTTCTTGATTTTTCACCTGATGCGGCCCAATATCCTGCCGCTGGACGATATTGGCCTGATCAGCGGGATCAGCAAAAACTATTTCTCGGGCGATCCGGTCAGCCGCAGCGATGCGCGCGAAGTGGCCGAAGCCTGGCAGCCCTATTGCAGCGTCGCAACTTGGTATATTTGGCGCTCGATGGACCCGCTGCCAGTCGATTACTGAAACTTGTGCGGGGCAGGCCCGCGCTTTCGGCGCCGTTGGGCGCTGCTGCTCTGTCCCCAACTGACTAGGAGAAGCCTCTTGGCCAAAAAAACTTTCCTCGACTTCGAGCAACCGATTGCGGAACTCGAAACCAAGATCGAAGAACTGCGCTATGTGCAGACTGAATCGGCGGTCGATATCTCTGAAGAGATCGACCAGCTGGCCAAGAAGAGCCAGCAGCTCACCAAGGATATCTACAGCGACCTGACCCCTTGGCAAATCACCAAGATCGCGCGCCATCCCGAACGGCCCTATACGCTGGACTATGTGAACGAGCTCTTCACCGATTTCGTGGAGCTGCACGGCGACCGGCATTTTTCCGATGACCTCTCCATCGTGGGCGGCCTGGCGCGCTTCAATGGCACGGCCTGCATGGTGCTGGGCCACCAGAAGGGGCGCGACACCAAGGAGCGCGGCCTGCGCAACTTCGGCATGAGCAAGCCCGAGGGCTACCGCAAGGCCTTGCGCCTGATGAAGACCGCCGAGAAATTCAGGCTGCCGGTATTCACCTTCGTGGACACACCCGGCGCCTACCCGGGCATCGACGCCGAAGAGCGCGGCCAGTCCGAGGCGATCGGACGCAACATCTATGAGATGGCGCAGCTCGAAGTGCCCATCATCACCACCATCATTGGCGAGGGCGGCTCCGGCGGCGCCTTGGCGATCTCGGTGGGCGACCAGGTGCTGATGCTGCAGTACTCGATCTATTCGGTCATCAGCCCCGAGGGCTGCGCCTCCATTCTCTGGAAGACCGGCGAAAAGGCGCAGGAAGCCGCCGATGCCCTGGGCATCACTGCGCACCGCCTGAAAGCGCTGGGCCTGGTGGACAAGATCGTTAGCGAGCCCGTGGGCGGCGCGCACCGCGACCACAAGCAGATGGCGGCCTTTCTCAAACGCGCGCTCAACGATGCGTTCCGCCAGGTCAGCGACCTCAAGGTCAAGGAACTGCTGGACCGCCGCTATGCGCGGCTGCAAGGTTATGGCCGCTTCACCGACACCAAGGCGGACAGCAAGTAGCCACGCTGGCGCCGCTGCGGCGCATGGCTGAGCCTGTGCACACCGCCTTCACCGATGCGATGCGCGCCTTTGCGCCTTCGCTGCCGCTGGCCGTGGCTTTTAGCGGCGGCGCGGATTCCACCGCGCTCTTGGTCGCCTGCGCGGAACAATTCCCGAGGCAGGTCAGGGCCATCCACATCCACCACGGCTTGCAAGCCGCTGCCGACGACTTCGAGCGGCACTGCGTGGCGCTGTGCGCGCAGTTGGACGTGCCCTTGGCTGTGCTGCGCATCGACGCGCGCTACGCGAGTGGCGAAAGCCCCGAGGACGCCGCCCGCAAGGCCCGCTACGCGGCGTTTCGCCTGGCGGTCCAGGACCATTGGGAGCAGGACGCCATCAGGGACATCGCGATCGCGCAGCACGCCGACGACCAGGCTGAAACGCTGCTGCTGGCGCTCTCGCGCGGTGCCGGCCTGGCCGGCCTGGCCGCCATGCCGGCCCGATGGATGCGCGATGGCATCAGCTACCACCGGCCGCTTCTTGGTGTGCCCGGCGCCGACCTGCGTGCCTGGCTCACCGCGCGCGATGTGCCTTGGGTGGAAGACCCGACCAATGCCGACGAGCGGTTTACGCGCAATCGCATCCGGGCGCGCCTGCTGCCCGCGCTGGAGGCGGCGTTTCCGCAATTCAGGGCCACCTTCGCGCGCAGCGCCTCGCACGCGGCGCAGGCGCAGGACCTGCTGAATGAAGTGGCCGCGCAAGACCTGGCGCAAGTGGGCTTGCCGCCGGTGATTTCGCAGGTCCAGGGCTACACGCGCGCGCGCCAGGCCAACCTGCTGCGCCATTGGCTGAAAACCGCCCATGGCCAGCAGGCGAGCACTGCGCAACTGCAGGAGCTGCTGGACCAGGTGGCGGCCTGCACCACGCGCGGCCACGGCATCCGCCTGAAGGTGGGCGCCGGCTTTGTGGTCCGCGAAGGCGCGGGGCTTGGCTTTTCACCCGAAGCGCGCCCGGTATAATTAGCGGTTTTGTGCGGCGCGCCACAGCAGCGCTGGGCCGGTTCCCCGCACGCAAATTTCTCTCTTCGAATTCTCCAGATGGCACTGATCGTTCACAAATACGGCGGCACGTCGATGGGCTCGACCGAGCGTATCCGCAATGTCGCCAAACGCGTCGCCAAATGGGCGCGCGCCGGCCACCAGATGGTGGTCGTGCCCAGCGCCATGAGCGGCGAAACCAATCGCCTGTTGGGCCTGGCCAAGGAACTTGCACCGCCCAAACCTGGCGATGCGTACAGCCGCGAACTCGACATGCTGGCCTCCACCGGCGAACAGGCCTCGTCGGCACTGCTGGCCATCGCGCTGCAGGCCGAGGGCGTGGAGTCGGTCAGCTACGCCGGCTGGCAAGTGCCGATCAAGACCAACAGTGCCTATACCAAGGCCCGTATCGAATCCATCGAAGACGCCAAGGTGCGCGCCGATCTGGCCGCCGGCCGGGTCGTCATCGTGACGGGTTTCCAGGGCGTGGACGACGAAGGCAACATCACCACCCTGGGCCGCGGCGGCTCCGACACCTCGGCCGTGGCCGTGGCGGCCGCCATGAAGGCGCACGAGTGCCTGATCTATACCGATGTGGACGGCGTCTACACCACCGACCCGCGCGTCGTGCCCGAAGCGCGCCGCCTGCACACCGTGAGCTTCGAGGAAATGCTCGAAATGGCCTCGATGGGCTCCAAGGTGCTGCAAATCCGCTCGGTGGAATTCGCCGGCAAGTACAAGGTGCCGCTGCGCGTGCTCTCCAGCTTCACCCCGTGGGACATCGACATCAACGAAGAAGCCAAGTCCGGCACGTTGATCACTTTTGAGGAAGACGAACAAATGGAACAAGCCGTCGTATCCGGCATCGCATTCAACCGCGACGAAGCCAAGATCTCCATCCTGGGCGTGCCCGACAAGCCCGGCATCGCGTACCACATCCTGGGCGCCGTGGCCGATGCGAACATCGAAGTCGATGTGATCATCCAGAACATCTCCAAGGACGGCAAGACCGATTTCAGCTTCACCGTGCACCGCGGCGACTATGCCAAGACCGTGGACCTGCTCAAGAGCAAGGTGCTGCCGTCACTGGGCGCCGACGTGATCGAAGGCGACACCCGCATCTGCAAGGTCAGCATCGTCGGCATCGGCATGCGCAGCCACGTGGGCATCGCCAGCAAGATGTTCCGTGCCCTTAGCGAGGAGGGCATCAACATCCAGATGATCTCCACCAGCGAAATCAAGACCTCCGTCGTCATCGACGAGAAGTACATGGAACTCGCCGTGCGCGCCCTGCACCGTGCATTCGACCTGGATCAACCCGCTGCCTGAACCTTGAGAAAATCCCGGCGAAGTCGTGAGATAATCGCCGGACTGGAAACGTGACCGAGTGGCCGAAGGTGCTCCCCTGCTAAGGGAGTATGGGGTGTAGAGCCTCATCGAGGGTTCGAATCCCTCCGTTTCCGCCAGACCCAGCATCCAAGATGCTTTAAGACGCCCCGAAAGGGGCGTTTTTCATTGGGGAATCCCTATACTCGGCATCCGTTTGACGGCGGTACCGCACGGGTTTCGCTCGGTTTGCCGCGCGCTAGCGCTTCTATACTGGCGCCATGATGGACGAATTTGTCGCCGGCTGGCTGGCCCTGCCCACTTGGGTGCAGTACTTCCTGGCGTACATCTTTCTCATTTTCATCATGATGCTTGCTCAGCCGATGTGGCGGCAGCGCCGCGTGTCCGAGCGCTTCGCGGCATTGGCGCAAGCACTTGGCGCAACGGTGACGCCGGGCGCTGACAAGTCCATCGCCTCCTTCGAGATCGAGCGCGAAGGCCGGCGCTTCACCTTGCGCCGCGAGTTGCGCGATGCGCCCCGAAGCAACAGCACTTACCGCGGCCCGCGCGGAGACCTCCTGTTCTGCGAGACCCCGCTTGCGGGCGACAACTGGAAACGCCACGGCGTGGACATCGCGGAAGAAGCCGCCTTGCCCCTCATGAGCATGCGGCCCTTCAAGACCGGCGACGCCGCATTCGACAATCGCTTCACGGCATGGCAAGACGGCGTGCCCGTGCGCAGCGGCTGGCTCGATTCCGCGCCACGCGGCGCCGTGACGGCGTTTTTCGACACGACACCGTTGTCCGGCGCGCTGTGGGTACGCGAGGGGCTGCTGCAGTACGTGGGCGACGCGCCCAAGGGCATGGCGCCGGCGGCGCTAGAGGACGTGCTGCGCGCCCAGTGCGCCGTTGCGCTGGCCTTTGAGCGCAGCGCCGCACACGAAGGCGCCTTCTAAAAGCGACCCTGAAAAGGATCAGTTTCTTTCAAGCCGGGAACACCGGCGGCTCGGAGTCTTGGCAAGAAGGGATTGTTAAATTATGGGTGGTGGCATTTCGGGCGTTCTTATCGCGGCGGTGGCTTTTGGCATGACCTTTGTTGCCGTCCGGCTGGCCGTCAACTTAGTTCGCAAGCGAAAGGCGGCGCAGGCGCGGCAGCAGGTGCTGGAGGGGCGTAGCCGGCAAGTTCGCAGGGCAGCGGAACGGCGCAAGAAGGGCTAGGCTCGACAAACGGACGCGATCGTAACAAAATGCGTCCTCCATTTCCCATTGCGTTTCCCATTGAACTTGCCAGGAGGCAGCGTGGATCATCTTGCTGACGGGCTTTTGCTTTCGGCCATCGGGCTGCTGCTTGCCTTGCCCATTGCCACTGTTTTGCTGTGGAAACGTGTTGATGCGACACGCAGGCGCCGTGAGATGAAAGAGGGCAACCGAATCTACAAGGTCTGGCTCGACAGTTCCGTGCCTCGAGAACGCCGCAAGTAAGCGGCCCTTCGCTACCTCGCCGGACCCTTGCAGAAAAGGGTGCTTGAAACAGATGTGATACATTGAATATCAATGGAAACATATGTTTCATGACCGCATCTTCCTTCACGTCTTCTATCTTTGACCTCGGCGGCACGGACTTGAGCCCCGAGTTGCTGCGCGCGGCCCGCTGGCTGGAGGAGCATCCCAGTATCGCGGCGATGCAATCGATGCGTGAATGCGCCCGCCGCGCGGGGTTGGCGCCCGCCACGTTCACGCGCCTGGCGCGCGCGCTGGGTTACGACGGCTTCGATGGGCTGAAGCAGCGCTTTCAACAGGCGCTGGCCCCCGACGCGGCGTATGCGCTGCGTGCGCGGGCGCTGCAGGCCGAAGCCCGGCGCGACAGCGGCTGGCTGGAGGCGCTCAACGAAGCGCAACACGCCAATGCCGCGTCGGCATGTGGCCTGAATACGCCGGTCCAGTTCGAGCAGGCTGCGCTGTCGATGCTGAAGGCGCAAACGGTCTACTTCCTCGGCCTGAGAGCCAGCCACGGCCTGGCCTTTCACCTGTATTACAGCTATCGCCTGCTTTCGCCCAATGGCGTGCTGGTGCAGGACATGGGCGGAACCATGTCCGACCAGTTGGCGCGCATGGGCCCGCGCGACTTGCTGGTTGCCATTTCGCTCGCGCCCTACACCCGCCAGACCGTGCTTGCGGCGGAACAGGCCGTGCAGCAAGGCGTTCCCCTGCTGGCGCTGACCGACAGCGCGCTCTCGCCGCTGGCCAGGGTGGCTGGGCAGACCCTGCTCTTCAGGGCACAGGGCTCTTCGTATTTCCAGTCCATGGTCGGTGCGCTGGCGTTGGCCGAGGCGCTGGCCGCCGCCGTTGCCGTGCGCGGCGGCGCCAAGGTGCTGGCGCACTTGCAGGCCGCGCAGAGCCAGCTGACGCGCCAAGGCGCGTACTGGGAAAAGACCGACGCCAAGAACCACGCACCAGCCAAAGGGAAAGAATGAGTTCCGATACCACCCATGTGTTTCACCGTCACCTGCACCACGTGCCGCCCACCGCGGTCAGTGGCAACGGTGTCTATCTGACCGACGCCAGCGGCAAAAAGTACCTCGATGCTTCGGGCGGCGCCGCGGTGTCCTGCCTGGGCCACGGCCACCCCGATGTGCTGGCGGCCATGCATGCGCAGATCGACAAGCTGGCCTACGCGCACACCAGTTTCTTCACCACCGAGGTGGCTGAGCAACTGGCGCATCAACTTATTCGCACCGCCCCTTCCGGCATCAGCCATGTGTACTTCGTGAGTGGTGGCTCCGAGGCGATGGAGGCCGCCATGAAGATGGCGCGCCAGTATTTTGTCGAGGCCGGCCAGCCGCAGCGCAAGCATTTCATCGCACGCCGC
>DATILI010000279.1:0-49784 GCA_035476635.1 Burkholderiaceae bacterium | reverse complement strand
CCAGAGGTTGATCTTCTCGGCGCGCAGCGGGTCGGGCGCACGGCGCGCCCATTGGTAGGCCAGGTGCGGCCACACGAGCACGAAGTAGGCCGTGAGCAGCCAGTACACCAGTGGAAGGGGGCTCGCCGGCACCGAGGGCAGGATGCACAACGCGCACAGCGCGACGCCGATCATGCGTGGCAGGTAGACCCGGCGCACCAGGTGGCTGCCACGCGGCTTGGCGCCGGACACGGACTCTTCTGGAGCGCTGCGGACCTGCATGCGACCGATGTTACCGGTCGGGCCCACATTTTGTTACATCGACACAAAGAAAAAGGCCACGCGCTTGGGGCGCGGCCTGCTCAGTGCACGACCTGCGCCAGCGCGCCCTGACCGTACTTGGCCGCCACGACCTGCAGTGTCTCGCCCTTGATCTTGGGGCCTTGGCCTTCGCAACCGAACTGGATGTAGCGCTGCTTGCAGATCTGCTTGGCGGCTTCACGCGCGGGCTTGAGCCATTCGCGAGCATCGAACTTCTCGGGGTTTTCGGCCAGGAACTGGCGCACGGCCCCGGTCATCGCCAGGCGGATGTCGGTGTCGATGTTGATCTTGCGCACGCCGTACTTGATAGCTTCCTGGATTTCCTCGACCGGCACGCCGTAGGTTTCCTTCATGTTGCCGCCGTACTGGCGGATGATCGCCAGAAGGTCTTGCGGGACACTGGAGGAGCCGTGCATCACCAGGTGCGTATTGGGGATGCGGCGGTTGATTTCCTTGATGCGGTCGATGGCGAGGATGTCGCCCGTGGGCTTGCGCGTGAACTTGTAGGCGCCGTGGCTGGTACCGATGGCAATGGCCAGCGCGTCCAGCTGGGTGCGCTTGACGAAGTCGGCGGCCTGCTCCGGGTCGGTCAGGAGCTGCTCGCGCGTCATCGTGGCATCGGTGCCGTGGCCGTCTTCCTTGTCGCCTTTCATGGTTTCCAGGCTGCCCAGGCAGCCGAGCTCGCCCTCGACCGTGACGCCCAGCCGGTGCGCCAGGTCCACCACCTTGCGGGTCACGTCCACGTTGTAGTCGTAGCTGGCGATCGTCTTGCCGTCGGCCTCCAGGCTGCCGTCCATCATCACCGAGCTGAAGCCCAGGTTGATGGCACCCTGGCAGACGTCGGGGCTTTGGCCGTGGTCCTGGTGCATCACGAGGGGAATCGTCGGATAGGCCTCGATGGCCGCCTGGATCAGGTGCTTGATGAAGGCTTCACCGGCATATTTGCGGGCGCCGGCGCTGGCCTGCAGGATGACGGGTGCGCCGGTTTCCTTGGCTGCTTCCATCACGGCCTGGACTTGCTCCAGGTTGTTGACGTTGAAAGCCGGAATGCCGTAGCCGTTGTCGGCAGCATGGTCCAGCAGCTCGCGCATGGATACGAGGGGCATGATGGTGGTCCGTAAAGAGAGGGGTAAAGCCGATCCGCCGTGGTTGGTAACCACCCGGTAACTGTGGGGATTTTAGCCGGTGCCAACCGGCCAGGGCTGGCAGGCACGCGATGCACCGACACGCGGCCGGCTGATTCAGGCGCCGTTCAGCGCGCGCCTGTAGCATCCCGTTCGCTGCACGGCAGCGCTTGGAACGCCTTCATGAAATCCCCCGCCGCTCCACAGCACCTGCTATGGACCCTGGTCTGCTTGTCGACCCTGCTGGGGTGGGACGCTACCGGCCTGGATCTCGCCATGGCGCACTGGTTCGGCAACGCCAGCGGCTTTGGCCTGCGCGAGCACTGGCTGCTGGGCGCCGTGCTGCACGACGGCGCGCGACGCCTGGTTTGGCTGCCGGCGCTCTGGCTGGTCGCCGGCGTCTGGTGGCCCACGGGCGTGCTGAACCGGTTGGACCGACGCCAGCGATTGCAGCTGGTCGTGAGCACGCTGGCCGGATTGTTGGCGGTCAGCCTTCTCAAACAGACCAGCCGCAGCAGCTGCCCCTGGGATCTGGAGGCATTTGGCGGGGTCGCTCGGTATGTCTCGCATTGGCGCTGGGGCGTGGCGGACAGCGGCAGCGGCCGCTGTTTTCCCGCCGGCCATGCCTCGGCCGGGTTTGCCTTTGTTGGCGGGTACTTTGCGCTGTGCCGCGACGCGCCACGGCAGGCACGGATTTGGCTCGCCTCCGCCTTGATCTCAGGCCTGGTACTCGGCCTGGCGCAACAAGCGCGCGGGGCGCACTACATGAGCCATACCGCGTGGACCGCCTGGTTTTGCTGGGCAAGCGCGTGGGCGCTGGACATCGCCATGCGCCGTGTCGGCCGCCGGCATGGAGCGCCCTCCAGGCCCCCCAAACCACCGACTACGACGACTGGCGCGGCAGGCCGAGAAAACCCAGCACCTCTGGCAGCACCGGCGCGAGCCAGTTGAGCGGCCGGGCCATCGAGGCCAGGATGGTGGTGTGGCTGACGCCACCGAACAGTTGCACGGTGGCACTGGCCCCCAGTGCGGTCAATCGTTGCGCCAGCCCCACGGTGTTGCGCTGCGGATTCACCAGGTCGTCGGTACTCGCCCCCAGCAGCAAGGCCCGCGGCGCCTTGGCGGACGCATGGGCGATGGGCTGGGTCTCGGGCGAAGTGTCAGGCCAGTTGAAGGCGACCTGGGCGTCCGGATTGCGGATCGGCAAAAAATCATAGGGGCCGGCGATCCCGATCCAGCCGGCCAGGCGCGCCGGCTCCAATTGCACGGCGCGCAACCACCGTGGGTCCAGCGCCAGCATCGCCGCGTTGTAGGCGCCGGCGCTGTGGCCCATGAGGAAGATCTGCGCGCCGTCGCCGCCCAGCGCCGTCGCCTGGTCAAATACCCAGCGCACGGCCAGGGCACTGTCTTGCAGGAATTCCGGGTAGCGCACCTGCGGGCTGAGCCGGTAGTCCGCAAGGACGGCGATGGCGCCGTGGGCCGCCAGCGCCTCGCCAACAAAGCGGTAGTCGGCGCGATTGCCGCGGGTCCAGGCGCCGCCGTAAAAGAAGACTACGACCGGGTAACCGGCCGTGCCGGACGGCGCTGCCTGCAGCGGTCGGAAAATATCCACGCGTTGGCGCGGATCGGGGCCGTAGGGCAGGCCCTGTTCGCCCCGGTAGGTGTCGTGGGCCACGAGGCTGTCCAGCACGCCAGCGGCGGAGCAGCCTGACAGCAGCGTCGCCAGGATGGCCAGCAAGCCCGATCGCCGCGCCAAATCCGGAACAGCCGCGGGCGAGGGTTTGGGTGTTGTGCGCATATCCGGCAGTACGCAGACCGCCGGCCGGCAGTTTCAGTCCACCTTGCAGATCTTGAGCATGTTGGTGCCGCCGGGCGCCCCCATCGGCTCGCCGCAGGTAATGGCGTAGACATCACCGCTGCCGACGATGCCGCGTTTCTTGAGGTGGGTCTCGGCCTGGCTGAGCGCGGTGTCGCGGTCGCTGCTCGAATCCATGAGCAGCGGGCGCACGTTGCGGTACAGCGCCATCTTGCGCTGGGTGGCGATCTTCGGCGTCAGCGCGTAGATCGGCACATGAATGCGGTGGCGGCTCATCCACAGCGCGGTCGAGCCGCTGTCGGTCATGGCCACGATCGCCTTGGCGCCCAGGTGGTGCGCCGTGAACAGCGCCCCCATGGCGATCGACTGGTCGATGCGGCCGAAGGTCTGGCCGGTGAAATCGGCGTCCAGCTCCACGTCTTCCGCGGCTTCGGCGGCCTGGCAGATATTCGCCATTTCCTTGACGGTCTCGAGCGGGTATTTGCCGGCGGCGGTTTCAGCCGACAGCATCACGGCGTCGGTGCCGTCCAACACGGCGTTGGCCACGTCGCTCACCTCGGCGCGCGTCGGCACCGGGTTGGTGATCATGGACTCCATCATCTGCGTGGCGGTGATCACCACCTTGTCGTGCAGGCGGGCCAGCTTGATCATGCGCTTTTGCAAGGCCGGCACAGTGGCATTGCCCACCTCCACCGCGAGGTCGCCGCGCGCGACCATGATGCCATCGCTGGCCTCCAGAATCGCCTCAAGATGGGGGATGGCCTCGGCGCGCTCGATCTTGGCGATCAGGCCCGGCTTGTGGCGGTACTCGGCCGCGGCCACATTGCACAGCTGGCGCGCCATTTCCATGTCGGTTGCGTTCTTGGGGAAGCTCACGGCCACGTAGTCGGCCTGGAAACTCATCGCGGTGCGGATGTCTTCCATGTCCTTGGCTGTCAGCGCCGGCGCGGTCAAGCCGCCGCCCTGCTTGTTGATGCCCTTGTTGTTGGACAACTCGCCGCCTAGCTTGACGGTGGTGAACACTTCTTCGCCGCGCACCGCGTCGACGGCGAGCACGATCAGGCCGTCGTTGAGCAGCAGCATGTCGCCGGCCTTCACGTCGCGGGGCAGCTCCTTGTAGTCCAGGCCGACGCCGCCCAGATCGCCCAGCTCGGTGCGGGACGCGTCCAGCACAAACTTGGCGCCCGGCTCCAGCATGACCTTGCCCTCGGCAAACTTGCCGACGCGGATCTTGGGGCCTTGCAAGTCGGCCATGATGGCCACTTCGCGGCCTGCGCGCTGTGCGGCCTCGCGCACCAGGGCGGCCCGGTCGATATGGTCCTGCGCCGTGCCGTGGCTGAAGTTGAGCCGCACCACATTGACACCGGCACGGATCATCTGCTCCAGCAAACCAGGTTCGCTGGACGCGGGACCAAGGGTGGCAACGATTTTGGTGGCGCGACGGGGCATGGTGTCTTTCGATGTAATTAAGTTTCGGATTCTGGCAGGAACCGCGTTACATGTCAGGTACGAAAACCCCGCCTCCCGGGTGAAAGTCTTTCACCCTTTCAAGCCTGGCAGGCTAACCCGCCGCGCGTTTTTGCAGGATCTCGAATGCGGGCAAGGTCTTCCCTTCGAGAATCTCAAGGAAAGCGCCGCCGCCGGTGGAGATGTAGCCGACCTGCTTTTCAATGCCGTACTTGGCAATGGCGGCCAGCGTGTCGCCGCCACCCGCGATCGAGAACGCGGGACTTTCGGCGATCGCCTGGGCAATGACCTTGGTGCCGTTTTCAAAGGCGGCAAACTCGAACACGCCCACCGGACCGTTCCAGACGATGGTGCCGCAGCCCTTGAGCTGCGCGGCCAGCCTTGCCGCAGTTTGCGGGCCGATGTCCAGGATCAGGTCATCATCGGCCACGTCGGTTGCGGCCTTGACGGTGGCGGGCGCATCGGCGGAGAAGCTCTTGGCCGTCACCACGTCGGTGGGAATCGGCACTTCGGCGCCGCGCGCCTTCATGGCCTCGATCACTGCCCGGGCTTCACCCACCAGATCGGCCTCGGCCAGCGACTTGCCGATCTTCAGGCCTGCCGCCAACATGAAGGTGTTGGCAATGCCGCCGCCGACGATGAGCTGGTCCACGTTCTTCGCCAGGCTTTGCAGGATGGTGAGCTTGGTGCTGACCTTGCTGCCGGCCACGATCGCCGCCAGCGGGCGCTTGGGGTTGGCCAGCGCCTTGCCGATGGCGTCGATCTCGGCCGCCAGCAGCGGGCCGGCGCAAGCCAGCTTGGCGTACTGCGCGATGCCGTAGGTCGAGGCTTCTGCGCGGTGCGCGGTGCCGAAGGCGTCATGCACGAAGATGTCGCACAGGGCAGCCATCTTTTGCGCAAGTTCGGGGTTGTTCTTTTTCTCGCCCTTGTTGAGGCGGCAGTTTTCCAGCAGGACAAGCTCGCCGGGCTTCACGTCCACGCCGTCGACCCAGTTCGCCAGCAACGCAACCTCGCGCCCCAGCAGCTCGCCCAGCCGCCTGGCCACGGGCGCGAGCGAATCCTCGGGCTTGAACTCGCCTTCGGTCGGGCGTCCCAGGTGCGACGTGACCATGACGGCCGCTCCGGCCTGCAGCGCCATCTGGATGCAGGGCACCGAAGCGCGCACGCGCGTGTCTTCGGTGATGTTACCGGCATCGTCTTGCGGCACATTCAGGTCGGCACGGATAAAAACGCGTTGGCCTTTGGCCTTGCCTTGGGCACAGAGTTCGGAGAAGCGCAGGACGTTCATGGCGGAGCTTGGTTAGGAAAACAGCTGATGTTGTGATTCTAGGGACGCGCTTACCAGCCCAGCCCCAGGTGCAAAGGCAGATAGACCGCCATGCCGGCCACGATGGTGACCAGCACGTCACGCCGCCAGTAGTAGGCCAGCGCGCCGACGAACGCACCAAACACGCGGGCATCGGCCAAGCTGCCGATGAGCTGGCCCTGCGTCATCACGACTTCGGGCACCACCACGGCCGCGAGCGCGGCGATGGGCGCGTATTGCAGGCCGCGCTGGGCCCAATGGGGCAGGCTCCAAGAGCGGTTCGAGATGAAGAAGAAGCTGCGCGCCAGCACGGTCACACAGGCCAGGCCGGCAATGGTGGCGAGGGTCCAGAGGTCGGTACCGCTCATGCCGCTTCTCCCTGCACGGCCGGTGGCGGTGGCCGCCGTTCCAGTGTCAGGCACAGCAGCACGGCCGCCGCGATCGCCACCACGATGTTGAGCTTCAAGGGCAACGCGTAGGCCGCGACCGCCGCCGCCCCGGCCACGGCGGCCGAGACAATGCGCAGCCGGGTGCTGGCCAGCGAGCACAGGATGCCCACCAGGCACAGAATGCCGGCAAAGCCCAGCCCCCACCGCGTGGGAATGAAATTGGCCAGCGCCACGCCGACCACGCTGGCGCCAACCCAGCTGGACCAATTGACGCAGCAGTTGCCCGCCAGATACGCCTCCTGGGCACGCTGCTGCGAGCGCTCGCGCGCCGGCTTGGGAAAGCGTTTGGTGAAGAGCACGTAACTCAAATCAGCCGTAAGGTAGCCGTGGGTGAGCCGCTGCCACAAGGGCAAATGCATGAGGTAAGGCCGCAGGTGCAGGCTGAATACGACAAAGCGCAGGTTCACGCAAAAACCCGTCGCCAGGATCACCCAGAGCGGCGCGCCGGCCACGATCAAGGGAATGGAGGCTAGCTGCGAGCTGCCGGCAAACACCAGCAAGGCCATCAGCAGGGATTCGAACACGCTCATGCCCGACTTGACCATCGCAACGCCGGTCATCAGCCCCCACGCGGCAATGCCCGGTGCCTGGGGCCACATATCGCGCGCGCCGGCTTTGAATTCCGGTTGGGTGTAATGGGAACGGAGGAAAAACACTAGCGATCCAGTTTCTCGAAAATCATGCCCGGTGCGAGCGTGAAGCCGCGCAAGAAGTCTGCCGCGCCCAGGCGCTTGCCGCCGGCACGCTGCAGCTCTGTGAAACGCAATACGTCCTGGCCGCAAGCCACGCGCACGCCCGCCGCATCCGCTTGCAGGATCGTGCCGGGGCTTGCCTGCAGCGGCTCGCGCTCTTCTCGCTCTTCTACCTCACAACGCCATAGCTTCACGACCTCCGCGCCGAGTTGCGTGAATGCGCCAGGGAAAGGGTCGAACGCGCGGACACGCCGCTCAATCACTTCGGCGGGCAAAGACCAATCGACGGCCGCCTCGGCTTTCTCGATCTTGTGCGCATAGGTCACGCCCGCTTCGGGCTGCTTCGTCCGTGGCAAGCCACCGCAGGCCGCGATCTCCAGCGCCTCAACGATGAGGCGGCCGCCCAAGACGGCGAGCTTGTCGTGCAACGTGCCCGTGGTGTCGGCCGCAGCAATGGGGAGCTTTTCCACGAGCAGCATGTCGCCAGTGTCCAGCCCGGCGTCCATCTGCATGATGGTGATGCCGGTCTGCGTGTCACCGGCTTCGATGGCGCGATGGATCGGCGCGGCGCCGCGCCAGCGCGGCAGCAAGGAGGCATGGATATTCAGGCATCCCCGCGGCGGCGCATCAAGTACCCACTGCGGCAGGATCAGCCCGTAGGCCGCGACCACCATGACGTCGGCCTGCGCCGCTTCAATGGCGGCGCGCGCGGCATACGCATCGTCCGGATACTTGCCGTCCAGGCGCAGGCTGCGCGGCTGCGCAACGGGAATGTCATGGCTCAGCGCCAGCTGCTTGACGGCAGACTCCTGCAGCTTCATGCCGCGGCCCGCTGGCCGGTCTGGCTGGGTCAATACCAGGGCGATGGTGAAGCCGGCGGCATGCAGGTGCTGCAGTGCGGTTCGGGCAAATTCGGGCGTACCGGCGAATATGACGCGCATCGGACTAGGGCCCTACATCCGGTCCGGAGCGTTGTA
The DNA here is from genome assembly GCA_035476635.1 of Burkholderiaceae bacterium. Taxonomy (GTDB): domain Bacteria; phylum Pseudomonadota; class Gammaproteobacteria; order Burkholderiales; family Burkholderiaceae_C; genus DATILI01. Next base: position 41,653 of record DATILI010000279.1, on the reverse strand, counting down.
GAACTCCATGCCTTGCTGCGTGCGCTGGACCACGCCCTGGCCATCGAGGTAGACCCAGAAGAACATGTCGCTGCCATCGGACCAGCGGTAGGTCATGACATCGCCCTTCCAGGCCGTGACATGGTCCACCATGGCTGGCCGGCCGAACTCGCGCTCGATGTCACCGCGCGTCCACTTGCCCAGCTCGATGCGCGAGAACTCCGCAAGGGTCAGTACCTGGCGCGCCTGGATCACGCGGCCTGCGGAATCCAGGTCCACCATGACGGCGAACCGTCCCGAGGGTTGCAGCGAATACTGCAGGCGCTCGCCCGCGCTGACCGCGATGGCGTTGCTCGGCTTGCCCAGTTTGGAGACCACTTGTTCACGCGACATCCCGGGAGTAACGGCGAACGGATTCAAGGCGCAGCCGGCCAATGCGGCCAGGACGGCCGCTACCGATCCGATGGAAATAAGTGCTCGCATGGTTTTTCTCCTGACTGGCGCCGGGTTGGTAGCCAGGCACTCGGTGCTCAGGCCCTGACCGCGTCCCGCTTCGCCTTGATCATTTTGGTCTTGATGCGATTGCGCTTCAAGGGCGACAGGTATTCCACAAACACCTTGCCAATCAGATGGTCCATCTCATGCTGGATGCACACGGCCAGCAGGCCTTTCGCCTGGATCTCGCGAGACTGGCCATCGCGGTCCAGCGCCACCACCTTGATTTGCGCCGCGCGCTCGACGCCATCGTAAATCCCCGGAACGGACAGGCAGCCTTCGTCACTCTGTTGTTTTTCTGCGCTGGCCCAGGTGATTTCAGGATTGATCAGCACCAACGGTTCGTTGCGCTCTTCGGAAACGTCGATCACGATCACCCGCTCATGCACGTCGACCTGGGTTGCGGCCAGCCCGATGCCGCTGGCGTCATACATGGTCTCCAGCATGTCGGTGACCAGTTCCTGGATACGGGCATCGACTGCGCGCACCGGCTTGGCAACCTTGTGCAGCTTGGGATCGGGATAGCAAAGAATCGGGAGTAAAGCCATGGGGAACTCGAAAAAGATGTCGCTATTTTCGCCACTTTTGCGGGCGCTCGCAGGCTCGCAAGCCAATATTCGTTGCTCAATCAAGGGCTTGAGCGCAAAATCGTGTGTAATTTGTCAAGATTTTCGCCGGGATTCCAAGCCGTTCGGCAAGCTCCCCGGCACCAGCCCAGGGGCTTTGCAATGCAAGAAAAGATCAAGTGTAGGACGGGAGCGGTCGCTGCGGCGGTACTAGCCGGCATGCTGGGAGCCGGCGCGGTTTCCGCCCAGAATTTTCCCATAGCGCCGGCGCAGCGCGCCACCGCCGAGCAGGTGGCCCAACTCGGTGTGCCCTTGAGTGAACTGGCGCCAAACGCGCCAGACAGCTACACCGTCAAGCGCGGCGACACTTTGTGGGGTATCTCTGGCTTGTTCCTCCAAAGCCCATGGCGCTGGCCCGAACTGTGGGGCATGAATATGGAGGACATCCGCAACCCGCACCTGATCTATCCGGGCCAACAGCTTTACCTCGAGAAAAAAGACGGCCGCGCGCGCTTGCGGGCAGGCACTCCCCAGGGCGCCGGAAACATTCCGACCCAAACCATTCGCGTATCGCCGCGCACACGTTACGAATCCCTGGCCGACAGTGCCATCCCCACCCTGAAGACCCACCTGATCGAGCCCTTCCTGGCCGAGCCCATCGTGGTGGACGAGATCGCGTACGCAAAAGCGCCACGCATTGTTGCAACGCAAGAAGAACGCGTGCTCATTACGCGCGGCAATCGCGCCTATGCGCGCGGCGACGCCTCCGCCCCGTTGAGCGACGCCCCCGGCAAGCCGCTGGACTACCGCGTTTTCCGCAACGCAACACCCCTGAAGGACCCCGGCACAGGAGAAATCCTGGGCTATGAGGCCCAATATGTGGGCAAGGCATCGCTGGCGCGCAGCGAATCCACCCAGGAAACCAAGGACAAGGACGGCAAGGTCCAGATAGATGTGGTCCCGGCCACCATCGACATCGTTGCGGGCAAGGAAGAAATGCGCGTTGGCGACCGGCTGCTGCCCGAGCCTCCCCGCCAACTGCAAAGCTACGCCCCGCGCGCCCCGGCCATGCAAATCGAAGGTGCGCGCATCGTGTCGATCTACGGCAGCAGCGTGGTGGCGAATGCGGCCCAGAACCAGGTGGTGGCCATCAACCGCGGCACCAAGGACGGCATCGAAAGCGGCCATGTCATGGCCATCCTGAGCGACGGCGGCCGGGTCGTCGACAAAACCGACCCCGCGCGACCAATGATCAAGCTGCCCGACGAGCGCAACGGATTGCTGATGGTGTTCCGTCCGTTCGAGAAGGTTTCCTACGCCTTGATTCTTGAAATCAAGTCCGGCGTCAAGGTCGGCGACCGCCTGGTCAATCCGCGTTAATCGACGCCCGCCACGAATCTCCTGGCCTTCATCGATGGAGCTTGATGAGCTCGCGGCCTGGCTGCGCCTGACGCTGAGTACCGGAATCGGGAACGGTACAGCGCGAAAGCTGCTCGCGGCCTTCGGCCTGCCGCAGGCCATCTTTGCGCAGCCCGCTTCGGCTCTGCGCCAGGTGGTGGGGCCGGCGCAGGCCACCGCCTTGCTGTCGGAGCCGCCTGGAATCGCCAACTTGCTGGAGACCACCCACCAATGGCTGTCAACGCCCGACGCCACGGGCGGCCATCGGGCGATCATGACCATTGGCGACGCACGATTTCCGGGCTCTCTGCTGAACATCGAGGATCCGCCGCTGATGCTCTACGCAATGGGCGTGTGCCCGGCCTTTGCGCGTGATGGCGGCGGTGATGCGCAGGATTGGATCGGTGACATTTCACGCAACATCGCCATTGTCGGTAGCCGCAATCCCACGCCGCAGGGTGAATTCAATGCACGCGAGTTTGCCAAGGCCTTGAGTGAGGCAGGGCTGACCGTGGTTTCCGGCCTGGCGCTCGGCGTCGACGGCGCCGCCCACCAAGGCGCGCTGGACGGCGCCAGCCCAGGCGCGAACCCGCTCGCCACGATTGCCGTGGTGGGCACCGGCCTGGACCGCGTTTATCCCAAGAGGCACCTGGAGTTGGCGCACCGCATCGCGCAACAGGGCCTGCTGCTCAGCGAATTTCCCTTGGGAACGCCCGCGCTGGCCGAAAATTTCCCCAAGCGCAACCGGATCATTTCGGGTCTTTCCCAGGCCACACTGGTGGTAGAGGCAGCGCTGCGCTCCGGCTCGCTGATCACCGCCCGCATGGCGTCGGAGCAGGGCCGGGACGTATTCGCGGTCCCCGGCTCAATCCATTCCCCTCAATCGTGCGGCTGCCATGCGTTGATCAAGCAAGGGGCCAAGCTGGTGGAGTCGGCGCAAGACGTGCTGGAAGAACTGAAAGTACCTGCCGCGCCAGGTGCGCGGCCCCAGGCGCGGCAGGCCGATCACCAACCCGAAGCGGGAACTGCGCAAAGCGAGCTACTGGCCCAGCTGGGTTTCGATCCAGTCAGCCTCGATGCACTGGTCGCCCGCACCGGCATGGACGCGGCGCAATTGCAAGTCCGCTTGCTGGAGCTTGAGTTGAGCGGCGACGTGGCGCGCCTGCCCGGCGGCTTGTTTCAGCGCGTCGGAACCGCCTAAAACCACTTTTCCAGCTTCCGGCGTTCTGCGCTATATTGGGGCCATGATCGACGTGCTGGTGTTCGTCTACGAAAATTACTGGAGAGGCGACGCTTGCCCCGAGCTGCATCAGCTGGGGCGCAAGTTGAGCGCTGTCGGCTTCGAGGCCGAGGAAATCCAGGAGGCGTTGGCTTGGCTCGACGGGCTGAACCTGGCTGCGCAGAGCGCGGGCCGCACCACCTCCACCGCAGCATCCGCCATTGACCGCGCGCCCGCCGTTCTGCAGCAGTCACCGCACAGCCAGCGTGTGTATTCGATCGCCGAACAGGACCACCTTGGCGCCGAATGCCTGGGTTTCTTGAGTTTTCTCGAAAGTGCCGGCGTCTTGCCGGCCACCATGCGCGAGATCGTCGTGGACCGTGCCATGGCCGCGCGCGGCGACCCGATTGCGCTGGACGACCTCAAGGTCGTGGTGCTGATGGTCTACTGGAGTTTCGGAGAAGAGCCCGACGCGCTCGTGCTCGACGAGCTTTGCGACGACGCATCGGATCGCGTCGCGCACTAGCCTAGTCCCAAGGTCGCTTAGTTCAGTAAGCGTTCGGGATTCGCATCCAGCTTGGCCAGCGCATTGCGCGTGGCGCGCAATGTCAACGCCTCTTCCTCTTGGGGTAGCAGCAGACCGGCCTGCAGGTAAGCCGCAAGCCGCCGAATCTGTATCAGATAGCTGCTGCCGTCCATGGCCGCAAAAAGGTGCAGCTGCTTGCGGTCGCTGCGCCAAGCGAACTGCACCTGCTTGACCTTGCCGTTGTGCTCCAGCGTGAACCAGTGGCCCGGCTGCAACTCCAGTGCCCAGGCGGTCATGGCATCGGTGGGCTTGGAGCCACCGTCGGCCACCACATTGATGGACGAGGCGTCGATACCCAGCATCAGTTCGATGCTCTCGGCGTCCAGCGGCAAATCGCCCATGCCGTCGTCGCTCACAAAATCCTCAAGATTGGCCAGCCGCTTGGCCATGGCCTCGATCCGTGCTTGCGGAATCGCTTCTGTCTTGGACAGGAAGGCGTCCGCAAGCGTATCGCTGATGACCTTGAGGTGCCCCTCCTGTTTGGTGGTGTCCAGGCCCAGCAAGGTCATGCCCTGGCGCAGCCGCACCAGCAATTGGGGCAGATCCTGGATCACACGGGCCCGGTCGCTGCGGTTGGGCTTGGCGCTGGCGGCCCAGAGCAGGTCGGTGGCGGCCTTCTTCAAGGCCACGGTATCGGCATGCTGGGCGCCGCTGCGGATTGCGGCCAGCGCCAACACCTCGGCCCAGACCTTGAACAGGAAGTCCCGGATTTCGCTGCGCACCGGAACATCCTTGAGCATGTTGCGCAGCTCGATCGTGTACTGGATGGCCAAGGTTTCTTTTTGCTCGACCTGCTGGGCCACGCTCACGACTTTTTGCGTTGCCCCCTTTTCGGTCAGGAACTTCGAGAGGAATTTCTGGAATTCCTCATAGACCAACTGGAAGACACGCTTGCCCGTCTCGGGGTACTGCTCGATGACTTGCACCACGCGCCTGATTTCCGATTCGAGCGCCGTGCCGCCGATCGCACTGGCGTCGAAGCCCATGACGCAAGATCCCATACGGTCGATCAGCTGGCGTGCCGGATGGTTGACCGTACCGAAGAATTCCGGCTCGGCCAGCGCGACACGCAATACCGGCACCTGCAAGCGCGCAAACCAGACCCGCACGGATGGCGGAATGCGCTCCTCGGCCAGGATGCTCTGGAACATCAGCGCCACCACCTCGATCGTCGCCTTCTCGGAGGCTGTAGAAGCCTTTTTCTTGAGTTCGGCCGTGTGGTCACGCAGCGAACCGGCGACCTGCGCAAGCCCTGCGGGACTGTAGTCCTCGACCACAGTATGGCCCGCCGCAGCCGCACCACCGGCATACCCGACCGGGCCACGCGCCATCGGCCTTGCGGCCAGGGCCTGGGCCAACGCGGGCGATGCCTGCTGGTGAGAGGTCACGTCGTAGTCAGCGACGTTGTCGATCAGCAAGCGCTTGAGTTGCCCGATTACGCCCTGGGCACGCATGCGCGCGCGCGCCAGCGGCGTCGTGTTCGTCATCATGCGCGTTTCGTCCTGCGCACCGCCATAAGGTGGGCGACGGCCCTGCGCGGCCATCCCACCACCAGTATCGAGCTTGCCGCCCGAGCTATGACCGCCGCTATCCGGTGCTCTTCCCGGCGCTCTGCCCGGCGGCTGGCGCGGGGTGGACAGCGCGGCGCTGCGACTGATATGCGGCGGCTCGCTGGACACCGGCCGCTTGACCCGCGCATGCAGATCGATCTGCGGCATCACGCCACGGCCGATCAGGAACTCATTGCTCTTTTGGTAAGCCTTCAGCAAAAGCTCGGCGAAGTCCGTCTGGATCAAGTCACCCACGGTTTGCAGCGCGGTGCGCGGCAAGCCGGAGCCGGCCCACTGCTCCACGGTGAGCAAGGCCAGCACCTCGGGCCGCAGGATGTCGTGCTCCGGCAAGTCCTCGCCTTCAAGGTACTCCAGGCGAACCCGCACATCGTCGAACTCACCGACGACTCTTTCGAGGACGGCGCGCCCCAGGCGGGAGGCGAGGATCTTGTTCTCCATGACCTCATCGCCCAGTAACTCGAGGCTCGGCTCGCTCAGGCGCGCCTTGGCAGTTGCCGTCTGCGGCTGCAGCGCACGCTGCCAGGCCCTGAGCGTACCGTCCAGCCACGCCTGCCGATGCTGCTGGTACAAGGTCCAGGCATCGCGGCGATTCTGCATTTCTCGCAGGTTGGAGGGCTGGTCCAGGAGCCGCAGCAAATGCTCCTGCACCGCCGTACCGATCTCTATCAAGGCCCGGCTGGCATCTGCCACAAAACGCTCGCGCGTCTGGCGCGCCAGCTGTTTTTCCATGGAGCCCGATGAGAAAGTGGCCATGCGTCAGGTTCGAATCAGACCGTCGCGCCCGCATTCGGGTCGTTGGGATCCCCATCCTTCTTGGACGTGGTGCCCTTGATCAGGTCTTCGCGGTGGATACCCAGCCACATCGCGATGGCCGCTGCCACGAACACCGAGGAATAGATGCCAAAGCAGATGCCGATCGTCAGGGCCAGGGCGAAGTAATGCAGGGTGGCGCCGCCGAACAGCAGCATCGACAACACCATGATCTGGGTGCAGCCATGGGTGATGATGGTGCGGCTGATGGTCGAGGTGATCGCGTTGTCGATGATCTGCATCGGCGTCATCTTGCGGTAGCGCCGGAAGTTCTCGCGGATCCGGTCGAAAATGACCACCGATTCGTTCACCGAGTAACCCAGCACGGCCAGCACGGCGGCCAACACTGGCAGCGAGAACTCCCACTGGAAGAACGCGAAGAAGCCCAGGATGATGATCACGTCATGCAGGTTGGCGATGATCGCCGCAACCGCGAACTTCCACTCGAAACGCATGGCCAAGTACAGCATGATGCCGGCCACCACGAAGGCCAGCGCCTTGAGTCCGTCGGTGGCCAACTCATCGCCCACCTGCGGGCCCACGAACTCGGTGCGGCGCAGATTGGCCGTCGGATCGCCCGCCTTGAGGGCGGCCATGACCTTCTCGCTTTGCTGCGCCGAAGTCACGCCCTTTTGCACGGGCATGCGAATCAGCACGTCGCGCGTGGTGCCGAAGTTCTGCACCTGAACATCGTTGAAACCCAGGTCCGCCACTGTGGTGCGGATCTTCGGCACGTCGGCAGCCTGCGTGTAGCTGACCTCCATGAGCGTGCCGCCGGTAAATTCCACCGACAGGTGCAGTCCGCGCGAGAACAGGAAGAACACCGCCAGCGCAAAGGTGGCGAATGAAATGACGTTGAAAATGAGCGCATGCCGCATGAACGGGATGTCGCGTCGGATCTTGAAAAATTCCATGCTTGGCGCTCCCTAGCTTGACTTGACTGCGGTGTCCGCCTGCGGCCGCCACACCGTGCCAATCGACACGCTCTTGAGTTTCTTCTGCCTACCGTACCACAAGTTGACCAGGCCGCGCGAGAAGAACACGCCCGAGAACATGCTGGTCAGGATGCCCAGGCAATGCACGACGGCGAAGCCCCGCACCGGGCCGGAACCGAAGGCCAGCAAGGCGACGCCGGCGATCAGTGTGGTGACGTTCGAGTCCAGGATGGTGGCCCAGGCGCGGTCGTAGCCGGCATGGATGGCCGCCTGCGGCGAGGCGCCGTTGCGCAACTCCTCGCGCACACGCTCGTTGATCAGCACGTTGGCGTCGATGGCCATGCCCAGCACCAGCGCCATGGCCGCCATGCCCGGCAGTGTCAGAGTAGCCTGCAGCATCGACAGCACCGCCACCAGCAGCAGCAGGTTGAAGGCCAGGGCGATGCTGGAGAACACCCCGAACAGCAGGTAGTACATGCACATGAACAGCGTCACGGCGAGAAAACCGTACTTCACGCTCTTGAAGCCTTTTTCGATGTTGTCGGCACCGAGGGTCGGCCCGATGGTCAGCTCCTCGATGATTTCCATCGGCGCCGCCAGGGATCCGGCGCGCAGGAGCAAGGCCGTGTCATGCGCCTCCGAGGTGGTCATGCGGCCGGAGATCTGCACGCGGCCACCGGCGATTTCCGAACGGATCACCGGTGCGGTGACCACTTCGCCCTTGCCCTTTTCGAACAGCAGGATGGCCATGCGCTTGCCCACGCTCTCGCGCGTCACATCCTTGAAGATGCGTGCGCCCTTGGCGTCCAATGTCAGGTGGACCGCGGCTTCCTGCGTTTGCGTGTCGAAGCCGGGTTGCGCATCCGTGAGGTTTTCGCCCGTCAGGATCACCTGCTTCTTGACGACCACCGGCTGTCCGCTGCGTTCCAGATAGCGCTCGCTGCCGAAGGGCACGGCCGCGGTACCGAGTTCGGCCGAACGCGCCTCTGCGCTTTCATCGACCATGCGCACTTCCAGCGTGGCGGTGCGGCCCAGGATGTCCTTCGCCTTGGCCGTATCCTGCACGCCGGGCAACTGCACGACGATGCGGTCCAGGCCTTGCTGCTGGATCACCGGCTCGGCGACACCCAGCTCATTGATGCGGTTGTGCAGGGTGGTGATGTTCTGCTTGAGCGCCTGGTCTTGCACCCGGCGCGCGGCTTCCGGTTTGATGGTGGCCGTCAACTTGTATTCCGTGCCTTCGGGCACATCCACGGCCTGCAGATCGGCAAACTGGTCCTGCAGCACGCGCTGGATGGCTTGCACCGTCTGGCTGTCGCGCGCGCGGATCTCGATCGCCTGGGCGTTGCGGCTGATGCCGCTGTGGCGCACGTTTTTCTCGCGCAATGTGGTGCGGATGTCTCCGGCCAGGGACTCGGTCTTCTTGGTCAGCGCCGCCTGCATGTCCACCTGCAGCATGAAGTGCACGCCACCGCGCAGGTCCAGCCCCAGATACATCGGCACCGCCCGCAGCGAAGTGAGCCACGATGGCGACTGCGAGAGCAGGTTCAGCGCCACCACGTAGCCGGGATCGGCGGGGTCGGCGACCAGCGCTTTCTGGATCGCGTCCTTGGCCTTGAGCTGGGTGTCGGTGGAATCAAACCGCGCCTTGACCGAGCTGCCTTCCAGGCTGATCCGCTCGGAGGCAATGCCTGCGGCCTTCAACGCCTCTTCGACACGGGCCATGGTGGTCGCATCCACCTTGATGGCGGGCTTGCCGGCAGAAATCTGCACAGCCGGCGCTTCGCCGAAGAAATTGGGGAGTGTGTACAAAGCCCCCAGAAGCAGCGCGATCACGATGATCGCGTACTTCCACACCGGATATCGGTTCATGATCGCGTCTGGTTCCCGGCTTCCGGTTATTTAATCGTGCCCTTGGGCAACACTTGCACCACGGCGCTGCGCTGCAACTGGACCTCAACGCCGCCCGAAATCTCGACCCCGAGGTAGCCGTCACCCAGCTTGGTGACCTTGCCCAGCAGGCCGCCGGCAGTAATCACTTCATCGCCCTTGGCCAGCGCCTCGATCATCGTGCGGTGCTCCTTCTGCTTTTTCATCTGGGGGCGGATCATCACAAAATAAAGCACCACAAACATCAGCACCAGCGGCAACATACCTGTAAGCGACGACATCATGTCGCCGCCGGAAGAGGCAGCAGCGGGTGCGGTTTGGGCGATAGCGGAAGAAATGAACACGGCGACTCCACAACGGATGAGCAAAACAAAAGCCCGCAGGCAAGCCACACACGTTTCTGTGCGGCAAGGCGGAAGATCTGGGATTGTATGCGGCCCACCGGCCACTAGACGGCTGTAACCGGGCGCAGCCCAAGGCTGCTTCCGGGAAAACACCGAGACGCCGCGCGCCGTCGTGCTGAAAAAAGACAGCTCCGTCGGCGCCCGGGGTTCAGGCGGCAAGCCGTCCGGCTTGCGGGTTGCGCCACTGCTGCATCAGGACGCCCCACTTCTTGCGGGCAGCCTCCAGGTGGCGCAGCTTCACATGGCCATAGCCGCGGATTTCTTCCGGAATGCGCGCGATCTCGACGGCCAGCGCCAGCCGATCGGGCTGCAGCGTGCTCAACAATTCTTCGATGCAGGCTCGGTATTCCACGATCAGCGCCCGCTCCATCTTGCGCTCTTGCGTACCCCCAAAGAGGTCGAAGCCGGTGCCCCGCAACCCTTTGAGCCTGGCCAGAACACCGAACGCGCTGCGTATCCAGGGACCGAAGGGCCGCTTGACCAATTCGCCCTTGTCGTTTTTCTTGGCGGTCATGGGCGGGGCAAGATGGTGCACCAGCTTGTAGTCGCCCTCGAACATGTCGGCGATCTTCTGCGTGAAGGCCGCATCGGTGTGCAGCCGTGCGACCTCATATTCGTCCTTGTACGCCATCAGCTTGAACAGGTAGCGCGCCACCGCCTCGCTCAGGCGCGTGGAGTTCAGCGGCGCTTCGGCGACACGAACCTTCTCGACAAAGCTCTTGTAGCTTTCGGCATAGGCCGCGTTCTGGTAACCCACGAGGAACTCGACCCGCTTGGCGGTCATCTCGCCGAGCGAAGGCTTCTTCACAAACTGGATGACCTGGGCGGCCTTGAACTGGGCCTGCACCGCGGCAAGATCATGGGCGCAGCGGCGGCCCCATTCAAAAGCCGCCTTGTTGTTCTCGACCTGCACGCCATTGAGCTCCATGGCGCGCTGCAGCGCGGCACGCGAGAGCGGAACGCGCCCCTTCTGCCAGGCATAGCCCAGCATCAGCGGATTGGTGTAGATCGAGTCGCCCAGCATCTGCACGGCCACCTGCTCGGCGTCGAACGCGTCGACATGGTCCGCGCCCACTGCGGCACTGACGGCGGCTTCGCAATTGCCGCCGGGGAACTGCCAGTCGGGGTTGGTGACGAAGGCCGCGGTCGGCGTGCTGTGCGAGTTCATGGCGACATAGGTGCGGCCAGGCTGCATCACGGTCAGGGTGTACTTGCTGGCAGCCACGATCGGGTCACAGCCGATCACGAGATCCGCCTTGGCGGTATCGACCTTGGTGGTGTAGATGGCTTCAGGGCGATTGGCGATCTGGATGTGGCTCCAGGTGGCGCCACCCTTTTGCGCCAGGCCGCCCGCGTCCTGCGTGACGACGCCTTTGCCCTCCAGGTGGGCCGCCATGCCCAGCAACTGGCCGATGGTGATGACCCCAGTGCCGCCGACGCCACCCACGACGATGCCCCAGGCGCTTTCCGCGACCGGAAGCACCGGCTCGGGAATCGGCGGCAGGGTCGACACATCGCCCTTCTTTTCCTTCTTCGGCTTTTTCAACTGGCCACCTTCGACCGTGACGAAGCTCGGGCAAAACCCCTTCACGCAGGAGTAGTCCTTGTTGCAGGTGTTCTGGTTGATGCGGCGCTTGCGGCCGAACTCGGTTTCGACCGGCTCCACGCTCAGGCAGTTGCTCTGCACGGAGCAATCGCCGCAGCCTTCGCAAACCAGTTCGTTGATGACCACGCGCTTTTGCGGATCCACCATGGTGCCGCGCTTGCGGCGGCGGCGCTTCTCGGTCGCGCAGGTCTGGTCGTAGATGATGGCCGTCGTGCCCTTGAGTTCGCGGAACTCGCGCTGGATGCGGTCCAGTTCGTCGCGATGGCGCACGGCGACACCGTCTGATAGCTTCGCCCCGTCGTATTTCTCCGGCTGGTCGGTCACGATGACGAGCTTGGTCACGCCCTCGGCCACCAGGCTCTGCATGATCTGCAATACGGAATGCCCCTCGGGCCGCTCGCCGACCTGCTGGCCACCGGTCATGGCTACTGCGTCGTTGTAGAGCACCTTGTAGGTGATATTCACGCCGGCCGCGATGCTTTGGCGAATCGCCAGCAAGCCACTGTGGAAATAGGTGCCGTCGCCCAGGTTGGCGAAGATGTGCTGGTCGGTCGTGAACGCCGACTGGCCGACCCAGGATACGCCCTCGCCGCCCATCTGGGAGAACGTGGTGGTGCTGCGGTCCATCCATACTGACATGTAGTGGCAGCCGATACCAGCCACCGCACGCGAGCCATCGGGCACGCGGGTGCTGGTGTTGTGCGGGCAGCCGCTGCAAAACCATGGGGCGCGCTCGCCGGTGTCCACCGTCAGTGCGGTCAGGCTCTTTTCCTTGGCTTCGATCACGGCCAGCCGGGCGTCCATGCGCGCGGCGATGTCGCTGCTCACGCCCATCTTCTTCAGTCGCTTGGCAATCGCCTTGGCGATGATGGCCGGCGTCAGGTCAGCCTTGGCCCGCAGCAGCCAGTTTTCGCTGGGGTTGGGCATCGACCATTCGCCGCCGGTGGCATCCCCCTCGGGCTCGTCGAATTTGCCCAGCACATTGGGCCGCACATCCGAGCGCCAGTTGTAGAGCTCTTCCTTGATCTGGTATTCGATGACCTGGCGTTTTTCCTCGACCACCAGGATTTCCTGCAGGCCCTGCGCAAACTCGCGCGTGATGGTGGCTTCCAGCGGCCACACCACGTTGACCTTGTGCAGCCGGATGCCCAGGGCGCGGCAGGTGTCGTCGTCCAGCCCCAGATCGGCGAGCGCCTGACGCGTATCGTTGAAGGCCTTGCCGCTGGCGATGATGCCGAAGCGGTCATTCGGTCCTTCGATCACGTTGTAGTTGAGCCGATTGGCGCGCACATAGGCCAGCGCGGCATACCACTTGTAATCCATCAGCCGCGCTTCCTGCTCCAGCGGCTGGTCGGGCCAGCGGATGTGCAGGCCGCCTGGCGGCATGACGAAATCCTCGGGCAGCACGATCTTCACGCGGTCGGGGTCGACCTGGACACTGGCCGAGGATTCCACCACTTCCTGGATCGTCTTCATGCCCGACCACACGCCCGAAAAACGGCTCATGGCGAAGGCGTGCACGCCCATGTCCAGGATGTCCTGCACGCTCGAGGGGAAGAACACCGGCAGGCCGCAGGCCTTGAAGATATGGTCGCTCTGGTGCGGCGCGGTGCTGCTCTTGGAGATGTGGTCGTCGCCGGCAATCGCGATCACGCCGCCGTGCCTGGCCGTGCCGGCCATGTTGGCATGCTTGAACACGTCGGAGCAGCGGTCCACGCCCGGGCCCTTGCCGTACCAGATGCCGAATACGCCGTCGAATTTCTTGCTTTGCGGATACAGATCGAGTTGCTGCGTGCCCCAGACGGCCGTGGCGCCCAACTCTTCATTGACACCTGGCTGGAACACGATGTTCTGTGCCGCCAGGTGTTTTTTTGCGGCCCACAGCGCCTGGTCATATCCGCCCAGGGGAGAGCCACGGTAACCGCTGACAAAGCCGGCCGTGTTCAGCCCCGCAGCGGCGTCACGCGTGCGCTGCAGCATCGGCAGCCGCACCAGCGCCTGCACGCCGCTCATGAAAGCGCGGCCGTGATCCAGGGCATATTTATCGTCCAGCGTGACGGTCTCAAGGGCTTTGCGGATGTGCTCGGGTAGCGGGGCGTTCATTTTTCGTGGGTCTCCAGTTGCCATCAGGGGGGGTGCCGCCTTGTGGGCAGCTCTGTCCTTTTCAAGCCCAGACGCCGGGTAGGGCGCAGGCTCCAAGGGTCTGCAAAGTGTATGGCCATGGGCCAGATATGTCTTTGCTTTCTATGCCCCAATTCCCATGATGAAAGAAAGATTCTTTCTTAGAATCACCATTTATGGAAACACTCGATAAGTTTGATCTCGCGATCCTGAATGAACTGCAGTCCGATGCACGCCTGACCAATATTGAATTGGCGCAACGCGTCGGCCTGTCGGCCGCACCCTGCTGGCGGCGCGTGCGGGCGTTGGAAGAAAGCGGCTTCATCAAGGGCTACCGTGCCGAAATCGACCGCCACAAGATCGGCCTCGGCGTGCTGGCGTTCGTTCGGCTTGACGCCAACCGCAACACCGGCGAGCTCACCCGCGAAATGGAAGAAGCGATCCAGAAGATTCCGGAGATCGTGTCCTGCCACTACATCAGCGGCGCAGGCACCTTCGAGCTGCAAGTGGTGGCACGCGACCTGGACAGCTTTTCGCAGTTTGCGCGCCAGGTGCTGATCAACCTGCCGAACGTGAAGGACCTGCACACCAGTTTTTCACTGGGCGAGGTCAAGGCCAGCAGCGCGTTGCCGCTGCGCCAGCTCAAGCTGGCAAGTGCGCCGGCCACCGCGCCAGCGCCCAGTGCACGCGCTTCGTCGCGTTCAGCGCGGCCACAGCACCCATAGGCGCAGCGGCTGCTTCAGCCGACCCGCGAGTTCGCCGGCCTCGATCCCCCAGCCGGCGAAGTAGTCGGCCCGTACGGCGCCCTGGATCGCGCTGCCGGTGTCCTGTGCGAGCACCAGCCGCTGCAGATTGACGAGCGGCCCGGGCGACGCCAGCCAGACCGGCGTGCCATAGGGAATGCTGGCCGGGTCGACGGCGATGGAGCGCCCCGGCGTCAGCGGCACGCCCTGCGCGCCGCGCGGGCCGAACGCCGCGTCCAGCTCGGACAGCGGCTCTTCCCGGAAAAACACCGTGCGCGGATTGCTCCAGAGCATCTCCTGCACACGCTGCGGGTTCTGCGCGACCCAGGCCCGGATACCGGGCCAGGATGCATCGCGCACCGCCCCCTGGTCCAGGAGCCAGCGGCCCACGCTCTTGTAGGGCTGGTCGTTGGTGCCCGCAAACGCCAGGCGCACCGTGCGCCGGGTGCCGTCAGGCTCCAGCATCCGCACGCGGCCGGAGCCCTGGATCTGCAGCATCAGCGCCTCCACCGGATCGGCCAGCCAGGCGATTTCGCGGCCGCGCAGTGCGTCCCTGGCTTCGGGCAGGGTGTCGATTTCCTGGCGCGTGTACCAGGGCTTGCGCTGGCTCAAGTTCGCTGGCGGCCGGTACAAGGGCACGTTGAAACCGGCACCGCCCGTGCGCGCGGCATCGAGCACCGGCTCGTAGTAGCCGGTGAGCAGCCCTTCGGCTTCGCCGCCCAACACCGGCGCTTGCAAAGGCTCGACCCGGTAGGGCTGCAGCCGCGCCAACATCCAGGCGCGTTGTTCGTCAGCTGTGCCGATGCTCAGGCGCCGCACCTCGCCGCACAAGGGCGCGAAGACCGGCCCGGGCCGCTCGCAGCTCTTGAGCCAGGCGTTCCAGGCTTCGTGCGGGGAATCTTCGGCCCAACCCGGCAAGTCGGCCCAGCGGACCGGCGTCCAGCGGCTCTTGCCTTGCACCAAGGTGCCGGGTACCCGGCGGTCATCCGCGGCCGGCCCGGTCACGGGAGGCTTGGGCAGCGACGGTGGTTCGGCAGAAGGGGAATACACCGGCGCAACGCTGCACGCGGCGAGGCTTCCTACAATCGCTAGCGTCGCAACGCGCCCCAGGAGTTGGTTCATGGTTCTGATTTTGCTTGAAGCCTTGGGCGCCCTCTTGATCCTGGTGCTGATCGTGTGGTGGACCATGTTCTCGGGACGCAAGAACGGCGAGCCGCCGGTTGAAGACCGCGCTTCCGACCCAAAGGAGCCGCCTGCCTTGTGAGCTTGGGCGATCTGCGGCTACAGATTGCGCAGCAAATTGGCCAGCTCCACCGCCGACTTCACTTCCATCTTGTCGAACACGCGCGAACGGTGCACTTCCACCGTCCGCACGCTGATGTCGAGCTGGTCGGCAATCAGCTTGTTGGGCAAGCCCTCCACCACCAACCGCATGACATCGCGCTCACGCTCGGTAAGCTCGCTCAATCGGGTCTGCACGCCGGCCTTCTCAAGGCGTGCCTGCACATTGCGTCCCGACTGCGCCAGCGCCTGCTCAATGCGGTCGACCAGCGCGTTGTCGGAAAACGGCTTCTCGCAGAAATCGAAGGCCCCGCGCTTGACGGCGTCGACCGCGGTTGGCACGTCGGCATGGCCGGTCAGGAAGATTACGGGCAGGTCCGCCTGCAGACCGCGCTCAACCAGTTGGTCGAACAGGGCCAGCCCGCTCATGCCGGGCATGCGCACATCCAACAGCAGGCAGCAGGCCTGGCTCGGCACAAACCCGTCCTGCAGCTTGCGCTCGAAGGCCTCTGCGCTGTCGTAGGCCTCGCTGTACAAGCGGCGCGTGCGCAGCAGCCAGGCCAGCGCGTCACGCACGCTGGAATCGTCGTCCACAATGAAAACCGTTGCGTCCAGCGTCGGCTGCATAGGTGCCTTATCCCTTTACTTGCTTCATTGCCCGGCGCTGCGGCCCGCAGGCAGGGTGAAGCGAAAGATTGTCCCCTGCGGCTTGATCGGCTCAAACCCGAGAAATCCCCCATGCTGCTCGACCACCGTGCGGCACAGGCTCAGGCCCAGCCCCATGCCTTCGACCTTGGTGGTGAAGAAGGGTGTGAACAAGCGCTGCGCCACCTCATCCGCAATACCCGGGCCCGCGTCCGCCACGGAAAACTCCAGCCACCGGTTGTGTCCACTGGAGGCCGCTGTGCGCACGCCGATGGTCAACACGCGTTCAGTCAAGCCGGGCAGGTCCATGGCCTGCATGCCGTTGCGCGCGAGATTGAGCAGCACCTGCTCGACCATGGTGCGGTCGCACACCACCGGCGGCAGGCCATCGTCCACCTCCAGCTGCAGGCGCACCAGGAGCTTGCGCGCCTGCAGGCTGACCAAGGGCCAGATGGCGTCCAGCAAGGCTTGCGGCGCCACGGCTTCGCGTGCCTGCTCGCGCCGGCGCACGAAGTCGTGCACGCTCTTGATGACCTTGCCGGCGCGCTCGGCCTGTTCAGCGATACGGCGCATCGCACCGTCCAAATCGGAAAAATGCGGGTCCGAGTCCCGGTTTTCCTGCAGCAGATTCATGGAGCCGGTGGCGTAACTCGAAATCGCCGCCAACGGCTGGTTCAGTTCGTGGCTCAGCAGCGAAGCCATCTCCCCCACGGTAGCCAGCCGGGCGGTAGCCTGAAGCCGCTCTTGCGACGCGCGCGACAACTCCTCCACGCGGCGTTGCTCGCTGATATCCAGAAAAGCGCTCATCCAGCCGGTCTGCTTGCCGACGGCGTTGATCAACGGCGCTTCGATGATCAGCACCGGAAAGCGGCTGCCGTCCTTGCGCATGAAGACGGACTCGAAGCCTTCGCGCGGCGGCAGATGCCCGGCCAAGCGGATGGCCTGGCGCTGCTGGTATTCGTCGGCCAGCTCCGGCGGCCAATACGGCGCCGGCGTGCCATGGCCCAGCAGTTCGTCGGCCGAAAAACCCACCATCTGGCAGAACGCCGGGTTGACGTAGCGGATATGGCCTTGCAGGTCGCGTGCGCGCAAACCGGTCAGCAATGAATCCTCCATGGCCTTGCGAAACGCAAGCGCGTCGGCCAGGTCGCTTTCCACGCGCAGCCGGCGCCGGGTGTCCTTGCCCAGCAGCACCAGCACCGACACCAGCGCGATCGACATCGCAGTCACCAGCGCCGTCAGCACATTGGGGAACAGGTCCGGCGCGCCACGCCAGCTGTCCATGCGCAGAACCATGGCATAGCCCGGCAAGTCCAGCAGCTGCTGGGCCGTGAAGATGCGGCTGCCGCGCCGCGCCGAACCATGCAGGGCCAGGCGCGTGCCGTCGGCTTCGGTGAAGGAGACCTCCTGGCTGCGCGTGAGCTGCTTGCCGACCAGGTCGGCCAGAATCTCCTGCAGGCTGTAGGTCCCGACCAGGTAGCCGGTGAGCCTGCCGGCCACCACCAACGGCAGGCACAACTCGATCACTTCCTGGCCCAGGCCGTCGAGCTGCGGCACGAAATAGCTGCGCGAATAGGCCGGGCCGCTGACCCGCCGCGCCGTGGCGCACGCCAGAGCCACGTCGGAATTGGCGCTTTCGCGGCCCAGGCGAATGAAGATGGGCGTGCGATAGGGCGTGTCCACAAACGACCGCACGGCAAGCGTCTCGCTGCGCCATTCCAGGCGCATGAATTCACGATGCGCGCGCAGGATGCTTGCGGCGTCGATGTTCCAGGCGTTGGGCGTGGGGTCGTTGACCTGCAAGGCCTGCAGGCTCTGCACATTGCGGGTCAACGCACTGCGGATGTCGCCGATGGCGTCCGAGGCGTCGCGCTCGAGCTTGCTTTGCACCTGGCTGGCTTCGTAACGGCCGGCCAACCAGACCAGCGTCACCAGCGTCGCCCCGACCAGGACCACCAGCAGCGTCCATAGCGAGCCGCGGCGCCAGGCCGAAGACATGCGTGAAAACTTGCGCCGCCATCCCCGCGGCGACGAGATGCGCGCCGTGGTATTCACAGAACGCGATGCTCCAGCGCCGGCAACTGCGCGCGGCAGGCGGCCAGCCGCGCCGCGTCCAGAGTGCCCATGACCACGGCATCGCCGTCGGCCTGCTGGGCCAGCACTTGGCCCCAGGGATCCACGAGCATCGAGTGGCCCCAGGTGCGGCGCCCGTTCTCATGCAAGCCGCCCTGCGCTGGCGCCAGTACGTAGGCGAGGTTTTCCACGGCCCGCGCGCGCAACAGAATTTCCCAATGCGCCTGGCCCGTGGTGTGGGTGAACGCGCTGGGGACCAGCAGCAAGTCGACGCCCGCCTGCGCATACCCTCGGTACAGCTCGGGAAAACGCAGGTCGTAGCACACGCTCAAGCCGACGCGCCAGCGTTGGCCGTCGCGCGCCGCCAGTTCGAACATCGTGGGCGCATTGCCGCGCTCGAGCACGCGGGCCTCGTCGTAGCGTTCTTTCCCGTTGTCAAAGCAAAACAAATGGATCTTGTCGTAGCGCGCCACGCATTCGCCGCTTGGCGCATACACCAGGCAGGTGTTGCGCACCCGCTGGCCGCCATCGATCGACAGGGGCAGGGTGCCGCCCACGATCCATAGCCCGAGCGCGCGCGCAGTGTCAGCCAGGAACTGCTGCACCATGCCGCTGCCAAAGGGCTCCTGGATGGCGAGCTTGTCGATATCGCGATGGCCGAGCAGGCAAAAGTATTCGGGCAGAGCGGCCAGTTCGGCGCCCTGGGCGGCGGCCTCGGCGAGCAGCACGCGTGCGCGCGCCAGGTTGGCGTCAACGCTTGCCGATGACACCATCTGAATTGCGGCCACCTTCATTGCACGATCCCGGTTCGCGCGTCGGGGCGGCGGTCGTCCGCAGCGGTGCTGCGGCGATCCACCTTCACGATCTTGGGGTCGCTCCAGGTACCGTCGATCTGGAACTCCTGGGTCGCAGCCTCGATCAGCGGCTTGCGCAGGAACATTTGGGCCAGGAAACTGCCCAGCCCGATAGCGGGGTTGATGACGCTGGCCACCAGCGAAGCGGTGCCCGCGTTGATTTCAGGCACGACCACGACCTTGATATTCTGCGTTTCCTTCGCGATGTCGGCGCGTCCTTCCATCAGCACCGCCGCGTTGACACCTTTCATCTGCAGGTTGTTGGTGGTTGCCATGCCCTGCTCGATGCGCACATCGCCGCGCACGAAATCGAAGGAAAAGCCTTCTGTGAACACGTCGCGAAAATCCAGCGTCAGCCGGCGTGGCAACGACTGCAGGCTCAGCACACCCAACAACTTGGCCAGGCCCGGGTCGGCCTTGAGAAACTGTCCGGATTCGACGTTCACGTTGAATTGCCCGCCGAGCGTGGGGTAGTCCAACGCCAGCGGCGAACCGATCCATGACACCTGGCCTTCCATGCGGCCTTTGCCTTGGCGGACCACATCCTTCATGCCGAAGCGCGCCAGCAGCGCGCCCGAGTCGGAGATGTCCAGCTTGAAGTTCATGACGGTGCGGCGCTGCTCGGCCGGGCTGGTCCGCGGCGGCCGGGGACCTCCCGGTGCGGCGCTCTGGGCGCTCAGGCCCGCCCAGTTGCCTGACGCGGTAAAGCTGGCCTCGGGCAGGGTCATCTGGAGTTTCGTCAGACGCCACTCGCGCACGCCGCCTTCGCGCGCCACCGCGGCACCTCCGCGGTTGATCGCTTCGACTTCGACGCGGCCCAGCTTGCGCCCACGCAGCTCGAAGTCGTCGACCACGACGTCCAGTGCGGGCACGCTGTCCGGCGGCTCGTTGAGCAAAGCCTCCACATCGCCTGTGGCGCTCGGGGCGATCGTCAGGCGCGCCAAGCGTGCGTAGACGCGCCCGGCTCCCACTCCCGAGGATTGGCGGTATTCAACATAGCCGTTGAATTCACTGGCATCGACGTTGGCGCGCCAGGTGAGTCCCTCGCGCGAGCCGCCCACCACCAGGTTGTGGAGGCGGTGGCCTTCCACCGTGAGCTCCTTGGCACGCACGGCGATCATGGTCGGGAGATAGCTCGAGGCCGGCGAACTGGCGGCCGGCGTACCGGCGCCCGTAGCCGATGCTGCCACCGGAGCGCCGGCCGCCTTGGACAGCACCGCCTCCCAGGCATCGACATTGACTGCGGCCAGGTTGAGATTGGCCATCACGCCTTCGTCCGGCAGCGGCGCGGACTCGCCCGGCAGCAGGCCGACGGAGATGGCCCCGCGCACCACGCGGGCCTGCGGCCCCGCCACGTCGCGCACGTAAACCACCGAGGCCACCCGGCCAAGCTCGATGGACAGTTGATCAAGAGGACCGCCCTGGCCCTTCGCTACTGGCAGCTGCACGTTCTCAAAACGCAGTGGCAAGCTGGATTCCGCGGTCTTGTTCAAGGGCTGCGGCAGGTTCAGGGCCAAGCCTTGCAGGTTGCTCGAAATTGTGAGTTCAGGCGCACCGTTGCGCAGACCCATGACGGCGCTGTAGGAAGCGCCCCCACTGGCGTTCTGGGCCAGGCGCGATAGGAAGCCGAGCTCGGACGCCTGCCGCAAACCCTCCGCGGTCACCGTGCCCTGCGCCCGCAGCACGATGGACGCTTCGCTCGCCGCGGCATTGCCTGGCGTTGCAGGGCGGCTTCCCCCCTCCAGGCGGATGTCGCCACCGAGCGTGCGCGCCTGCGCGCCCGTCACGGTGAAACCGGTTTCGGTGAAGGCAATAGCGCCGCGCGCCTTGCCCAGGGTCGGGCTTTGCGGCGTGATCTGTACATCGTTGCCAGCCAGCGTCACGCTGCCCTGGACCTTGGATTTTTCGATGTTGCTGACCGGCAAGGTCAGCCGCAACTTCAGATCCGCAGGGCCGCTGGCGCTGGCCTGCGCCAAGGCCTGGCCGGTCATCGCCGCCAGCGGCGAGGAGGCCACGGTGGCCAGCATCTCGCTCAAAGGCCCGCGCGCCTCGGCATTGACCAGAACTTCGGTATGCGCCAGGTCGGCAATCTGCGCTTCAGCCTTGACGACTTGCAGCACCGATGCGCCTGTCAGCTTGCCGCGGGCGCCTTTGACTTGCATCGACACCCGGTCGAAAACCAGTTCGCCGGAAAGTTGAGTCAATGCCGGCCACGGCAGGGCATCGGCGGGCTGGATGCTGCGTGGCACAAAGGCATAGGTCGCATTCTTGATGTTGGCCGAAATATGAAAGTCGCCATGCTTGGGGTTGGTGAACGGCATGTCGTGCAAGTCGCCCTTGACGCGGAACTTGACCCCGCTGGCGCTGCCCACCGTGACCGCATCACGCACATAGTGGCGCACGCGATCGGACAGGACCAACGGCAGGTAGCGGTGCACGCGGGTGCCATCGGCCCGATTCAGCGTGCCGGAAAGATCGAGCACGCCGGGATAGCGTGCCCGGCCACGCGACTGCGCCGGATCGCTGGTATGCCAACTGGCCTGTCCCTGGCCCTCGGCGTCGGCGTTGGCGAACTTCAGGCTCGACAACTGCACCTTCAGCCGCTCGCCGTCGATTTGCCATTGCGCCTGGGTGGACAACTGGTCAATGGGAACAACCGGCTCCTCGAACACACCCGGAAACTCCAACGCCCCTTTCTCGATGCTCAGCGCCGCCTTGCCGCCCGACTGGTTCAAGTCGAAATCGATGCTCATCCCGCGAACACCCGGGCTACCAGCGGCGGGCTTGTCGCCTTGAACTTCACCGCCTGGAACAGTCCGCGCGGCGACTTCCAGCTGCGCCACGCGGCCCTTGACCTGGAACTTGTCCAGCGCTTCCGGCCGGCCTTGCCAGTTTGCCTGCACCACCTCCACCAGACCCTTGGGTGCGTACGCAGCCAAGGCCTCGTGCGTGGCAGCGCCCAGCGGCAGTCGATTGGCAATCTGGCTGAGCGCGGCGAGGTCAAGCTTGTCGGCACGCAGTTCGCCGCGCGCCGGCAAACGCCCTTCGCCCAGCGTATAGCTCACCATGACGTTGCCGCCCGGCCATTCCTGGCCCTGCGCGGTCACAAACTGCAGACCGCGGGTGAAGAACTCGAAGCCCCCGGCCAGCCGTCGCCCGCCGACCCGCCCCGCCATGGAGTTCAGCGCCAAAGGCTGCAAGCCGGCGCCGAGCGTTGCGCTGACGTCAGCCAGCGCGGCATCGGCGGTGCCGGCCACGACCACACCGCGGCTGACGTCGGCCCAAAGACGCAGCGCGCCATGTCCCTGCGCAAGGTCCACGCCCAGGTCCGCGTGGCGCCGCAGCTGCGACACATCGACTTGGGGGAAGTTGGCGTACAGCTGGCCGTCCCAGTCCTGCCAGCGGCCGTTGTGCACGGACAGCAGCGGCTGGCGGAACATGGCCGCCAAACTGAAGCGCGCGCCCCAGCCCGCAGGCGGCGTGGCATCCAGGCGCAAATCGTGACGCCGCCCGCCGTTGCGCATCACGAAGTCCACCTGGCGCAGAGCCAGCGGCGGTGCGGCGCGCTGCTCGTCGGTCCAGTGCACGGTGCCGTTGCGGATCACCAGCTCGGTTTGGGAAAACAACCAGTCGGCGGCCTCGCCTTCCTTGGCCGTTGCGGAGAATTCCAGCCCGGCCACGCGAATCTTGCCGTCGACACCGCGGCGAATGTCGAGCTCGGGCCCGTCGATATAGAGCTGCTCGAACCCCAGTTTCAAGGCAGAGGCCGGCGACACAGCCGCCAGCACCCGGCCCAAGCGCAACGCCTCGCGGCCTTGGCGGTCCAGCAAGACCACGTTGTTCAATTCGAACGACGGGATCAGCCCCATCGATTGCGCGGTGATTTCACCGATGCGTACCGGTACCCCCAGGACCTTGCTGACTTCCGCCTCCAGCATCGGACGGAACTCGCCGATTCGGGGCACAATCCAGCCATGGAGCGCCCCCCAGGCGACGGTGAAGGCCAGCCATGCGGCGAGCAGCAGCCACAGCGACCACCGCGCAACGGCTGCTGAGGCTTTCAGCAGGCGTGATGGGGACTGCGTTGGATGTTTCATGGTGGTGTGGGATGTGGCAAGAATTATGACCCGCAGTGGTTCCGTGGGTTCAGCACAAAACAGTGAGGTTTTGTTCGGCAGCGAATCTGGCGTTGCGCCGGTAGCGCCGCTGCTTTCATCCCAGTCGCGCTTTGCACAGCGCCTGCGCCGCCGCTACGCGGACCACCTGCACCTTCTGCCTGCCGGCCTGCCCGCGCTGGCCAGCATGGCGCAAGCATTTGCGGCCTTGCGCGGGCAAGGCGCCGATGCCGGCACGGCACTGCGCATCCTGCGCCAACTCGTCATGGAACGCCTGTTGCACCTCGATTGCGATGCGCAGGCCCCGTTGCACGCCATCACGCATGCCGTGACCGAGCTTGCCGAGTTCGCGCTGGACGTGGCTTGCCGACAGGCCCAGGAAGAACTCGACGCATTGCACGGTGCGCCACTGGGCGAGGATGGCCAGCGCGCAGAACTCTGGGTTGTGGGCATGGGCAAGCTCGGCGCTCGCGAGCTCAATGTGTCCAGCGACATCGACCTGATCTATATCTACGACCAGGATGGCGACACGGCAGGCACGGCCGAAGGGCGCGGGCGCATCTCCAGCCACGAGTATTTCGCCAAGGCGGTCAAGCGCATCTATGGCCTGGTGGGCGATACCACCGAGCACGGCTTTGTCTTCCGCGTCGATCTGGCTTTGCGCCCCAACGGCAACTCGGGGCCGCCGGCGGTGTCCTTGAGCGCGCTGGAGGAGTACTTTCAGGTGCAGGGCCGCGAGTGGGAACGCTTCGCCTGGCTCAAGTCGCGGGTGGTCGCCCCGCTGGCCTGTATCGCCAGCGGCTCGGCACAGGAGCTGCGCGGAGCGGTGCTGCCGTTCGTGTTCCGGCGCTACCTGGACTACAACGTGTTTGACGCCTTGCGCATCCTGCACCGGCAGATCCGCGAGCATGCGGCCAAGCGCAGCGCCGGCCATCCGGGCCGCGCCAACGACGTCAAGCTGTCGCGCGGCGGCATTCGCGAAATCGAATTCACGGTGCAATTGCTGCAAGTCGTGCGCGGCGGGCAATTCCCCGAATTGCGCACGCGCCCCACACAAGACGCACTGCAGCGCGTGGCACGTGCCGGGCTGATGCCCCAAGCCACCGCCGATGCGCTGTCGCGCGCCTACGAATTCCTGCGCCGGGTGGAACACCGCATCCAGTACCTGGACGACCAGCAAACCCATGTGCTGCCAACCCATGACGAGGACCTGGGCTGGATCGCCGAGACCATGGGCTATGCAAACTGCTGCGCCTTCCTGCATGAACTCGATGCACACCGCGAACTCGTGGCCCAGGAGTTCGACACGCTTCTGGGCGGTGCGGGCAAGGAATGCCGCAAGGGCGGTTGTGGCGGGCCCAAGGGGCGCCCGGCCGGCACGCCCGACCTGGACACGCTGCTGGAAGAGTTGCCCGAGCGCTTCCGTGAGCGGGTGGCCCAGTGGCGCGAACATCCGCGCATCGCGTCGCTGCGCGACGAAGCGCGCGCGCGCCTGATCCGGCTGGTGCAACGCACCGGCCAGTGGCTGCAGCAGGGCAAGGTCACCGAGGAGGCGGCCGTGCGCATGGCCGACTGGATCGAGCCGCTGCTGCGCCGCGAGAGTTACCTGGCCTTGCTCCTGGAGCGTCCCGCCGTGCACGAGCGGCTGCTGCACCTGCTGGGCGCGGCCAAGTGGCCGGCGCGCTACCTGCTGCGGCATCCCGGCGTGATTGATGAGCTTGCCAGCCACATGTTGTCGGAGCGCTTCATCGCGGCCGAATTCGAAGGGGAACTGGAGCAGCGCCGCGCAGCCTTGCAATCCACCGGCGAGGACGATGACGAACGCCTGCTCAACCTGTTGCGCCAGGCGCACCACGCCGAGCTGTTTCGCACCCTGGCGCGCGACGTCGAAGGCCGCCTCACGGTAGAGCAAGTCGCCGACGACCTGAGCGCCCTGGCTGATGCCGTCCTGCGTGTCACGGCGCGCTGGTGCTGGCTGCGCCTGAAGAATCGGCACCGCGAGACACCGCAATTCGCCATCATCGGCTACGGCAAGCTGGGCGGCAAGGAACTGGGCTACGGCAGCGACCTGGACATCGTCTTCGTCTACGAAGACGAGGACGAGCGCGCCCCGGAGGCATACGCGGCCTTTGTGCGCAAGCTCATCAATTGGCTCACCGTCAAGACCGGCGAGGGCGACCTGTTCGAGATCGACACTGCCTTGCGCCCCAATGGCAACTCGGGCTTGCTGATCACCACTTTCGAGGCCTACGCCAACTACCAACAGCAGCGCGGCAGCAACACCGCCTGGACCTGGGAACACCAGGCCATGACGCGTGCGCGCTTTGTGCTTGGCGAAAGCGCCTTGGAACAGCGCTTTGATGCCGTACGCGAAGCCGTCATCACCGCCCCGCGCAAAGAGACCGCACTGCGCAGTGAAATCATGGCCATGCGCGACAAGGTGCGTACGGCCCGTCCCGTGAAGGACGATCAATTCGATGTCAAGCACAGTGCGGGCGGCATGGTGGATGCCGAGTTCGTTGTGCAGTTCCTGGTGTTGTCGCAAGCCGGCGCGCACCGGGAGCTCATTCCCAATGTCGGCAACATCGCACTGCTGCAGCGCGCCGAACGCGCGGGCCTGCTTCCTGCGCGTGTCGGCGAGGCTGCCGCGGATGCCTACCGCGCGTTGCGCCGCGCGCAGCACCAGGCGCGCCTCAACGAAGAACCGACGCAAGTCGCACCGCCTTTGCTGCAAGCCGAGCGCGATGCCATCCTGGCGTTGTGGCGCGCGGTGTTTTAGCTCCCCCCCGAAGCGGCTGCGCCGCCTCCCCCTCGAGGGGGCAACCCCAGCAGCCCGGCAAAGCCGGTTCTGCGGGGTTTCCCGCCTTGGGTCGTTCCCCTTGACGCGCTTTGGGTGGCGCGCAGCGCAGCAAAAAAGCAACGCCCAAGCTTGCTTGGCGTCTGTAATTCAATCAATCGTTTGATTTATGTGTTGAAATGCGCGGATGCTGTACGACATCACGCTCGAGCCAGTGGCGTCCCCGCGCGCCCAGCGCAGCGACGGCTCGCAAGCGCGCGAGCGGCTGTTGCACGCAGCGCTGAAACTGTTTGCCGACAAGGGCTACGCCAAGGCCTCCACGCGTGAGATCGCCCTGGCCGCCGGCACCAACATCGCCGCCATCAGCTACTACTTCGGCGACAAGGCCGGCTTGTACCGCGCCACCTTTACCGAGCCGCTGGGCAGCCCGCAAAACGACATTGCCCGCTACAACCAGCCGCATCTTTCGCTGAAAGCATCGCTGCAGGGCTACTTTTCGAGCTTCGTCGAGCCGATCAAACAAGGCGAGCTGGTGCAGCAATGCCTGCGGCTGCATCTGCGCGAGATGCTCGATCCCACCAGCCAGTGGGCGGAGGAACTGGACAAAGACGTCAAACAGCCACATGCCGCACTGGTTTCCGTGCTGTGCCGCCACCTCGGCCTGGTGCAGGCGGACGACGACGTGCACCGCCTGGCGTTTGCCATTGCCGGCCTCGCGGTGCAATTGTTCGTGAGCCGGGAAGTGATTGATGACGTGCGGCCGTCCCTGACCGCAAGCGCACCGGCCATCGACGTCTGGACGGCTCGGCTGGTCGGCTACGCCTGCGCCCTGGTGCAAAGCGAGAGTGATCGCCGCAGCCAGGCTGCGAGCCCGGCAGGCGCCGCCAACGGCAAAACACCGACGCGCACGAAGGGAATATCAGCATGAGAAGACTTGCCGGAGCCGCCGCCAGCGTGCCTCTGTGGCTCGCGGCTTGCGCCACGACCAGCCAACCCGAACAAGCGCCTCTCGCCTCGCCAGCGCAGTGGCAGGCACCTTTGCCGCACAACGGCAACCTGACCGACCTCACCCAATGGTGGCAGCAGCAGGGCGATCCGGTCTTGGTGCAGTTGATCGAAGCGGCCCAGGCCGCCAGCCCCTCGATCAGCACAGCGAAGTCGCGCATCGACCAGGCACGCGCGGCGCGAACCATTGCCGGTGCTGCGTTGTTGCCCGCGCTGGACGGCTCGGTGAGCGCCAGCCGCGGCAACACCCAGCCGCCGCAGCCGCTCGCCACTACCGTGCAGGCCGGCTTGCAGGCCTCTTGGGAAGTCGATCTCTTCGGCGCCAACCGCGCCACCCGCGACGCGGCCCAGGCGCGGCTGGAAGGTGCGCAAGCGCAGTGGCATGAAGCCCGCGTTTCCGTTTCCGCGGAAGTCGCCAATCAGTATGTGGCGTTGCGCACCTGTGAACGCCAGCTGGAGGTAACGCGTGCGGACACCGCCTCGCGCGGCGAAACCGCGCGCCTGGCCGATCTGGCCGCACGCGCCGGCTTCCAGGCACCGGCCTCGGCCGCCTTGGCGCGCGCCAGCGCCGCCGAGGGGAAGGCGCGCCAAACGCAGCAGCAAGCGCAGTGCGACCTGGACGTGAAGGCCCTGGTGGCACTGACCGCCTTGCCCGAGCCGGACTTGCGGAAAAAGGTGTCCGCGGTGCCCGGCATCCAGGCGCCCTTCGCGCCGATCGCGATCGCGAACATGCCAGCCCAGGTACTGGCCCAGCGCCCTGATCTGTTCCAGGCCGAACGCGAAGTAGCGGCCGCCAGCGCCGAACTGGGAAGCGCCCAGGCGCAACGCTATCCGCGCCTGGGACTGAACGGCTCCATCGGTGCGCTGCACATGCGCAGCGGCGGCGTCAATACCGACCTCACCACCTGGTCGATCGGTCCGTTGTCACTGTCGGTTCCCTTGTTCGATGGTGGCCGGCGTGCCGCCAATGTGGAAGCGGCGCGCTCGCGCTATGAAGAAGCGGCGGCAAGTTATCAGGCGCGGGCCCGCCAGGCCGTGCGCGAAGTGGAGGAAGCCATGGTCAATCTCGAAAGCACAGCCTTGCGCAACGAAGACGCCCAAGTGGCCACCGAGGGCTTCCGCGCCTCGTTCAACGCAACCCAGTCGCGCTACCAGAACGGGCTGGCCAGCCTGGTCGAGCTGGAAGACACGCGCCGCACCGCGCTGGCCGCCGAGATGGCACTGGTCGCGCTGCAGCGCGAACGCCAGGCCGCGTGGGTGGCGTTGTACCGGGCGGCCGGCGGAGGCTGGGCCTCGACGGCCGCCGCCACTGCCAAACCCTGAAGCACCAGGACCGCACCATGAAGAATTTCCCGCTCAAAGCCCCCGCCCTTCCATTGATCATTGCCCTGGCTTTCGGCACCGTCGCCATCGGCCTGTATTCGGCCCGCTCGGACGCGGCTGACGAGAAGAAAACGCCAGCGCCCAAGCCCGCGCTCACCGTCACCACGGCGCAACCGCAGCAAACGCGCATCCCGATCAAGCTCGCGGCCAACGGCAACATCGTGGCCTGGCAAGAGGCCAGCATCGGCAGCGAGGCCAATGGCCTGCGCTTGATCAGCGTGCGCGCCAACGTCGGCGATGTGGTCAAGACCGGCCAGGTGCTGGCCACCTTTGCCACGGAGACCGTGCGCGCCGACGTGGCGCAGGCTCAGGCCAATCTGGTGGAAGCCCAGGCCAGCGCCTCGGATGCGGCGGGCAATGCGGAGCGCGCGCGCACCCTGCAAACCACGGGGGCATTGAGCACGCAGCAGATCAACCAGTTCCTCACCGCGGACAAGACCGCCAAGGCGCGCGTGCAGGCGGTCAAGGCAGCCCTTGAAGTGCAGAAGCAGCGCCTGAAGCACACCCAGGTGCTGGCCCCCGACAACGGCGTGATCTCCACGCGCAACGCCACAGTGGGTGCCGTGGTGGGCTCGGGCACCGAGCTGTTCCGCCTGATCCGCGGGGGCCGCCTGGAGTGGCGCGCCGAAGTGACCTCCGCCGAGCTCGGGCGCCTGACCAACGGCACCACGGCACTCGTTACCGCTGCCAGCGGCGCCCAGCTGCAAGGCAAGGTGCGCATGGTGGCGCCGACGGTGGACCCGCAAACGCGCTCGGCGCTGGTGTATGTCGACCTGGCGCCGGTGCCAGGCACATCCACGCCAGGCATGAGCGCCGCCAAGGCCGGCATGTTTGCGCGCGGCGAGTTCGACCTGGGCAACTCCAGCGCGCTGATGGTGCCGCAAGCTGCGGTGGTGGTGCGCGACGGCTTCAGCTATGTGTTCAAGCTCGGGCCCGACCAGCGTGTGAGCCAGCTCAAGGTGAGCACGGGCCGCCGCCTCGGCGATCGCGTGGAAGTCACCCAGGGCCTGGATGCCAGCGCGACCCTCGTGGCCAGCGGCGCCGGCTTCCTCAACGAGGGCGACACCGTGCGCGTGGCCGCCGACAGCGGACCGGTGGCCGCACAGCCCTCCACGGCAGCGGCCGCGCCCAAGCCGGCGCCCGCCGCGAGCAAATAACGCGAAGGAGCGTTCGCCATGAACGTATCAGCCTGGTCGATCAAGAACCCGATAGCAGCCATGATGCTGTTCGTGCTGCTGACCTTTGCCGGCCTGCTGTCGTTCCAGGCCATGAAGGTGCAGAACTTTCCTGATCTCGATCTGCCCACCGTGACGGTCAGCATTTCCTTGCCCGGCGCGGCGCCGGCCCAACTGGAAAACGAGGTGGCGCGCAAGGTCGAGAACTCGATCGCCACGGTGCAGGGCTTGAAGCACATCTATACCAAGGTGCAGGACGGCGGCGTGACGCTCACCGCCGAGTTCCGGCTCGAGAAGCCGGTGCAGGAAGCAGTCGACGATGTGCGCTCGGCCGTCTCGCGCGTACGTGGCGAGTTGCCCGCCGACGTGCGCGACCCGATCGTCAACAAGCTGGACCTGGCGCGCCAGCCGGTGCTGGCCTTCACCATCCGGTCGCCGCGCATGGATGTGGAGGCGGTGAGCTGGTTCGTGGACAACACGGTATCCAAGAAACTGCTGGCGGTGCGCGGCGTGGGTGCCGTCAATCGCGTGGGCGGGGTGGACCGGCAAGTGCAGGTGGCGCTGGACCCGGCGCGGCTGCAGGCACTGGGTGCCACGGCCGCCGACATCTCGCGCCAGTTGCGCCAGGTGCAGACCGAAAGCGCCGGCGGCCGCACCGACGTGGGCGGCACCGAGCAGCCAGTGCGCACGCTGGCCACCGTGCAGTCGGCGGAAGAGCTGGGCAACTTGCAATTGGCATTGCCGGACGGCCGGCGCATCCGCCTGAACCAGGTGGCCACGGTTGAAGACACGTTTGCCGAGCCGCGCTCGGCGGCCTTGCTCAACGGGCAGACCGTGGTCGGCTTTGAAGTCGCGCGCAGTCGCGGCGCCAGCGAAGTGGAAGTGGGCGCGGCGGTGCAGGCAGCGCTGACCGAACTGCGTGGGGCGCACCCGGATGTGGAAATGACCGAGGCCTTCAACTTCGTGAAGCCGGTCGAAGAGGAGTACCGGGGATCGATGGTCCTTCTGTACGAGGGCGCGGCGCTCGCGGTGCTGGTGGTGTGGCTGTTCCTGCGCGACTGGCGTGCCACCTTTGTCTCGGCCGTGGCCTTGCCGCTGTCGGTGATCCCGGCCTTCATCGGCATGCACTACCTGGGTTTTTCGGTCAACGTGGTGACCTTGTTGGCGCTGTCCCTGGTGGTCGGCATCCTGGTGGACGACGCCATCGTGGAGGTTGAAAACATCGTGCGCCACCTGCGCATGGGCAAGTCGCCTTACCAGGCAGCGATGGAAGCGTCCGATGAGATCGGCCTGGCCGTGATCGCCACCACGTTCACCCTGATCGCGGTGTTCCTGCCCACGGCCTTCATGAGCGGCGTGGCCGGCAAGTTCTTCAAACAGTTCGGATGGACCGCGTCGCTGGCCGTGTTCGCTTCACTCGTGGTCGCGCGCGTGCTCACGCCCATGATGGCGGCCTATTTGCTCAAGCCCATCACCGGAGACCACAAGGATCCGTACTGGATGAAAACCTATATGCGCTGGGCAACCTGGTGCATCAAGCACCGCTTCCTGACCGGCCTGGGCGCGGGCGCGTTTTTCTTCGGCTCGATCATGCTGATCCCGCTGTTGCCCACGGGCTTCATCCCGCCGGACGACAACTCGCAAACCCAGGTCTACCTGGAGTTGCCTCCGGGCGCAACGCTGGCGCAAACCATGGCAACCGCCGAGCATGCGCGCCAGATGGTGGCCAAGGTGGCGCACGTGAATAGCATCTACACCACCATCGGTGGCGGCAGCACCGGAGGCGACCCGTTCGCGCCACAGGGCCTGGCTGAAACGCGCAAGGCCACCTTGACCATCCTGATGAGCGAACGCGGCGAGCGTCCGCGCAAGCAAGTCATTGAAAACCAGATCCGCGCCGCGCTGGAGCCACTGCCCGGCGCGCGCAGCAACGTCGGCCTCGGCGGCTCGGGCGAGAAATACATCCTGGTGCTCACCGGGGAAGATCCCGTCGCACTGCAGGCGTCCGCGCTCGCGGTGGAGAAAGACCTGCGCACCATTCCCGGCCTGGGCAGCGTGGCCTCGGCTGCCAGCCTGATCCGCCCCGAGATCGCGGTGCGGCCCGACTTCGTGCGCGCCGCCGATCTGGGCGTGACCAGTGCGGCCATCGCGGAAACGCTGCGCATTGCCACCGTGGGCGACTACGACGTGTCCCTGCCCAAACTCAATCTGTCGCAGCGCCAGGTGCCGATCCTGGTCAAGCTCAATAGCGCGGCGCGGCAAGACCTGGACTTGCTCTCGCGCCTGGCGGTACCCGGCATCAAGGGCCCGGTCATGCTGGGCCAGGTGGCCACCTTGGAGGTGACCGGCGGCCCTTCGATGATCGACCGCTACGACCGCTCGCGCAACATCACCTTCGAAATCGAGCTCTCCGGCCTGCAGCTGGGCGATGTCGCTGCCGCCGTGCAGCAATTGCCTTCCATCAAGAACCTTCCGGCCGGGGTGAAGGTTGCCGAGATCGGTGACGCCGAAGTCATGGGCGAGCTGTTCCTGAGCTTCGGCCTGGCCATGCTCACCGGTGTGTTGTGCATCTACATCGTGCTGGTGCTGCTGTTCAAGGACTTCCTGCACCCGATCACCATCCTGGCGGCGCTGCCGCTGTCGCTGGGCGGCGCCTTCGTGGGGCTGTTGCTGGCGCAAAAGAGCTTTTCCATGCCTTCGCTGATCGGCCTGATCATGCTCATGGGCATTGCCACCAAGAACTCGATCCTGCTGGTCGAGTACGCCATCCTGGCGCGGCGCGAACACGGCATGACGCGCTGGGATGCCCTGCTGGACGCCTGCCACAAGCGCGCCCGGCCCATCATCATGACCACCATCGCCATGGGCGCGGGCATGCTGCCGATCGCGATCGGCTTTGGCGCGGCGGACCCGAGCTTTCGCTCGCCGATGTCGATTGCCGTGATCGGCGGCCTGATCACCTCCACCTTCCTGAGCCTCTTGGTCATCCCTGCCGTGTTCACCTATGTGGACGATGTCGGCCTGTGGTTCGGCCAGCAGTTGCGGCGCCTGCACCGGCAGGACAAGGGCTTGCCGCCGGCGGAACCGGCGGTGCCAGGCGTCGAGCAGCCCGAACAGCCGGTAAAGGCTTGAGGTGAAAGTCTGGCTCGGCCTGTGCGCGTTGCTGGGCGTACTCAGTGTGGTGTTCTGGCTGCTCGATCCGCCCAGCTACGCGGCGGCGCAGCTCCCCAGCCGCCTGTCCTGGGATGCCGCGCGCTGGCCGCAACGGCCCTGGACCCTGTGGACCGCCAGCCTGGTTCATCTTTCGGGTAGCCACCTGGTGGCCAACTTGCTCGCGCTGGCGGCATTAGCCGTGCTGGGTGCCGCGCTGCACGCCCAACGCAGTGCGGCGCTGGCCCTTTTCATCGCCTGGCCGCTGGGTACGGCGTCTTTGATGCTCTGGCCTGGTGTCGCGCACTACCGCGGGCTGTCAGGCCTGATTCACGCCGCAGTCCTTGCTTTATGGGCACATACGGCTATAAATTCAATAGCGAAGCCGGTGTCGTTCGTGCTGCTGGCCGGCATCGGACTGAAGCTGATGATGGAGCACGCCTGGTCCCAACCGATGGCGTTCGACCCGGACTGGGGATTCAACGTGGTGTATGCCGCGCACCTGGGCGGCGCCGCGGCGGGAGCCGTGTGTGGCCTGCTGTGCTGCGGGCTGGCGCTGGGATGGCGCAAGGCGCGACGTGGCCAGGCAGCGGGCCAACACCCGGGCAAGCGTTCAGGCGGGAATCAAGGCGGACACTTGGGATGAACCTCGGCACACCACGGACACAGCAGTTACGGCGTGCTTCGAATCCTGGCAACCAGTGCCGTGGTCGAGTAGCCATTGACAAACGGAATCGCCAGCGCGCGGCCGCCATAGCTTTGCACAACCTGCGTTTCTGCGAGTTTGGCCATGTCGTAGTCGCCGCCCTTGACCAGCAGGTCGGGCCGCAGTTCAGTGATCAACGCAAGCGGCGTGTCTTCGTCAAACCAGGTGACCAGGCTGACGGATTCGAGCGCGGCCATCATCACGGCGCGATCCTGTTCGTTGTTCAATGGCCGGTCCGGGCCCTTGCCCAGGCGCCGGGCCGATGCATCGGTATTGAGCGCCACCACCAGGCTGGCGCCGAGCGCGCGCGCCTGCGCCAGGTAGGTGGCATGGCCGCGGTGCATGAGGTCGAAAACGCCATTGGTAAACACCAGCGGCCGAGGCAGCGCGGCAACGCGGGCGGGTGCGTCGGCGCGGTCACAAATCTTGCGCAAATAATCCGGAGCGAAGGGCAGGGCGGTCATGCCGCGGATGCTAGCAGGCCCGCGCCGGACATGGCCTTGCGGGCTTCGCAAGAGGGCTCGGCGCTCAAGCTCGGGCTTTTAATGTCGATCAATGGGAACATAATTGGTTTTGATCCATGAACCTGATCGCGCTCGACCTCGACACCATCCGTTTTGGGACCCCCTTGCCTTACGCATTGTGGGGTGCCGACGGTGCACTGCTCGCGCGCAAGGGCTTTGTCGTGCGCTCGCGCAACGAGCTCGACGTGCTGGTCGCCCGTGGCCGCGCCCTGTGCGTGGACGTGGACGAGTCGGAGCAACACCACCGGGCCTATGTCGGCAAGCTGTACGACCTGGTGCGCGACGAGAAGCCGCTGGGCCAGATTGCCACCATGAAGATCGTAGGCGGGGATCTGCGGGCAGCCCAGCAGCGCGAGGCCTCGGGCCCGCCGGACTGGCTTGAGTTGCAGACCCGCGCCAATACGCTCTTGCGCACCTCCTCGCACCCGGAGTTTCTCGCCAAGCTGGACCGGCTGTACGAAGAATTGAGCGATCACGCGCTGCGCCACCCGGATGCCGCCATGTGCGCGCTCATTCACATGTCGGCCAGCGAGATTCGCTCTTACAGCGCCACGCATGCGATGCTGGTCTGCGTGATTTGCAGCATTGCCGCGCGCGATGTATTGCAATGGCCGGAAGACACGCAGGCCAGCCTGGGCAAAGCCGCCTTGACGATGAACATCAGCATGACGGCGATGCAGGATCTGCTGGCCGTGCAGACCAGCCCACTGACGGCCGAGCAGATCCGCACCATCGAGCAGCACGCCGAACGTTCGGTCACGCTGCTGCAGCGCTTGGGCGTAACCGACAACGTTTGGCTCGAGGCCGTGCGCCGCCATCACGACCGAGCGCCCGGCCCGCTGGCCGAAAAAGCACTGGAAGTGCGCGTGGCACGGCTGATTCAACGCGCCGATGTGTTCTCGGCCCGCTTGTCGCCGCGCGCCTCGCGCCTGCCCATGTCGCCAACCGCGGCGATGCAGGCCAGCTATTTCGACGAGGAACACCATGTCGACGAAGCCGGTGCGTCGCTGATCAAGGCCGTGGGCGTCCATTCGCCGGGTTCATTTGTGCGGCTGGCCAGCAACGAGGTTGCCATCGTGATCCGGCGCGGCGCCAATACCACGGCGCCCAGGGTGGCTGTGGTCATCAACAAGCAAGGGCTGCCGACAGGCGAGCCGATCGTCCGCGATACCAGCCAGCCGGCCTACAAGATTACGGGCAGCGTGGCGCACCGCGAAGTCAAGGTCCAGATCCAGATGGAACGGTTGCTGGCCTTGATTTGAGGCGCCCGCCTCCGAAAAATCGCTCTCAGGTGGGCCGAGGCGTCTGATTGCCCGGCGCCAGTGGCGCCAGTGGTACCAGCGAGGCCGCCAGTTCCTTGCGATAGCGGTTGAGTTCCTGCACGCTCTTGAAGCTGCGGTCCATCAGGAGGCTCATGTTGTGCAGGATGCGCTCGACGACCTTGCTTTCCCAGACCGCGTCGAAGTTGATCTGCTTGTCCAGCCAGTGCTCCAGCCAATCCGGGTTGGGCAGGCGGCTTTGGATGGTGTCTTTGGGGAACAGGGCCTTGTTCACATGCAGGTTCGTAGGGTGCAGTGCCTGCGCGGTACGGCGCGCGCTTGCCATCAGCACGCCCACTTTGGTGAATGCCGCCTTGGCTTCGTTGCCGAAGTTGCCGATCGCACGCTTCATGTACCGCAGGTAGGCGCCGCCATGGCGCGCTTCGTCCTGGGACAGCGTGGTGTAGATGTGCTTGATGACGGGCTCGGTATGCCATTCGCTGGCACGGCGGTACCAATGGTTCAGCCGGATCTCGCCGCAGAAATGCAGCATGAGGGTTTCCAGTGCCGGCGCGGGCTCGAACTCGAAGCGGACTTCGTGCAGCTCCTTCTCCGTCGGCGCGAGTTCCGGTCGGAAGCGCTTGAGGTATTCCATGAGCACCAGCGAGTGCTTTTGCTCCTCGAAGAACCAGATGGACATGAACGCGGAAAAATCGCTATCGTCCTTGTTGTCGCGTAAAAACATCTCGGTGGCAGGCAAGGCGGACCACTCGGTGATCGCGTTCATCTTGATGGTTTGCGCCTGCTCGTCCGACAGCTTGGTTTTGTCGAAGGACGCCCACGGGATGTCCTTGTCCATGTCCCAGCGGACCGATTCAAGCTGCTTGAAGAGTTCGGGATATAACATGACGTTCTTTCGTAACGTTTGGCATTTTAAGCGGCGTATGTGAAAAAGCTCTTACAGATCATTGCGCCTGCAGCCCTGCTGGCGATCATCGGGTCTCCGGTCTGGAGCCAGGCCGCCGTGCCTGCTGGGGGCGCTTGCCCCGCCCTCCTGCAATACACATTTCCGCGCTTGCAAGACGAAAAGCCGCAATCTCTGTGCCAGTACACAGGCAAGGTGGTGCTGGTGGTCAATACCGCCAGCTATTGCGGATTCACGCCGCAGTACAAAGGACTTGAGGCGCTGTACGGCAAATACAAGGACAAAGGACTTGTGGTCCTGGGCTTCCCCTCGAACGATTTTTCCCAGGAAACCGGCAACAACCAGCAAATCGCCGACTTCTGCGAAAACACCTTCGGCGTGAAGTTTCCAATGTTTGCCAAGACCCGGGTGGCCGGCAAGACGGCAGTGCCGTTCTACCAGCAGCTGGCAGAGCAGGCGGGCAATCAAAGGCCACTGTGGAATTTCCACAAATATGTCTTGAGCCGATATGGCACGGTGGTGGGCAGCTTCCCCAGCCAGGTGGAGCCCGAAGATCCCCGGCTGATCAAGGAGATCGAAAAACAATTGATTGCCCGCTAAGGCAGGCACACAATAAGACTGTTCGGTAGGTGTTCGGTCAGTCCGGCGCAGATATGTTCACACATCTTTACCGCATTCCTGCACGTCGTGCGGGGAACTCTGGAGGGCTGGCCCCCTCAAAAAAGCGTACGTCGCGTTTGCGCGTACGAATGAGCGTTTTGCTGCGGAGACTTCCGGCCTTCATTGGCCTGGTCGAAATCCCGGGGCGGTTCTCCTCCTCCCTCCCTCCCTCCTTCGCCTTGGGGCGCTTCGCAGCAACTTTATTCCCAGCGCCCTTCGGGGCGCCTTTGTTTGCCACGCCCCAGGTGGCGATCAGACCGGCTTGGTATCGGTGAAGCTTGGCCGTTGCATCAGCTTGTCTTGCAGGCGGGCCAGATTGGGGTGCTCGGTGCGCCACTCAATCTGCGGAAAACGAAACTCCATCCAACCGATGGCGCAACCAACGGCGATGTCGGACAGGCTCAGGTGGATGCCACTGCAAAACGCCTTGTCACCCAGGCCGCGGGCCATGGCCTTGATGCTGGCGTGCACCTTGCCGAGTTGACGGTCGGTCCATGCCTGGCTGCGCTGCTCGGCGGTGCGGCCGGCCCAGTTGGTCTCCAGTCGCGCCAGGATGGCGGCATCGACCAAGCCATCGGCCAGTGCTTCCCAGGTCTTGACCTCGGCCCGTTCCCGGCCTTGGGAGGGAATCAGCTTGCCCACGGGTGAGAGCGTGTCGAGGTACTCGACGATCACGCGCGAGTCAAAGACGGCCTCGCCGCCCTCCATCACCAGACACGGCACCTTGCCCAGGGGGTTGGATTCGGAGATCGTGGTGTTGGCGGCCCAGACGTCTTCGGTGACGAACTGGTAGTCAAGCTTTTTTTCGGCCATGACCACACGAACCTTGCGTACGTAGGGGCTGGCGTTGGATCCGATCAGTTTCATGGTGCGGGGTTTTCAATCTTTCCCAAGGGACGGCCCATTCTACCGAGGCGGCCTTGTCGCATTGCTTCGTCGCGCGAACCGTGGCGTGCAACCTACAATCCGGACATGACGTTTTCCACGATTTCGGCACTCTCGCCACTGGACGGCCGCTATGCCGCCAAGCTCGCCCCGCTGCGTCCGCTGATGAGCGAACACGGCTATATGCATCGACGCGTCCAGGTTGAAGTGGCCTGGCTCATCGCGCTCAGCGATGCAGGCTTCACCGAATTCAAGCCACTCAGCCCCGGAGCGCGCACTTACTTGCTTGGCTTGGTCCGGCATTTCTCCGAAGCCGATGCAGCCGCCATCAAGGAAATCGAGAAGACCACCAACCATGATGTCAAGGCGGTAGAGTACTGGATCAAGTCCAAATTCGAAGCCCGCCCCGAACTGCAGGCGGCGAGCGAGTTCGTTCACTTTGCCTGCACCAGCGAAGACATCAACAACACCAGCCATGCGCTGCAGCTCAAGGGCGGGCGCGATGCGGTCATCCTGCCGGCGCTGGATGCCGTGATCGCCAAGCTGCGCGCGATGGCGCACAGTTTCGCCGCGCAACCCATGCTCAGCCGCACCCATGGCCAGACGGCCAGCCCGACGACGGTCGGCAAGGAGATCGCCAATGTGGTGGTGCGCCTGGCTGCGGCGCGCGAGAAGATTGCCGGCGTCAAGTTGATGGCCAAGATGAACGGTGCGGTTGGCAACTACAACGCCCACCTGGCGGCCTGGCCGGAATTCGACTGGGAAACTTTTGCGGCCAAGGTGGTGGAGTCGCCCGAGCCGTTCGGACTGGGCCTCACCTTCCAGCCCTACAGCATCCAGATCGAGCCGCACGACTACATGGCCGAGCTGTTCGATGCGATCGCGCGCGCCAACACCATCCTGATCGACTGGTCGCGCGATGTGTGGGGCTATGTCAGCCTGGGCTATTTCAAGCAACGCCTGAAGGCAGGGGAGATCGGCTCTTCCACCATGCCGCACAAGGTCAACCCGATTGATTTCGAGAACGCCGAGGGCAACCTGGGCCTGGCCAATGCATTGTTGCGCCACTTGAGCGAAAAGCTGCCCATCAGCCGCTGGCAGCGCGACCTGACCGACTCCACGGTGCTGCGCAACATGGGCGTCGCGCTGGGCTATGCGGCACTGGCGTACCAATCGCTGCTGGCCGGCCTGAACAAGCTCGAGCTCAATGAAGACGCGCTGAACGCCGATCTGGATGCGGCGTGGGAAGTACTGGCCGAGCCAATCCAGACCGTGATGCGGCGCTATGGCGTCAAGGGCGCCTACGAAAAACTCAAAGAAGTCACGCGCGGCCAGACCGTCACGGCCGAGGCCCTGCATGGATTGATCCGTTCGCTTGAAATTCCTGATTCCGAAAAGGAACGCCTGCTGGCCATGACGCCGGCAAGCTACGTGGGCAAAGCCGCCGAACTCGCGCGCCGTCTCTGATTTCTGCATCTGCTGCGTCCCTCCCGCTTTCTTTCGCGGGGACCCCGTGCGATCAACACAACAATGAAACGGCCATGGCCCTCAAATCCACGATTTTCAAAGTCGGCCTGTCGATTGCCGATATCGACCACGGCTACTACGCCGACCATGCGCTGACCCTGGCGCGGCACCCCAGTGAAACCGACGAGCGCATGATGATCCGCCTGGCGGCGCTCGCGCTCCATGCGTATCAATTGCAAGCCGTGTGCAACGGCGACGGCACCCTGGCATTTGGTGCCGGTCTGTCTGACCCGGACGAGCCCGACGTCTGGCTGCGCGACTTTACCGGACAGACCCGGCTCTGGATCGAAGTGGGGCAACCCGAGGACAAACCACTCATCAAGGCTTGCGGCAAGGCCGACCAGGTGGTGGCCTATTGCTTTCACCATGCAGCCGAAGTGTGGTGGCGCGGCATCGAGAACAAGCTCACCCGCCCGAAAAATCTAAGCGTCTTTCGCGTACCGGCCGAGGCATCGCAAGCCCTGGCTGCGCTCGCACAGCGCAGCATGCAACTGCAAGCCACAGTGCAGGAAGGCGTGCTGCTCATGGGCGACGGCACCCGCAGTGTCGAGATCGAGTGCCTGC
Source organism: Burkholderiaceae bacterium (assembly GCA_035476635.1). GTDB lineage: Bacteria > Pseudomonadota > Gammaproteobacteria > Burkholderiales > Burkholderiaceae_C > DATILI01. The sequence goes on along the minus strand of DATILI010000279.1, from coordinate 1,802 downwards.
GCTGGAAATAGTCCCCGGTCAAGGCGGCATCGGCCGCGCACAACGCCAGCACTGCTCAAACCCGCCTTCGACCATTTCGCCACACGCGCAGAGCCAGCGGCGCTGTGGCAGGTCAGCCAGATCCGCAAGCAAGGTGCGTGCGCGGCCTTCTTGCTCCTCATGGCGCAGCCAGATCTCCGGCAGGCATTGGTCGGGCGGCAAATGGCCTGCTGCCGCCCCAAGAAAATAGCGCTCCAATGAGGCATCGATGCCGGCCTCACGCAAGGTGTCCAGCCACAGCGCGGCAATGGCGATGTTGGGGGCCTGGGTCAAGCGCAGCATGCTGCGATGATGCCGCGCCTACGGCGCAAAAGATAGCGGCCCGACCCTTTATTGGGGTCAGGATGGTTCGCGTGCCGGTGGCGGTGCTGCGTCAGCTGGGGGCGCCTGCGCAGGGGATTCGGCAGCGCGCTCGGCATACTTGTTGAAACGCCAGGCCTCGCCTTGCAGGGTGATGCGCCGCCAGGTTGCGCGCTTTTCGGCTGGTGTCATCTCGGGCCAATGCTGCACCTCATCAAAGGTGCGGCCGCAGCCTTTGCAGTCTGCATCGCCCTGGCTGGTGGAGCAGATCGCGATGCACGGCGTATCCGGCGTCGTGTCGTACCAGGCCTGCCAGGCGGCCAGCGCTTCGGCCGGCATGCTGCGCTCATCGGCCTCGTCCTCATGGTAGAAAACCATCAGCGCGTAGACCTCGGCCAGCGCGCGCGTAGGCGCAGCCAGGGTGACGCCGTCCGGCGAGGGCAGTTTTGCGCGCCAGAAATTGATGGCGGCTTCGATGTCGGTGATGTGGATTCCGGCCATGAGGATGCAGAGCAAGGGAGGGCGATGATAGCGCCCGGCATGGCTTTTGGGGGCCGCCGTGTTCTAATACCGACCTGAAGGGGAGTAGCTCCCTGTTGGCTGGCCGTCAGCACGAAGACCCCAAGTCTTCCGGCTTGCCAGGTGCATGTATTCGCATGCATCGAGCAAGACCTTCGCCACGCACTGGTTGCGTTGCGCGAAGCTCTTGCCGAACTCCGTGTCGCGACCAGTTGTTTGCATCAACAACCAACAAGGGTTTTGCACATGGAGCTTTTTTCTACCCCCTGGTGGTCGGCATTGCTGGCCATCATCCTGATCGATCTCGTTCTCGCGGGCGACAACGCCATCGTCATCGCACTGGCAGCGCGCAGCCTACCGCGACACCTGCAGAAAAAGGCGATTGCCTGGGGCACCGTGGGCGCGATTGCCGTTCGCTCGGTGATGACCGTGGGCGTGGTCTGGCTGCTCAAGATCCCAGGCCTGATGTTGGTGGGCGGGCTCGGACTGCTCTGGATCGCCTACAAATTGCTGGCCGACCAGGACGACGGCGAGCAGCATGGGCCGGTGGCCAGCACCTTCTGGGGTGCCATGAAAACCATCGTGATCGCCGATGCCCTCATGGGCATCGACAACGTGCTGGGCGTGGCCGGTGCAGCCCACGGCGCGTTCGACCTGGTCGTGATCGGCCTCCTGATCAGCGTGCCTATCGTGGTGTTCGGCAGTACCATGGTGCTCAAGTTGGTGGAGCGCTTTCCGGTCATCATCCAGCTGGGCGCCGCGGTTCTGGCGTTCACGGCCGCCAAGATGATTGTTGATGAGCCCTTGCTGGACGCGGTGTTTGACCCGCCTGCGTTCATCCACACCGCGGCTCGCTGGAGCACTTATGCCCTGGCGATGGCTGGCGTGCTGGGCCTGGGCTGGTTGGCCAACCGCCGCCAGGGCAACAAAGAGTTGAATGAAGC
>DATILI010000278.1:0-11743 GCA_035476635.1 Burkholderiaceae bacterium | reverse complement strand
CTTGAGTTCGCCGTCGGACTCGATCGTTACGCGCGAATAGTCCGGCGCGGGCCAGATGCGCACCGCCACGATGGTGGCGCCGCGCGCGATCTGCTGCGTCCCCAGCAGCAGGACCAGGGTGCTGCCTTGCAGCAGCGCGCGACGCTGGATGAAGTTATGGTCGGCGTGTGTCATGCCAACAGCTCCGCGCCGGTGGGCGTAAGCGCCGCCAGCGTCACCGTGCGCGATGCGTCGGCATGGGCCACGATGGTGATGACCAGGTCGGCGCGCGGCAGCACGGCGGCGGCCTTCTCGGGCCATTCGGCCACTTTGAGACCGGGGCTGGCGAAAATGTCGCGGAAGCCGGCGTCTTCCCATTCGCGCGGATCGGTGAAGCGGTAAAAGTCGAAGTGCCAGATGTTCAGGCCCGGCACTTCGTACGGTTCGACCACGGCATACGTCGGGCTCTTGATGCGGCCCGGTACGCCGAGCGCCCGCAGCAGGTGGCGCACGAAGGTGGTTTTGCCGGCACCAAGCTCGCCCTGCAATTCGATGTAGGCGTGGCGCAACGCCGCATGCGCCGCCAGCCTTGCTGCGAACGCGGAAGTGTCTTCCTCGCTGCGCCAGCGACGAGTTTCTACAATGGGCAGGTGATGGTCAGCAGCAATCAGGTCAACGGTCCTCAATTGGTTCTTCGAATGCAGGCTTGGGCCCGCGAACTGGGATTTTCCCAAATCGGCGTGGCAGGTGTCGATTTATCTTCATCCGAGGCGGGCTTGCTGCAGTGGTTGTCCAACGGCTTTCATGGCGAAATGGCCTACATGGCGGCGCATGGCTTGAAGCGCGCGCGGCCGGCCGAGCTGGTGCCGGGCACGGTGAGCGTGATCACGGCGCGCATGGACTATCTGCCAGCGAGTACGCCGCAAGGCTGGCAGGCCGTCGAATTCGAGCGCCTGCAGCGCCCGTCGGAGGGCATTGTTTCGCTCTACGCGCGCGGCCGCGACTACCACAAGGTGCTGCGCGCGCGGCTGCAAAAGCTCAGCGAGCGGATCGCCCAGGAGATTGGTCCGTTCGGCCACCGCGTGTTCACCGACTCGGCCCCAGTGCTCGAAGCCGAACTTGCCGCGCGCAGCGGCCAGGGCTGGCGCGGCAAACATACGCTGGTGCTCAACCGCGAAGCGGGCTCCATGTTTTTCCTGGGCGAGATCTATGTGGACATGGCCTTGCCTGCGAGCGAGGCCGTGACGCCGCACTGCGGCTCGTGCCAGGCCTGCATCGATATCTGCCCGACCCAAGCCATCATCGCGCCGCAGCGCCTGGACGCCAGGCGCTGCATTTCCTACCTCACGATCGAGCATGCCGGGCCAATTCCGCTGGAGCTGCGTCCGCTGATCGGCAACCGCATCTACGGCTGCGACGATTGCCAGCTGGTTTGCCCCTGGAACAAGTTTGCGCAGCGCAATGCCCTGCCGGACTTTGACGAGCGTGCGGGCTTGAGCGGGCAGCAACTGGCGGCACTCTTCTTGTGGACGGAAGAGGAATTTCTCAAGCGCACCGAGGGCAGCGCGATCCGCCGCATCGGGCATGAACGCTGGCTACGGAATCTGGCCGTGGGTATGGGCAACGCCTTGCGCGCCACAGGGGACGAGGCCGTACGGCGCGCCTTGGCGCAGCGCGCGGATGACGCGAGCGAACTGGTCCGCGAGCATGTGGCCTGGGCCATGCAGCAGGCCTTTCTCAGCAATCAGGGCGACGGTAGTTCTGGTAGCACAGCTCCCTGATGCGCTGCCGGTCCGCCGCAACCCGGCGTTGGCCGTCGGCGACGGCGCGTTGCTCCTCGGCGCGGCGCTCGTACTCTTTGCGCTGCGCATCCCGTTGCTCGGTCGCCAGGCTTTGGGCGTGCAGGGATTGTTGGCGCGATTGCGCCACCTGGGCGCGGGCAATCGCCATCTCGCTGTCGCGCCGCAGCGTTTGCTCCTGCTGCCTTGCGACCGCTTCGGCACGTGCGCGTTCAGTCTTTTCAAGCGCCTCGACCTTGAATCTCTCGGCCTCCGCGATGGCTTGCAGTCTTGCCGTTTCAGCTTCCTTGACCGCCAGTTCCACCTTGGCCGTTTCGCGCTTGTGCTGGATCCAGAATCCGCCAGCGAACACCGCGATCGCAAGCAAGCCGATGATCACCAGGGGGTTCAGGGATTTGCTCTCGGCAACCCGGCTGGCCCTGACGGGTGCTGATCGCTGGCCCGGCGCGAGTGTTCCCTGGCTCGCCAGCTTGCGGTCATGCGCTGCGCGGGAAGCGGGGTCGCGCAGCACTTTGTAGGCGTTCATGACTTCGGTGAAGCGTTCGGCGATACGCGAGTCGTCCGCCATCTTTTGCGGCGTGTAGAACAGTCTGGCGCGTTGCAAGGCCGATTCGATGTCCTCGGGCGAGGCATTGCCCGGGATGCCCAGGATGTTGTAGGCAGATTGCATGCATGACCTCTTTCAGCCTTTGTAGCCAGGCGATGCATGCATGAAGCGCACCGGCGAAAAGTTACGTGTTTTTATTGCGGCTGCGGCTTACCGCAGCACCCCCAGCGCAAACGGCAGGCTCGCAACCCCGAGCAGCGTCGAGAGTGTAACAAGGCCTGCAACATATGCGCCGTTGTAGCCCATGCGCGCGGCCAGCACATAGCAGCTGGACGCGGTGGGCAAGGCGGAGAAGGCCAGCAGCACCGTGGACTGGACCGGGTCGAGCCGGAATACGCGGGCCAGGCCCAGCGCTACCAGCGGCAACAGGAAATGCCGGATCGCAAGGACAGCGATCGCCAGCGTCTTGGCGCTGGCGAGGGTGCCGAATTGCATGCCGGCGCCCGCGGCCATCAAGCCCAGGGCCAGCGAGGCAGCGCCGATTCGGGTGACCGTGGGCTCAAGCCACGGCGGCATGCTGAAGCCCAGCAGGTTGGCCAGCAAGCCGGTGGCGGTGGCAATGATCAGCGGGTTGCGCAAGAGCTCGCGCACAAAGCCGCGATTGGAGTGCCGCGCCATCGGCCAGACCGCACCGACGTTGAAAAGGGGCACGCACACACCGATGAGCACGGCAATCAGCAGCAGGCCTTGCGGACCGGCAAGCCGGTCTGCCAGCGCAAGGGCGATGAAGGAGTTGAAGCGAAACGCCACCTGCGCACTGGCCGCGTGCAAGCGCACATCGATGCGCTTGCCGATCCAGGGCAGGTGCGGCAGCGAATAGGCCAGCGCGATGCCGGTCACACCCATCGTGAGGCCTGCCGCGATCAGGCTGGACGCCGCGCGCAGATCCAGCGGGCTCTTCACAATCGAATGAAACAGCAACACCGGAAACAGGAAGTAGTAGGTCAGGCTCTCGACCTGCTCCCACACGGTGCGGTTGAGCGCGGTGTAGCGGCAAACCAGATAACCGCAAAGGATCAAGGAGAAATCAGGAAACAGAAGTTGCGCGTAGTTCACCCGGTCGAGAATACCAGCGCGCCCCATGTCGCCTCGGGTTTGTCCCTATGGGTTATCCACATGGGTGGGCGTTGGAGGCATGTCTACGATAGGAACCATCCCATGAAGCATCGATTTCTCGCCCTTTCCCTGGCTTGTGCCGCCTGGCTGGCCTGCGCATCTGCACCTGCCGCCGTGCTCGAAGGCGTGCAGTTCGACGACGCCGTGAAGCTGGGCGACAGCGAGTTGCGCCTGAACGGCCTGGGCCTGCGTGCCGTGTTTGTGATCAAGGGCTACGCTGCCGGGCTGTATTTGACCGAACGCGCGCCGACGGCCGCTGCCGTGCTGCAGGCCAAGGGCCCGAAGCGCCTGCAGATCCGCATGCTGCGCGAAGCCCGGCCAGCGGATTTCAACAAGGCCCTGGTGTCCGGCATGCGCAAGAACGCCACCGAGGCCGAGCTGCGCACTTTGAGCGACCGGATTGACCAGCTCGAGCGCATCATCGAATCCATCGGCGGCACGAAAAAGGGCGACACCATCAATCTCGACTTCATCCCCGAGCGCGGCACGACGCTGTCGATGAACGGCGCCGTCAAGGGAGACGCCATCGGCGGCATCGACTTCTACAATGCGCTGCTCGAGATTTTCGTCGGTGACCATCCGGTCGACGCGAAACTCAAAAAAGGCCTGCTGGGCCTCTATCAATAACTTCTTCTGGAGACTGTTCACCATGCAACGACGCGTTCTTTTCGCCCTGAGCCTTGCGGCCGCGGCCGGTTCTGCGATGGCTCAGGGCTATCCCAACAGGCCCATCAAGCTGCAGGTGCCGTTTGCGCCCGGCGGTACCACCGACATCGTCGCCCGCGTCATCGCCGAGCCATTGGGCAGGGCGCTCGGCCAGTCGGTGATTGTGGAAAACAAGGCGGGCGGCGGCGGCGTCATCGGCGCAACCGAAACGGTCCGCGCGGCGCCCGATGGCTATTCGCTCGGCATGGCAACGGTATCGACCACCGCAGCCAATCCGGCAATCAATCCCAAGATTCCCTACAACCCGGTGACGGACTTCACGCCCATCATCAACATCGCGGCCACGCCCAATGTGCTGGCAGTGCATCCGAGCTTTCCAGCCAAGGACTACAAGGCCTTCGTGGCGGAGGTGAAGAAGGCACCCGGCCGGTACTCGTTTGCCTCGTCGGGGACCGGCGGCATCGGCCATCTGCAGATGGAGTTGTACAAGAACTTGAGCGGAACGTTCATCACGCACATTCCTTACCGCGGCGCGGGCCCGGCGCTCAACGACACGGTGGCAGGCCAGGTGCCCGTCATCTTCGACAACATCCCTTCGGCGCTGCCCTTCATCAAGGACAACCGCCTGGTGCCGATCGTGGTGGCCGCCCCGCAGCGCCTGGCGGTGCTGCCCAATGTGCCGACCTTCAAGGAGGTCGGGCTGGAGCCGGTGAATCGCATGGCGTACTACGGCATTCTCGGCCCCAAGGGCCTGCCCAAGGAAGTCGTCGACAAGATCAACGCGGGCGTGAAAAAAGCCCTGGAAGACCCGGCCGTGCGCAAGCGCATCGAAGACACCGGTTCGCTGATCGTCGGCAATACACCCGAGCAATTCGCCGCGCAGATCAAGGCCGAGTTCGAGGTCTACAAGAAGGTTGTGGACCAGCAGAAGCTGAAGCTAGACTGAAGACTTGTGGGACAGACCAAGAAATTGCAAAGCAATTTTTGCTCTGTCCCCAACCGATCAAGTTTGCGGGGCAGACCAAGATTTTCAGACGAGCCCGGCATAGACGCCTTCATTGACGCGCTGTGGCTGGAAGAGGGGCTGTCGCGCAATACCTTGGCGGCCTATCGGCGCGATCTCACGCTTTTTTCGCGCTGGCTGACTGAGCAGCGCCAGGGTCAGGCCCTGGACACCGCCGCCGAAGCCGATTTGAATGGCTATTTCGCCGCCCGGCACAAAGCCAGCAAGGCCACATCGGCGAACCGCCGGCTCACCGTGTTCAAGCGCTACTTCCGCTGGGCCCTGCGCGAGCGCCGGATCACAGCGGACCCGACGCTCAAGTTGCAGGCAGCCAAGCAGGCGCTGCGTGTGCCCAAGACGCTGACCGAATCACAAGTGGAGCGCCTGCTGGGCGCGCCCGACGTCGACGCCCCCCTGGGCCTGCGCGACCGGACCATGCTGGAGCTGATGTACGCGAGCGGGCTGCGCGTGAGCGAACTCGTGACGCTCAAGACCTTTCACGTCAGCATGAACGAGGGCGTGCTGCGCGTCCTGGGCAAGGGCGGCAAGGAGCGGCTCGTGCCCTTCGGCGAAGTGGCGCGCCAGTGGATTGGCCGCTACCTCGTCGAGGCGCGGCCGGTGATCCTGGGCGGGCAGCAGACGGAAGACCTGTTCGTGACACAGCGCGGCGCGGGCATGAGCCGGGTCATGTTCTGGGTCATCGTGAAAAAGCAGGCGCATGCCGCCGGCATCACGCAGCCCTTGTCGCCCCACACCCTGCGCCACGCATTTGCGACACACCTGTTGAACCACGGCGCTGACTTGCGAGCCGTGCAGATGCTGTTGGGGCATGCCGATATTTCAACCACCACCATCTACACCCACGTGGCGCGCGAACGCCTGAAGCAGCTGCACGCACAGCACCATCCGCGCGGGTGACAATACCGTTCTCCATGAATCACGACCCCACCATGCGTACTTCGATACCGCGTCGCGCCGCCCTGCGCCTGTTTCTTCTCGGCGCCACGGGCTGGTTTGCCGGCGCCGCACAGGCCCAGGCCCAGGCGTGGCCGACGCGGCAGCTTCGCATCATCGTGGCCTATCCGCCGGGCGGAATCAGCGACAACGTGGCGCGCGCACTGGCCGACAAGCTGGCCGTGCAACTGGGTGTTCCGGTGGTCGTGGAAAACCGGGCCGGCGCGGGGGGAAGCATCGGCATGGATGCGGTGGCCAAGGCGCCGCCGGACGGCAGCGTCATCGGCTTTTCTGCCATCAGCCCGCTGGTGCTGAACCCGCACTTGGGCAAGCTCGCCTACGACCCGGCGAAAGACATCGCACCGGTGGCCAGCGTCATGTATTCACCGGTCGTCCTGCTGGGCACGACGGCTTTTGAGGGCAAGGACTTGAAGGACGTGATCGCCGCGTCCAAAGCCAAGCCGGGCAGCGTGCGCTGGTCGACTTCAGGGCTGGCGACGGTCGGGCACATCGTGCTGGAGCAGGTGCAGCACGGCGCCAGGATCGAACTGACGCACGTTCCGTACAAGGGCGGCGGCCAACAACTGACGGATGCCTTGAGTGGCCAGTTCGAGTTGATCTCCACCAATATGAGCGCGGCGGTCATGCAGCACGTCAAGGCCGGCAAGCTGAGGCCGCTGGCCATTGGCGCGCCCGCGCGGCTGGAAGCGCTGCCGCAAGTGCCGACCTTCGCGGAAAGCGGATTCGCAGCTGCGAACCTCAGTTCGCTGTTCGGGATTTTTGCGCCGGCCCGCATGCCTGAAGCCTTGCTGCAGCGGTTGAATGCGGAGATCAACAAGGCGCTGCTGCAGCCCGACATCCGAAGCCGCCTGCTGGCCGCCGACAACGTTCCCACCGGCGGCAGCACGGGCGACTTCGCCCGTCAAATCGCGCAGGAGTCGGAGAACAACGCCCGCATCATCAAGGCGGCGGGGATCAAGGCTGACTAGGTTCTTCCTAGTCGTCCAGGGTTTCGGCCCAGGTCAGGGCCTGCAGGTGGGCCCAGTTGACCTGGCGGTTCGACAAATGCAGCGAATCGGCGGCGCGGCCGAAGGCCTCGTCATCGCCGGTCTCGCAGGCGATCGTCAGCTCAAGGAAAGGCGCGAAGACACCGGTACGGTGCAGCAGGGCATCGAGCACGGGTTGCGGCAGGGCGACCGAATCCAGGGCTTTCTCGATCGGCACGCCGAGCATGGCGTCCAGCAATGAGAATACGCCAACGACAAAGGCGTTGTCGCATTCCTCGGGCGGCAGCAGCTCGGCGGCCAGCAGCTCCATCAAGCGGCCGCGCACCACGGCGGTCGTACCCACCGCGGGTGGGGCGCCACCATCGCGCGAGGTGGTCATCAGCAATGCGGCCCAGCGGAACAGCTTTTTCAGGCCGAGGATCATCACCGCATGACGAAACGAGGTGATTTCGCAGCTCAGGCCGAAGCCCGATGAATTGATGAAGCGCAGCAGGTTGAAGGAAAGCGTCGGGTCCTTCTTGAGCAAGTCCTCGATCTCCGAGGTCTCGGCTTGCTTGCGCACCAGGTTGATCAACTGGATGATCGTTGCCTGCGAGGGCCGGATGGTCTGCGCCTTGACCAGCGCAGGCTTGGCGAACCAGTAGCCCTGGAACAGCTTGACACCCAGGCCGAGCATTTTCTGGAACTGCTCGGCCGTCTCCACCTTTTCGGCAACCACGATCGCCTTGGTGTTGGCTTGCGCGAACTTCACCAGCGGTTCGAGGAGCTCGGGCTTGATCGCCGTCATGTCAAGCTTCAGGAACGAGGCCAGCGGCAACCAGGAGATATAGGCCTTCTTGAGTACGCCCTGGTCGAAGGCCAGGCGGAATCCACGTTTGCGCAACTCCTGCAATGCAATGGCGCGCGTTTCGATGTCCGTCACCAGGCCGCTGGCCAACGGTGGCACCTCGAGCACGACTTTCTCCGGATGGATCAGCTCCAGGTGGCCGCCAGCCAGGCTGTCGTGCGTGCAGTTGATGAAGACCGTCTTCTTGCCCACCAGCGCCTCGGTGCCGGCATAAGACAAGGCATTGAACAGCAGCGCGGCATCGCTGGCGGCGGTGTGGGAGTCCGCCGCGGTGGACCGGTCAAAGAGCTCGTAGCCATAGACGGCACGGCGCTCATCCACAATCGCCTGGCGGGCAATGGACAGGCTGTTCTCCTGGTCCTCCATGGCCTCGGCGGGTGCGGTGGTGACCTCTGGGTCGGGGGTGGTGGACATGGCGCTACTTAAAAGGGTGATGAATGATTCTAAAGAAGAATGGGTATAACACGCAGGCCGACCCTTCACCGCGCCACCACCCGCTCTGCGCGGCTATTCACTCATGTTGTCGGCCCAGGCCAGCGCCTGCAAATGGGCCCAATTGACCTGTTGGCTGGTCAGGTTCAGCGTCTCGGAGGCGCGCATGAAAGCTTCGTCGTCGCCGGTCTCGCAAGCTTCGATGAGCTCCAGGTAGGGCGCGAACATGCCGCTGCGGTGGCGCAGCGCATCGATCACCGGCTGAGGCAGCGACAACAAGTCCAGGGCCTTGCCCATCGGCACGCCGAGCATGACATCGAGCAGGGAAAACACGCCGACCACAAAGGCGTTGTCGCAATCCTCCGGCGGCAACGACTCGGCCGCGAGCAATTCCATGAGGCGCCCGCGCACCACCGCAGTGCTTGCCACTGAAGCCGACACCGAGCCTGTGCGCGAAGCGGTCAAGAGCAACGCGGCCCAGCGAAACAGCTTTTTCAGGCCCAGCAGCATGACCGCCTCGCGAAACGAGGTGATCTCGCGATTGAGCCCGAAGCCTGCGGAATTGATCAGCCGCATCAGATTGAACGCCAGCATGGCGTCCTTCTTGAGTACTTCCTCGATCTCGGAGGTGCTGGCCTGGTTGCGCACCAGGTTGATCAGCTGGATGGTGTGCGCCTGCGAGGGCGTGATGACCTTGGCTTCCACCAGCGAGGGCTTGGCAAACCAATAGCCCTGGAACAGCTGGATGCCCGCGCTCAGCATTTTGTAGAACTGCTCGGAGGTCTCGACCTTTTCGGCAACGATCTGCGCCGTGGTCTTGCTCTTGGCCAGGTCGACCAGCGGCTGGATCAGCTCGGGCTTGAGCAGCCCGAGGTCAAGCTTGATGTAGTCGGCCAGCGCCAGCCAGTCGGCGTAGGCCGGGGCCAGTACGGAATGCCCGAACGCCAGCCGAAAGCCGCGCTGGCGCAACTCCGCCAGGGCCGGTGTGCGGGACTTGATTTCTTCCACCGGGGCACCTTCCAGCGGAGGAATTTCCAGCACCATTTTTTCGGGATTGACCAGTTCCAGATGCCCGCCGCCCAGGCTGTTGTGCGTGCAATTGACAAAGATGGTGATCTTGCCGATCAGGTCTTCCGAGCCTGCGTGCGACAAGGCGTTGAACACAAGCGTCACGTCGCTGGCGGGCGTATGCGGGGTGCCATCCTGCGAGCGGTTGAACAATTCGTAGGCCACCACCACGTGGTCCGCATCCATGATGGCCTGGCGCGCAATCATGGCGTGCGGCCCGTCGCCTGCGTCCAGCGAGGCAGGAACTGTGTCCCCAGAGTCGGGTGGCTTCGGCATGGTGTTGTTCTTGCGGTGAAAAGCTTGATTCTAAGGAGGATTGCGCGGGTTTTGCGCTGCAGCAAGCCAGGCGAGTTCGACTTCTTCAAAGCCCGCGGCACGGCGTGCTTCGAGATTGAACGGCCCGCGCGGCCGTGGCGCACCGTACTCCGTGGCCATTCGTTCATAGGTGGCGATGGGGTCGAGCCCTTCCCGCGTGCACAACCAGCGGTACCAGCGGTTACCAATGGCAACATGTTCGATCTCGTCCTTGAGAATCACGTCCAGGATCGCCGCACCGTCCGTGTCGCCCGCCGCCAGCAGCTTGGCCCGGATCGGAGGCGAAGCATCCAGCCCACGTGCCTCCAATGTGCGGGGAACCAGCGCAATGCGTGCCATCAGGTCGTGCCGCGTCTTCTCGGCCATTTCCCAAAGCGCGTTGTGGGCCGGGAAGTCGCCATAGCGGTAGCCCAGGGTTTGCAAGTGGTTGCGCAGCAGGCTGAAATGCAAGGCCTCTTCGCGTGCAACGCGGATCCAGTCGCGGTAGAAGGGCTCGGGCATGCCGGCAAAGCGCCAGGCCAGGTCCAGCGCGAGATCGATGGCGTTGAATTCGATGTGCGCCAGCGCGTGCAGCAGTGCGGCGCGGCCCTCGCGGGTGTGCACGGAGCGGTGCTTGAGCTGGGTATGCGGCACCAGCACCGGCAGCGCCGGCCGCCCCGGGATGCCGGATGGCTCCGCCAGCTGGTCTGTCGCGCCCACCGGGTGGGCCAGGCTGTCAAGCGCCCGGGTAGCGTCGGCTTTCGCATCGGGGTCCGGCGTCAGGAGAAGCTGTAGTGCTTGCGCGCGCAGGGTATTCATAGGCGAGGCATGGGCAAAAGTGCGGCGGCATCCCTACAATTCCGGGGATTGCAAATCAATGGAGCACGCATGGCGGTATATGAACTGGATGGTACAGCGCCCCGGCTGGCGGATTCGGCCTGGGTCGCCGACAGCGCGCAGGTGATGGGCAATGTGGAGCTGGCTGAAGACGCCAGCATCTGGTTTGGCACGGTAGTGCGCGGCGACACGGAAACCATCCGCATCGGCCGTGGCTCGAACATCCAGGACTTGAGCGTGCTGCATGCGGACATCGGCAAGCCTCTGACTGTCGGCGAAAACGTGACGGTCGGCCACAAGGTCATGCTGCATGGCTGCACCATCGGCGACGAAAGCCTGATCGGCATCGGCGCTGTCGTGCTCAACGGCGCGAAGATCGGCAAGAACTGCCTGGTAGGTGCTTTCGCACTGGTGACGGAAGGCAAGGAGTTCCCCGATGGATCGATGATCATCGGCAGCCCCGCCAAAGCGGTGCGCCAGCTCTCGCCCGAGCAGATCGAGGGCCTGCGCATGAGCGCCAAGCACTACATCGACAACGCGCGCCGCTTCAAGGCGGGGCTCAAGAGGCTGGGCTGAGGCCCCTGATCCGATGTCTGAACTGCACAAGTTTCTTTTTGATGGCCTGCCGGTACGCGGCCTGATCGTGCGCCTGACCGATGCATGGCAGGAGATCCTGCAACGCCGCGCCTCCAACCACGCCACCGGCGCCTATCCGGAGCCGGTGCGTGAACTGCTCGGCGAGATGACCGCCGCGGCGGCGCTGATGCAATCGAACATCAAGTTCAACGGCGCACTGATCCTGCAGATTTTTGGCGATGGCCCGGTGAAAGTGGCCGTGGCCGAGGTGCAGCACGATCTGAGCCTGCGCGCCACGGCAAGTGTGGTGGGCGAGCTGCCAGCCGATGCGGCCTTGAGCCAGATGGTCAACGTGAACAACAAGGGCCGCTGCGCGATCACGCTCGATCCCAAGTCCAGGTTTCCCGGGCAGCAGCCGTACCAGGGCGTTGTGCCGCTGTACGGCGACCGGCAAGAGAAGCTGGAAGCCTTGAGCGAAGTGCTGGAACACTACATGTTGCAAAGCGAGCAGCTCGATACCAAGCTGGTGCTGGCGGCCAATGACGAAGTCGCGGCCGG
>DATILI010000277.1:0-16438 GCA_035476635.1 Burkholderiaceae bacterium | reverse complement strand
CCACCGACAGAACGATCCCGACGATGAAGGTCATCACAAAGAAGAGGAGACCATGCAAAAATCCTTTGCCATTAGCGAACGCCACCAAAAGCGCAAGAACAAATGCGACGAGGATTGCATTTCCGCGCGCCCGAGCTCCTGCTGAAACGAGTGCAGCTACGGGCGGCGGAGGTGCCGCACTCTGGGACAGCTGTGTCTGCTGGACCTGGGTAGAGGTGCCCGTCGTGGTGATCTTGTGGGCGCCGATCGTATTGGCCTTGCCAACTGACTGTGTGGTGACGATCGCGGAGGACAGGCCCTCCTCATAGACCAGCGAAAGCTTTCTGGCATGCGGTGCGGTACACACCGGACAGGTCGTATCTAGTGCCATGTGGGTCCCTCCAATTGCGACAACAGGCGCAAGCCTCGCGGGCCCGCCTTTTCGGGCAATGTACCCGAACTGCGCGGCACCGTCTCATCAGGACTTCCCGGCTGTCATCAACGAGACCGCGCAGCCCAGGCCTTCGAAGTCGCAGGTTGCTACGCCGAGAGCAGCTTGGATGACCTTCAAAATCGGCTTAGTGACACCCCTTTTCCAATGCCCGGTTGTGGCCGAGAGTACCGTTCGTGTCAACGGCCACCGAGTGCCTGCGCCCGTGGCAGACACACAACAGGGATCCGCGCTGATCGTCTAGCGATCTGGTCCGTTCCATCGCCGGAGATTGGTGGAGTCGCAGCAATGGTGGCGCAAACCTGGGCCTGAGGCGGTGCTTTCAGCGCGCATTGACACCAGCCATCGGCCCGGGCGTGTGTGAGTCCTTGGTTTGTCTAACAAGCCAGAGCAAATTCAACGACGCGTTACGGTGCGCTCGCGGCGGAGGCTGCGCTGGCCGAGGGTTGAGTCGGCCGCCAGCGCGCACCCGCTCCGCCTACGCCGCACGCGCCCACTGCGCATCAGCCCCATCGGTACGCACGCGCCGGCCCTTGTAGACGTTGTTCAGCTTGAGCGTCAGGCAATAGGCCGCGCCGCCCGATCGGTTGAACGAGCCCAGCGGCACCACGTGCACGCGGTAGCCGCGCCGCTCCAGTTGCGCGCGCAATGCGGGTGAGCAGTAGCACAGCACGACGTCGCGGCCGATGCATACCGAGTTCACGCCCAGGTGCTCGGCGTCTTCGGCGGGTGCCTCGATCAACTGGTCGTTACCGATAAGGGCGCGCAGCTGCTCGCGGCCCTGGTCGCTGAAGGCCTCGGGGTGGTACATGACCTCACCGCCCGAGAGCAGGCAAAAGCAGGTGTCCAGGTGGTAGTAGCGCGGGTCCACCAGCTCCAGGGAGAGGGTGCGGATGCCGAACACCTGCTCGATGGTGTGGTGCGCGGAGCGGCACGAGCGCTGGCCGTAGCCCATCCACATCATGCGCCGCGTCGCGTCGTAGATGGCGTCGCCGGCGCCTTCGAAGTAGACGCCTTCGGGCGTGCGGTGCAGCCAGTCAATCTCGCCGCGCGCGCGCAGTTGCTCGAACATGCGTTCGCCGAAGGCCTGCTCACCGGCGCGCTCGGCGTTCAGGTAGCGCGCCAGCACGGCCTTGCCGTCCAGCACGACGGCGCAGTTGGCGGTGAACACCAAATCAGGCCAACCGCGCGCGGCCGGCTTGACCACGACCTTGGCCCCCAGCGATTCATAGGTGCTCTTCAGTGCGCTCCAGCCGGCATGCGCATCGCGCGACAGGCGCTTGGCATCCAGCGACCACTGCGTAGGGTTCATCCAGGGGTTGATCGCATAGGCCACTTCGAAGAAGTCGGGCGGGCTCATCAGCAGGTGCGGCGGGGCGTCGGCACCGGGCACCGGGGCCGGGGCCGGGTCCGACTGCCGGCGCTGCGCGGCCTCGGCAACGATCGTTTCCTGTTGGGGCGCGGCGGTGGCGCTGCTGGGGGCTGCGGATGCGCGCACCTCCTGCACGACTTCCGCGAAGGCGGTCACGGCACGGTCGATCTGCGCCTTGGTGATGGTCAGCGGCGGCGCGAAGCGGATCACGGTCTCGTGGGTTTCCTTGGACAGCACGCCGTGTTGCGCAAGCCGTTCCACCAGGTCGCGCGCCGTGGCGGCGGCGGGTTCGATGTCCACGCCCACCCACAGGCCGCGGCCGCGCACCGCGCGGATCAGCGCCGGGTGGGCGGCTTGCACCGCGCGCAGGCTTTGCAGCAGGTAGGCACCGAGTGTGGCGCTGCGCGCAACCAGGTCTTCGTCTTCCATGACCTTGAGCGCTTCCAGCCCGATGGCCGCGGCCAGCGCGTTGCCGCCGAAGGTCGAGCCGTGGCTGCCGGGGTTGAACACGTCCATCACCGCCGCGTCGGCCAGAAAGGCGCTGACCGGCATCAGGCCGCCGCCCAGCGCCTTGCCCAGGATTAAGCCGTCCGGGCGGATGCCCTCGTGCTCGAATGCGAACCATTTGCCGGTGCGGCCGAGGCCCGACTGCACCTCGTCCATGATCAACAACATGTTCTGCGCGGTGCACCAGGCGCGCAACTCGGCGAAGAAGCCTTCGGGCGGCAGCACGATGCCGGCCTCGCCCTGGATCGGTTCGACCAGCACCGCGCAGGTTTCGGCCGTGGTGGCGGCGCGCACGCTGGCCATGTCGCCGAAGTCGAAATGCTTGAAGCCGGGCGTGAAGGGCCCGAAGCCGGCGCGGTAGTCGGGCTCGCTCGATGCGCTGATGACGGTGGTGGTGCGGCCATGGAAGTTCTGGCGCGCGACCAGGATTTCGGCCTGGCCGTCGGCTATGCCCTTGACGCGATAGCCCCAGCGGCGCGCTGCCTTGATCGCGGTTTCCACCGCTTCGGCGCCGGTGTTCATGGGCAGGGCACGCTCGAAGCCGGCCAGGGTGCACAGCTTTTCGAGGAAGGGGCCGAGGGTGGCGCCATGGTAGGCGCGCGAGGTGACGGCGACTTTTTCCAGTTGGCGGTGCACTGCCGCGACCAGCCGTGGATGCAGGTGGCCATGGCTCACGGCGGAATACGCACTCATCATGTCGAGGTATTCGCGGCCATCGACATCCCACACCAGGCAGTCGCGCGCACGTTCGATGACGACTGGGATCGGCGCATAGTTTCTGGCGCAGAACTTCGCCTCCGCTGCCACCAGCTCTTGGGACACTGCTCTTGTTTTTGCATCCATGACGTTTCTCCTTGGTTAGGGAAAGTCTAAGAGGCGCGGTGTGGCGGCGGTGGTGAATCGAGCCGCCTGGAGCGACATTGGCGGTCGCCGTGAGGTAGTTCTACTTCCGAATCGGAAGTCGGCGTTCAGGGCCTGGCCGGCGGCAAGGGGAAGCCGGCGAACTCCTTGACGGTCTGGAGCTCGGTGTTGGTCACGATCTTTTCGATGCCCAGGCCGACGTCGTCGAGCCAGGTGCTGGTGAGGTCGCGGTAGGTGCCGAGGTCGCGGCAGGCCACGCGCACCAGGTAGTCATAGCGCCCGCTGATCAGGTAGCAGGCGACGACCTCGGGCGTGGTGGCCATGCGCTTCTCAAACCGCTGCACCGTGGCCTGGCGCTGGTCCTTGAGTGCGATCTCGGCGAATACCGAGACCAGGTCGCCCAAAGCGTCGCGGTTGACCAGCGCGCGGTAGCCCTCGATCAGGCCGTGCTCTTCAAGTTTGCGCACCCGGTTCAGCGTGGCGCGGGCCGACAGGTGAATGGCTTCGGACAAGGCCTGCACCGTGGTGCGGCCGTCACGTTGCAGCAGCTCGAGCAGCTTGAGGTCGGCGCGGTCGAGCTCCATGGCGCTAGCCCCAAATCAGTTGAGGACAGAGCTCCGCTACGCTTCGGTCTGTCCCGCAAGTTCTCATAATTCCTTCACCGCCGCCAACCGGCGCAAGATCTGCTGCACGATGTCCGACTGCATGTCGCGGTACAGCAGGGCCTCTTCCGCCTCCTTGGCCAGCACGGCGGATTCGTTGAAGCTGATGTCGCGCTGCTGCAGGATTTCGGTGTCGGCAATCAAGGGCTTGCCTTCGCGGCCGCGCAGGCGGAACTTGAAGCGCAGCCGCAACTGGAATTCGCGCACCTGGCCGGCCGCATTGAGGCCGACCACCACTTTTTCGCGTTGGTCGACCAGGCTTTCGAACACCACCTGCGCGTCGGCCACCTTCTTGGGGTCGGTGATCAGCTCCACTTTGCCGCTGGCCGCGATCTGGCGCTTGAGCTCGTTGCCCAGGGTCGACTGCTCCGGCATGCCGACATAGATCTCGCTGAACGCGAAATTCGGGGCCTGGCGCAGCTGGAAGCCGCAGGCACTCAGGGCCAGCGCGGCGGGGGTCAGGAGCAGGGTGCGGCGCAGCATGTTCAGACCACGATGTTGACCAGGCGGCCGGGCACCACGATGATTTTCTTGGGCGCCGCGCCGTCAGCCTGCTTGATGAAGGCTTCGCTGTGCAGGGCGATCTTCTCGATCTCTTCCTTCGAGGCGCCGGCGGGCACATGGATGGCACCGCGCAGCTTGCCGTTGACCTGCAGCATCAGCTCGATCTCGTCCTGTTGCAAGGCGCTTTCATCCAGCTTGGGCCAGGGCGCGTCCAGCAGCTCGCCAAGCTGGCCGGCATAGCCCAGCTCGCTCCACAGCGTGTGGGTGATGTGCGGCGTAACCGGGTACAGGCAGCGCAGCAGGATGCTGAAGCCTTCGATCAGCGCGACCTGCGCGCCGGCGTCGTCAAGGGCCTTGAAGTCTTCGAGGGCGTTGAGCAGCTTCATCGCGCCCGACACCACCGTGTTGTATTGCATGCGCTGGTAGTCGTAGTCGACCTGCTTGAGCACGCTGTGGATCTCCAGCCGCAGGGCCTTGGCCTGCTTGCCGAACTGCACGTCCTTCAAGCTGCCGGCGCCCGCCACGCTGGCGTTGGCCTTGACCGAATCCATCGCGGCCAGCTTGGCGCCGAAGTTCCAGGTCCGGCGCAGAAAGCGGTACGAGCCTTCCACCGCCGCATCGTTCCATTCGAGCGTGGCTTCGGGCGGCGCGGTGAACATGGTGTACAGGCGGGCCGTGTCGGCGCCGTACTTCTCGATCAGGTCTTGCGGGTCGACGCCATTGTTCTTGCTCTTGCTCATGGTGCCCACGCCTTCGTAGTCCACCAGCAGGCCATCACTCTTGCGTTTTGCGCCCACGACCTTGCCATTGGCGTCGTGGATGTCTTCCACCTCGTCTGGCCAGAAGTATTCGATGCCACCCTTGTCGCTCTTGCGCGAGTAGATGTGGTTGAGCACCATGCCTTGCGTCAGCAGCTTGGTGAACGGCTCGTCGATCTTCACGAGGCCGAGGTCGCGCATCACCTTGGTCCAGAAGCGCGCGTACAGCAGGTGCAGGATGGCGTGCTCGATGCCGCCGATGTATTGATCCATCGGCGCCCAGTAGTCGGCGCCTTCGGCCACCATCGCCTGGTCGTTCTTCGGGTCGCAATAGCGCATGAAGTACCAGGAAGAATCGACGAAGGTGTCCATGGTGTCGGTTTCGCGCCGCGCGGCCTTGCCGCAGATGGGGCAGGTGACGCCGGCGTGGAAACCTTCGTGCTTGTGCAGCGGGTTGCCGGAGCCGTCGGGCACGCAGTCGGTGGGTAGCACCACCGGCAGGTCTTTTTCTGGCACGGGCACGGCGCCGTGCTCGTCGCAATGGATCATGGGGATCGGCGTGCCCCAGTAGCGCTGGCGGCTCACGCCCCAATCGCGCAGGCGCCAGGTGGTCTTCTTCTCGCCCAGGCCTTTTTCAGCCAGTGCCTGGGCCACGGCGTCCACCGCTTCCTGGTAGCGCATGCCGCTGAAGATGTCGGAGTTGATGGTCACGCCGCGCTGCTTGTCGCCGTACCAGTCTTGCCACTGGTGGTAGTTGTAGTGCTCGCCGTCCACCAGCACCACCTCGACGATGGGCAGGCCGTATTTGAGCGCGAAGACAAAGTCACGCTCGTCGTGTGCCGGCACACCCATCACGGCGCCGTCGCCGTAGCCCATCAGCACGTAGTTGCCGACCCACAGGTCGATCAAGTGCCCGTTGAGCGGGTGCGTGACCTTCAGGCCCGTCGGCATGCCTTCTTTTTCGCGCACGGCGAGTTCGGCTTCGGTCGTGCCGCCCTTCTTGCATTCCTCGATGAAGGCGGCCAGCTTCGGGTTCGACTTGGCGGCTTGCGTGGCCAGCGGATGCTCGGGCGCCACGGCGCAGAAAGTCACTCCCATGATGGTGTCGGCACGCGTGGTGAACACGTACATCTTGCCATCGCCGATCAGCGCGCCGCCGTCGTCATGGATGTCGTGCGTGAAGGCAAAGCGCACGCCTTCGCTCTTGCCGATCCAGTTTTCCTGCATCAGCTTGACCCGCTCGGGCCAGCCCGGCAGCTTGTGCTGCACGTGGTCCAGCAGCTCCTCGGCGTAGTCGGTGATCTTGAGGTAGTAGCCCGGGATTTCGCGCTTCTCGACCACGGCGCCGGTGCGCCAGCCCTTGCCGTCGATCACCTGCTCATTGGCCAGCACGGTCTGGTCCACCGGGTCCCAGTTCACCACCTGGGTCTTGCGGTAGGCAATGCCTTTTTCCAGCATCTTGAGAAACAGCCACTGGTTCCACTTGTAGTAGCTGGGGTCGCAGGTGGCCACTTCGCGGCTCCAGTCGATGGCCAGTCCCATCGCCTGCATCTGCTTTTTCATGTAGGCGATGTTGTCGTAGGTCCACTGCGCGGGCGGCACGCCGTTCTTGAGTGCGGCGTTCTCGGCCGGCAGGCCGAAGGCGTCCCAACCCATGGGCATCAGTACGTTGTAGCCGTTCATGCGCAGGTAGCGCGTGAGCATGTCGTTGATGGTGTAGTTGCGCACATGGCCCATGTGCAGCTTGCCGCTGGGGTAGGGCAGCATGGAGCAGGCGTAGAACTTCTTCCTGCTCGCGTCCTCGGTCACGCGGTAGGCATCGCGCGCGTTCCAGTGGCTGTGCGCGGCGCGCTCAACGTCGATGTGGCTGTATTTGTCTTGCATTGGGAAAATTGGAGGACTGCCATAATTCTAGGCTGTGGCCGCCTTGCTCCGGCTTGGGTGGCACATCGCTTCCCAAAGACGAACCCGCTATATGCCCGCCTCCGACCAGTACGCCATCACCTTTGCCTGCTACAACCAGCTCGACTACACCCGCCAATGTGTGGACAGCCTGGTCGCGACCGGTGTGGACTTGAAACGTGTGGCGGTGGTCGACAACGGCTCCACTGACGGCACGCAGGCCTATCTTGAGCAACAGCCTTTCGGCGCCGTCATCCTGAACCAGGTCAACCTGGGTTGTGGCGTCGCCTGGAACCAGGGTGCGCTGGCCCTGCAGGCGCCCTGGACCATCGTCATGAACAACGACGTGATCTGTGCCCCGGGCTGGCTGGATGGCCTGATAGCCACGGCCCAGGCCCGGCGACTGCAGATTGTCAGCCCGTCCATGGTGGAGGGCCCGCTGGACTACGATTTCGCGGCCTTCGCCGAAGAGGCCCGCCACCGCATGGCGGGTACGGTGCGGGACGCCGATGCGCACGCCGTCTGCATGGCTATTCATGCCGACGTCTGGCAAGAGGTAGGCTATTTCATGCCAGTGCCCCGCCTGCTGGGCTACGAGGACGCGATCTTCTTCCACAAGGCGCGCCAGCACGGCCTGCGCATGGGCATCGCCGGCGCCTCCTGGCTGCACCACTATGGCATGACCACGCAGAAGGCCCTGAAACTGGAACGGCACCTGTCCAACAATGCCAGTCTGGGCGACCGGGGGCTGCTCAAGGGCTTCCTGCAGCAGAAATGGATAGGCCGCCAGTTTGCGCGGCGCCGGCTCAAGGCATTGCGCCGACGGGCCCGGGCGCACGAGTTGGCGGAGCATGGCATCTCGGTCCACGGCCTGCGGAACCCGGCCGGTTTCGAGTGGATTTGACGCCGGACTGAACGCCGCCCGGCGGGCCCCATCGCTCAGCCCGGCTTCACGGCCTCCAGCTCCCACAGCAGGTGGGAGTTGCGGCGATATAGGCCGTCCAGGATCTTGCGCAAACGCTGCGCGGCGCTTTTGCGGATCGGCTCGTACTCGTATTTCTGCCGGAGCCACTGGACCCGCAGGATGCGGAAGCGGCCCGTAAAACCGTAGACCTGTGCACCGCAGCGCCCTTCCTCGGTGAAATAGAGATGGGTCTTGTCCGTGATGATGTTGACGTGGGTCGGGTCCTGGAACGCCTCAGTCCGCGGGTAGCCCGGCGTGACGGCATACAGGCGCCCTGCCGGCTTGAGCACGCGCCAGATCTCGTTCATCAGCAGCACAAAGGGAAAGGTGGTCTGGTCGGCCTGCTCGCCATTGAGCACGCGTGGAATGTGCTCCAGAAAGTCGTAAGCCGACACCGCGTCAAAAAAATCCGGCTCGAACGGGATCGGCTCGCGCGCCAGGTTGGCGCGGCGGATCATGCCCTGGTCCTTCAAGGCCGCGGGGTTGATGTCGATGCCATACAGCTCATGGCATTGATAGGGATTGCGCGGGCGGGTTCCGCATCCCAGGTCGAGGTGGCGCGCCCATTCCTTGCGGCTGTGATTCACGTGGCTCGAAATCATTTCTTCGGCTCGGCCACGAAGCCCATCCGGCTCAAGCCGGCGGTCTGGGCCAAGCCCATGACCTCGACCACGCGGCCATAGGGCACGGTCGCGTCGGCGCGCAGCTGCAGCTCGGTGTCCGGGTTGCGGCTGGCGGCCTGGGCCAGCCGCTCGGAGAGCTGCGCGGCGGTGACCGCCTGGTCGTTGAGGAAGGCCTGGCCGGCCTTGTCGATGGCAAGCGTCATGAACTGGGGCGCTTCATTGGGTTTGGCGGCGTCGCTTTGCGGCAGATCCAGCCGGATCGAGCTGGCCAGGAGCGGCGCGGTGATGATGAAAATCACCACCAGCACCAGCATCACGTCCACCAGCGGCGTCATGTTGATGTCGCTCATCGGCCGGTGCCCGGGCGTGCGTTCGAGGCGGCCAAATGCCATGGCGACTTCAGTTTGGCGTGCGTGGGGCCGCAGCGTGGATCAGCAGCTCGCGAATGTCGCGCGCAAAGCCTTCCAGATCGGCTTCAATGCGGCCGATCAGGCGTCCGAATACGTTGTAGGCCAGCACTGCGGGAATGGCCACAGCAAGGCCGGCGGCCGTCATGATGAGCGCCTCGCCGACCGGGCCCGATACTTTGTCGATCGTGATCAGGCCCGCGTTTGTTATGCCCGTGAGCGCGTGGTAAATGCCCCAGACCGTGCCCAGCAGCCCGACAAAAGGCGCCGTGGAGCCGACCGTGGCCAGCAAAACCTGGCCGAATTGCAGGCGATGCAGCACGCTGTGCAAGGCGTCGCGCAGCACGCGCGTAAGTTGTTGGGATTTGTCGCCGGCGCCGGCCAGGGTGCCGCTGGCCTCGAGTTGCGTGGCGTTGACCAGCGGGAGAAGAAGCGCTTCGCGGTCGAAGGCGCGGAGTTTTTCGCGCGCTTCGTCGATCGAGGGCGATTGCCAGAACGCGGCCGTGCCGCGCACCACATCGCCGCTGGCCCGGCGCAGCATCCAGCTCTTCCAGAGAATCACCACCCAGCTGGCCACCGACATCAGCAGCAGCAGCACGGCCACCAGCTTCGTGACCGCGTCGCCCTGGGTGAGAAGCTGCAAGACACCCATGCGCGCTTATTTGAGGCCCAGGACGTCGAACATGTCGAACAGGCCGGACCGCTGGCTGCCAAGAAAGCGCACGGCGCGCAGGGCGCCCTCTGCATAGGTGGTGCGGCTGGATGATTTATGGGTAATTTCGATGCGCTCGCCGGTGCCGGCAAACAGCACGGTGTGGTCGCCCACGATGTCGCCGCCGCGGATGGCCGAGAAGCCGATGGACGACGGGTCGCGCGCGCCGGTCACGCCTTCGCGCGCATAGACGGCGCAGTCCTTGAGATCGCGGCCCAGTGCATCGGCGATCACTTCGCCCATCTTTAGCGCCGTGCCCGAGGGCGCATCGACCTTGTGGCGGTGGTGGGCCTCGATGATCTCGATGTCGTAGCCGGTGGACAGGGCCTTGGCCGCCATTTCGAGCAACTTGAAAGTGACGTTGACGCCGACGCTCATATTGGGCGCCATCATGATGGCGATGTCCTTGGCGGCATCGGCGATTTCCGCCTTTTGCGCGTCAGTGAAACCGGTGGTGCCGATGACGGCCTTCACCCCGAGCGAACGGCAGGCCTTGAGATGGGCCAGCGTGCCTTCGGGCCGTGTGAAGTCGATCAGCACCTGCGCGTTCTGCAGGCCTGCTTGCAAGTCGGCGGTGATCGGTACGGCGCTGGCAAAACCCAGGAAGGCCGTCGCGTCGGAGCCGATGCCGGGGCTGGCGGCAATGTCCAGCGCACCAGCCAGCACGCAATCGTCGGTGGCGCGAATGGCCTCGATCAGCATGCGACCCATGCGGCCCGAGGCGCCGGCAATGGCAACTTTATGGAGTGCTGCACCGGCGGGCCGGCTGCTTTCATTCACTGTCATGCGGCGCGGTTCCCGGCGATCAACGGTTAGGCGTTTCCAGCGGCGGGTAGCTTGCCGGCAGGGGCGCGGCCGGCGGTTGCGCGGCAGCGGTGGCGGGCTTCGCAGGCGGCGGGAACTGCTTGAGGCTTTCCTCGGACGCGTCCAGCACCGGAACCTTGCCGGCCTTGCGCCCCGCGTCGAGCTGCGCGACGAACTCGGCTTCGCTCGGCATTTCGTCGCCTTCGAAGCGCTCGAGCGCGTCATCCTTGAAAAACAATGCAAGCTTGCGCGACTGCGGTTCCACGCCCTGGCGCTTGAAGGTGAAGACGTAATCCCAGCGGTTGGCGTGGAACACGCTGGCCAGCAGTGGCGTGCCCAGCACTTCGCGGACCTGGCCCCGGCTCATGCCCGGCTTCAGGGCTTCGACCTGCTCTTTGGAAACGAAATTGCCCTGGACAACGTCGATCTTGTACGGGGTTATCAGGCCGACGACCTTGGTCGTCGCATTGTTGACGGTGCCGCAGCCTGCCAGCAGGGCGCAGGCCAAGGCGCACGCCAAACCGGTCGGGCCCATCAAGGTGCTGTGGCGGAAAAATGCGGACATCGGGCAAACGGTGGCGATATGATCGGCCCATTGTAGCGGCTGGGTCCATGGTGCCCGACGGCTGCCCGGCGTACGGAAGACCCAGATGGCAAACATTGAAGAACTGAAAAGCACCGGCCTCAAGGCCACCCTGCCACGCCTGAAAATCCTCGAGATCTTTCAAAAAGGCGCGCAGCGCCACATGACGGCGGAAGACGTGTTCCGCGTGCTGCTGACCGACCATTCCGATATCGGCCTGGCCACGGTCTACCGCGTGCTGATGCAGTTTGAGCAGGCGGGCATCCTCAGCCGCAGCCATTTCGAGTCGGGCAAGGCGGTCTACGAACTCAACGAAGGCCAGCACCACGACCACTTCGTCTGTACGTCATGCGCGAAGGTCGAGGAGTTCTACGACCCCGAAATCGAAAAGCGCCAGCAGATGGTTGCCAAGGGCAAGGGCTGGACCCTGCAGGACCATGCCATGTCGCTGTACGGCCTGTGCGCCGACTGCGCAGCCAAGTCAACAGGCAGCCGTTAGGTTTCGTCGCAGGGCCGCCCCAAGGCCCGCATTTCACGTAGAGGCGGCCCCCCTCGGGGGGCAGGGAGCTACACGAAGTGAGCGACCGTGGGGGCCAGTTACTCCATCGCCTTGCGGTGGCGTTCGACGAATTCCTGGTAGGTGTCGATGCCGCGTAGCTGCAGGATGGTGTTGCGCACCGCGGCCTCGACCAGCACGGCGATGTTGCGCCCGGCAACCACCTGGATGATCACCTTGCGCACCGCGATGCCCAGCACTTCCTGCGTGAGCGGCTCATAGGGCAGGCGCTCGTATTCGCGCTCCAGGGTTTCGCGTCGCACCAGGTGCACGATCAGCTTCAGGCGCATCTTGCGGCGCACCGCGGTCTCGCCAAAAATCGCGCGGATGTCCAGGAGGCCGATGCCGCGCACCTCGAGCAGGTTTTGAAGCAACTCCGGGCAGCGGCCCTCGATCGTGGTCTGGTTGATGCGGTACAGATCCACCGCGTCGTCGGCGACCAGGCCATTGCCGCGCGAGATCAGTTCCAGCCCGAGTTCGCTCTTGCCCAGGCCCGACTCGCCGGTAATCAGCACGCCCACGCCCAGGATGTCCATGAATACACCGTGCATCGAGGTGCGGTCGGCGAAATGCTTGGACAGGTAGGCCCGCAGCACATCGATCACGAAGGCCGAGGACTCGTGCGTGGAGAACATCGGAATCTGCGCCCGCTCGCACATCGACACCAGGGCATCGGGGGCGACCTGGGCGTCGGCCAGGATCAGCACCGGCGGCTCGAGCGTGACGATGCGGGAGATACGACGCGCGCAGTCTTCCGGGGTCGCGTTGGTGAGGTAGGCGACCTCGCGCTCGCCGAGGATCTGCACCCGGTAGGGATGAATATAGTTGAGGTAGCCCACCAGGTCCGCGCCGGAGCGGGCCGCGCGCACAGCGACTTCGTCGAAGCGCCGCTCGGAGGCGCCCAAGCCGGCGACCCACTCCCAGCGGAACGGAGCGCGGAACTCTTCAAACAGGACGTCTGCGCTAACGACCGTTGGTTTCACAGGGGGTGCGGGCCGTCAGAGAAACCGTTTTTACGTGGGATGCGCCGATTGCCAGGTGGCAATGAGCTGGTGCAACTCGGTTGCATCGGTGCTGGACTTGATTTTCTCGCGCAGCGGCGCGTCGCTGAGCAGTTCGGCAATTTCCGAAAGGATTTCAAGGTGCTTTTGCGTTGCCGCTTCCGGAACGAGCAGGAAAATCAGCAAGCTGACCGCCGCTTCATCAGGCGCATCGAAGCCGATGGGGTGCGCGAGCTGGAAAACCGCCGCCATCGGCGCCTTCAGCCCCTTGATGCGTCCATGCGGGATGGCCACGCCATGGCCCAGGCCCGTCGAGCCCAGGCGCTCGCGCGCAAAAAGGCTGTCGGTGATCAAGGCGCGAGAGAGGCCATGGAGGTTCTCGAACAGCAAGCCGGCTTCTTCGAAAGCACGTTTCTTGCTGGAGGCATCGACACTCACTAGCACTTGGGCGGCGGGCAGGATGGACGCGAGTCGATTCATGGTCAGGGAGCAGATTATGCACCGGCCGCCGCCCATGAAAAAAGCCGCATGGGAACCCAGGCGGCTTCGTTGGCTGCAGGCGTTGCTGCGGCGCTACTTATTTACATCAGGCGCTTTGGTGCGTCATGGTGGTGATCCTGCAGCCGGTCCTTGTGGCGCACCACTTGGCGGTCGAGCTTGTCGACCAGTTCATCGACGGCTGCATACAAGTCTGCATGGGAGCTTTCCGCAAACATGTCGTTTCCCTTGACATGGATGTTGCACTCCGCTCGTTGCCTTCGCTGCTTTTCCTTTTGCTTCTCCACGGTGAGTAGAACCTTGACATCAACGACTTGGTCAAAGTGCCGGGTGATTCGATCGAGCTTGGTGGTCACGTAATTGCGCAAGGCCGGGGTGACTTCGAGGTGGTGACCGCTGATCGTCAAGTTCATGAGTAGCCTCCTATGCTCTCTGGGGTTGAAATGGTCGCCTGGCTCACAGCGACCGGGGAACTTGGATTCTTTGAAGGTCAAGTCACTATGCGCCCGATGCCGGGCAATTGCAATCCCCAATCACGCGCGGGAGTGCTGCCAAATGCAACCTGCGCGCGTGCCCCACCTCCAAGTGCCTGAAAACATTCGGGATTTTTATGGGCTTGACTTCTGGTCTGGGCGTTAGCTGAGCGCCATGGAGGGTCAATTTATCGGCCATCCTCGCGGCCGCGAACTAAGCGCGATAGACATGGTTTATCAGGAGTTGAAACTTGGCTCGCACATTTCAGAATGCAAGCAAGGAGTTCACCGGTTGCCCAATGAGCCTTGATACTGTCTTGCACACCAGCCTGGGCCTGGCCCAGACCTACAAGCCCGATCGCCCGCTGTGCGCGCTCGTGCTGATGGGCGGCGGCGCGCGCACGGCCTACCAGGTCGGCGTGCTGCAGGCCATGGCATCGATGCTGGACCTGCAGCCGAACGCACCCAAGCGGTTCCCGTTCCAGATCCTGGTGGGCACCTCGGCCGGGGCGCTGAATGCAACCTATCTCGCCGGCTCCGCCACCTCTGGACTCAAGGCCTTCGACCAGCTCGCGCAGTTCTGGATCCGGCTGCGCTCTTCCGACATCTATGAGCTGAACGTCTCGCCCTGGGTCAATTGGGCGGGCCGCGCGAGCAAGCTGCTTGCGGCCTTGAGCCTCTCGCGCAATGCACGCCGCAGCGGCGCGATCCTGAACAACATGCCGCTGGTGAATACCTTGCACCGTGCCATATCGCTGCCCGGCATCGACCAGGCACTGGCCAACCACACGCTGGAGGTGCTGGCCGTCACGGCTTCCAGCTACACCAGCGGCGTGCACTGGACTTTCTGCCACACGGCGCACGATGCACAAGTGCGGCCCTGGAATCGGCCTGGGCGCCGCGCCGAATTCCAGCCCATCACCATCGAGCACTTGATGGCTTCCAGCGCCATTCCGTTTATCTTTCCTTCCGGCGCGCTGTGGGTCGACGGCGGGCGCGAGTTTTTCGGCGATGGCTCGATGCGCCAGATATCGCCCCTTTCTCCGGCGCTGCACCTGGGCGCGCAGAAGGTGCTGGTGGTTGGCGTCGGCCAGCCGCAGCGCTCCGGCATGACGGGGGCCGCGGTGCCGTCCAATGCCCGCATGCCTTCGCTCGGCGCGATTGCCGGGCACGCCATGGCAAGCGTCTTTCACGATACCTTGCAAGCCGACGTGGAACTGGCCCAGCGGGTGAACAACACGCTGAGGCAGTTGCCGCGCGATGTGGCCGATGCGCTGCCTTACCGCGGCGTCGAAGTGATGTCCATCCAGCCCAGCCAGTCGCTGGATGCATTGGCGCAGAAGCACCGGCACGAGCTGCCCGCGGCCACCCGCAATGCGCTCTCCGGTCTGGGCGCGCTCAAAGGGGGAGCGGCGGCCGTTGCAAGCTACCTGCTATTCGAGCCCGGCTTCGTGCAGGCCCTCATGGCGCTGGGCGAACACGACGCCTACGCAAACAAGGAGCAGCTGCTGGCATTTTTCAGCTGATGCATGTCACCCCTACGGTGCGATAATCCGCCGTCTTTTACTCTGGAGAGCGCTCCTTGGAAACCTACCCTAGTTGGTAGCTTTCGAATTTGATTGGGTCAGACGCCATCAATGGGGGTCAGATTCCAATTATTCGAAAGCTCTGTGTCTTGCCATCACACCGCCGAATAATTGGAATCTGACCCCCATTGAATTCCGCCTCAATTGAATAGCCCATGCTCAACATTTTTACGCTCGCCAACGGCCGCCTCTTCCAGGAAGAGATCGAGTCGCTGGAAGAGCTCTCCAGATTCCAGCCGATCTGGGTCGACCTGGAAGCGCCAACTGTCGAGGAAAAGCGCTGGATCAAGCAGTACTACGGCCTGTCGATCCCCGAAGACGCGATGGCCGAGGACATCGAGGAATCGGCGCGCTTTTACGAGGAAGACAACGGTGAACTGCACATCCGCAGCGACTTCCTGATCGCCGACGACTCGGAGCCGCGCACGGTGCGCGTGGCGTTCATCCTGAACCAGCACAACACCGAGCTCAAGAGCCGCGGCGTGCTGTTCTCCATTCACGACGAAGACGTGCCGGTGTTTCGGCTGCTGCGCATGCGCGCGCGCCGTGCGCCGGGGTTGATCGAAGATGCCAAGGAAGTGCTGCTCAAGCTGTTCGATGCCGATGCCGAATATTCGGCCGATACGCTCGAAGGCATTTATGTCCAGCTTGAAAGGGTCAGCAGCCAGGTATTGGCGGGCGACGTGACCGATGCGCTCGCCGGCGAGGTGCTGGGCGCCATCGCGCGCCACGAAGACTTGAACGGCCGCATTCGCCGCAACATGATGGATACGCGCCGCGCCTTGAGCTTCATGATGCGCAGCAAGATGCTGAACGCCGAGCAGTTCGAGGAGGCGCGCCAGATCTTGCGCGACATCGACTCGCTGGATTCGCACACCGCGTTCCTGTTCGACAAGATCAACTTCCTGATGGACGCGACGGTCGGTTTCATCAACATCAACCAGAACAAGATCATCAAGATCTTCTCGGTGGCCAGCGTGGCCCTGCTGCCGCCAACGCTGATCGCCAGCATCTACGGCATGAATTTTCAGTACATGCCCGAGCTGGCGCAGGCATGGGGCTACCCTTATGCACTAGCCATCATGGTGGCCAGTGCGCTGGTACCGATGTGGTATTTCCGCAAGCGCGGCTGGCTTAAATAGCTCCCGCGACTACGGGAGTGACCTCAGGGCCGATGTGACGATGGCCGCGCTATAGCGGCTGGCCACAGCGGCGATGAAGCGCATGAAGTCGAC
>DATILI010000276.1:0-14078 GCA_035476635.1 Burkholderiaceae bacterium | reverse complement strand
TCGGACCTGATCGCGGTGATGGACAAGGGGCGGGTGGTCCAGATCGGAACCCCGCAGCAGGTTTACAGCGCGCCGGTCAACGCCTTTGCTGCCGACTTTGTGGGAAGCGCGAACCTGATCAAGATCAGGAAGGAGTTGCCTTCAGCCGGAAGCACACGGCGGCTGCAAGCCGATGGCGACATCGTGTTGCTGACCCACAGCGCCGGCGCGATTGGCGATGGTGCGGCGCTCGCCGTTCGCAGCGAAGAGATCACGCTGGCCGACGATGGCCCGGTCGCCGAAGGCCAGCTGACGGGCATCATCGAGTCGGCCGAGTTCCGGGGCAGTATCACCGGGTACACGGTTCGCACCGCTGTGGGTCGGATCCGCGTCGACACCTGGTCGGGCCAGCAGGGGCACCAGCGCGCGCGCGGCAGCTCGGTGGTCCTGAGCTTGCCCAAAGGCTCTGCCTTGGTCGGGGCACGCTGATGCTTGGCACACTTCGCCGCGATCCGATGTGGCTGGCGCTGGCATTGGCGTCGCTTGCCATCCTGGGCGGCGCGCTCGTCTGGCCGCTGGTCTCGATGCTGGGGAAGTCCTTTGTCGGCGACGACGGATCGTTCGGACTGGCTGGCTATGCCCGCTTCTTCTCCGAGCGTGGCTATCGCGAGGTCTTCCACAACACCGTGATCCTGGGCTTCGTGGTCACGTGTACATCCATGTTGCTGGGCGGAGCGCTCGCTGCCTTGGTGGCCAGGTTCACGTTTCGCCTGGCTGGATTGATCAGCATCCTGCCGTTGGTGACTCTGGTGGTCCCGGACGTGGTCGTCGCCGCGTCGTGGGTCCTCATCCTGGGCAAGCAGGGCCTGGTCAATACATGGCTTGCGCCGCTGGGTATCGAGCTGCCATCCCTCTACTCTTGGTGGGGGCTGGTGTTCGTCATGACGCTGAACAACTATGTCTATGGCTTCGTGGCGGTATTCGTTGGTTTGAAGTCGATGGACCGCAGCCTGGAGGAAGCCGCGCAAAGCCTGGGCAGTCCAATGGCCAGGGTGATGACCGGGGTGACCGCGTCGTTGCTCCTCCCTTCGATCTTCGCCGGCGCACTGGTCGTGTTTACCCATGTCATCGGCAGCTTCGGCGTTCCGGCCATCCTCGGCGCGAAAACACCCGTCCTCGCCGTGAAGGCCTACAACGAATTCGTCAGCGAGATGGGCGGGAATCCGCAGATGCAGTCCACCATGGCTTCGGTGCTGGTCCTGCTGGGCACGCTCATGCTGGCTTTGCAGAAGCTCGTGGTCGAGCGGCGCCAGTTCCAGATGGAATCAGGACGCGCGCCCGCTGCGTTGGCGATATCCGGTGTGCCGGCCATGTTGGCAGCCGGCGGTGTCTTCGGTGCGATGCTGCTGTCCCTGCTGCCGGCGCTGATCGTCTTCATCACGGCGTTCACGCCCTCGGTGGGCCCGGTGCTGCGGTACGGTGGCTTCACCCTTGCGCACTTCCAGCATGCCTTGCTGCGCGCGCCGGAGCCGCTCTACAACTCTTTGTTTCTTGCCACGGTCGCCACTGGCGCGGGAGTGGTGTTCTCGGTCGGCGCCGCCTACCTGATCGTGAAGCGGCGGGCGGCGCTCACCCACTTGCTGGACGTGCTTGTCATGCTGCCCTTGACCATCGCCGGGACGGTGCTGGGGATCGCCCTCATCAACGCATTCAACAGCGGCTGGCTGGTTCTCACCGGATCGTGGGTCATCATGGCGCTGGCGTACTTCCTGCGCCGCGTTCCTACCAGTGTCCGCGCCGCGGTCGGGCCGCTGCACAACCTGAAGGACTCCATCGAAGAAGCGTCCATGAGCCTGGGCGTCAGCCCGATGCGCAGCTTCTTCAAGGTGGTCCTGCCGGTCATCGGCCCTTCCGTGGTCGCCGCCGCGGTGCTGATGTGGGTGACGACCCTGTCTGAGCTTTCCGCCACGGTCGTCCTCTACTTCGGCGGCATGAACACCATGCCGATCGAGATCTTCCAGCAGGTCGACAGCGGCCGCCTGGCCCTGGCGTGCGCGTATAGCGTGCTGCTGCTCGTGACCATCTTCGTCCCCCTCGCGCTTGCGCGTTGGATCTTTCGTCTCAAGGTAGGAACCATCGAATGAACATGCCATCGTCCCCAGGACACAGCTTTCTGGCCCAGCGGGTGCTGGGCGCCAAACCATCCGCCACAAAGGAAATGACCCGCCTGGCCAACCAGTTGAGAAAGCAGGGCCGCAGCGTGATCACCCTGAGCCAGGGCGAGCCGGACTTTCCCACACCGGAACACATCCGCGAGGCCGCCAAGGCGGCCATCGACCGGAACGAGTCACGCTATACGGATGTGGCCGGAACCGACGCGCTGCGAGAGGCGGTGGTGCGCAAGTTCGAGCGCGACAACGGCTTGAAGTTCAGCCCGGACCAGGTGCAGGTCGGCTGCGGCGCCAAGCAGGTCTTGTACAACGCGCTGCAGGCGACTCTCAATGCGGGCGACCAGGTCGTGATTCCCACGCCGGCCTGGGTCTCCTATCCGGAAATGGTGCTGCTCGCCGGGGGCGTCCCGGTCATCGTCCGCTGCGGCGCGGACACCGGCTTCAAGATCACGCCGCAGCAATTGCAGGAGGCCATCACCCCGCGCACCAAGTGGCTCATGCTGAACTCGCCGTCGAACCCCAGCGGCGCCGTGTACACCGAGTCCGAGTTGCGCGCCCTGGGCGAAGTGCTGCTGCGCCATCCGCAGGTATGGGTGATGGCGGACGACATCTACGAGAAGATCCGCTACGACGACGCGCCCTTCGCAACACCGGCCGCCGTGACGCCCGAGCTGGCCGGCCGGGTCCTGACGATCAACGGTGTCTCCAAAGCCTATGCCATGACCGGTTGGCGGGTCGGGTTTGGCGCAGGCCCGCTGGAGCTGATCAAGGCGATGAACCTGGTTCAGTCCCAATCCACTTCGCACACCAGTTCGATCAGCCAGGCGGCATCGGTCGCGGCGCTGGATGGCGCCATGGATTTCCTTCCACGCTTTGTGAACGCATTCCGCAGGCGCCGCGACGACGTCGTTGCTCAACTCCAGTCCATCGAGGGCATCACCTGCAAGCTTCCCCCCGGTGCGTTCTACGCGTTTCCGGGTTGCCACGAGCTGCTGGGCCGTCGCGACGATTCCGGAAACCTGATCTCAACCGACACGGAACTGGCGCTGTACCTTCTGCGCGAGGCCGCAGTCGCGGTTGTGCCGGGTACCGCTTTCGAGTTGCCCGGCCATTTCCGCGTGTCGTATGCCGCCGCCGATGAAGAACTGCGTACGGCGATGGGCCGGCTGGCCCAGGCATGCGCCCGCCTGCAGTGACCCCAGCAACCAGCGAGAACCACATGACAAAGAACGAAATGATCCGGCGTGCCCTGAACGAGAGAAAGCTCTTCACGGCGATGGCGGCCCACAACCCCCTGGCAGCCAAGCTGGCCGAGGAAGCGGGCTTCGATGGCATCTGGGGAAGCGGCTTCGAGCTTTCCGCCAGCTACGCCGTCCCCGATGCCAACATCCTGTCGATGGGAACGCACCTGGAAATGATGCGGTCGATCGCATCGGTGGTATCGGTGCCTCTCATCGCGGATATCGACACGGGCTTCGGCAACGCCGTCAACGTCTCCTACATCGTTCCACAGTACGAAGCGGCCGGCGCGTCCGCCATCGTCATGGAAGACAAGACATTCCCCAAAGACACCAGCCTGCGCGCCGAGGGCCGACAGGAACTCGTGCGGGTCGAGGAGTTTCAAGGGAAGATCGAGGCAGCGGTGAATGCGCGCGGCGACCGCAACTTCGTGGTCATTGCGCGCGTGGAGGCGCTGATCGCTGGCCTAGGACAGGTTGAGGCCATCAAGCGTGGGTTGGCCTACGAGGAGGCTGGAGCCGACGCGATCCTGATCCACTCCAAGCAGAAGACTCCAGCCGAGATCCTGGCGTTCGTCGACGGCTGGAGCGGCAAGCTTCCGCTTGTCCTGGTGCCCACGGCATATCCCCAGCTCACAGAGGCTGACATCAAGGCACTGCGCAAGGTCGGCGTGGTGATCTACGGCAACCACGCCATCCGCGCCGCGGTGGGTGCGATGCGTTCGGTCTTCGCGCAGATCCGCAAGGACGGCGGTATTGCGCAGGTGGACGGCCAGATTCCCGGCGTCAAGGAAATCATCGCGCTCCAGGGCGATGCGGAAATGCGCACGATAGAGGCGAGGTTCCTCCGATGAAAGAGCGAGTGATCGTCGAATGTGCGGGCGGCGTGGTGATCGTTCCGCAAATGCCCTTGCTGGATCGCTCCGACGGCGGGCACCTGGTGGTCAATCCTCCCCGGTCTGTCTGGGAGCGAAGCGAGTTGACTCAACTGGAGGTCGCCAACTGGGCCTGCCTCACCGCAGCCGTTGGCGGGGCGATGCTCGACTGCCTGCCGCAGCTCGAGGGTGGTTGTGTGAACTACTGGGAGGCGGGCAATTGGTCGCTGGCGGAGATGGCCCATCCGCCAGGACCCAAGGTCCCGAAACAGCACCGACGGGTGCACCTGCACCTGTTCGGCCGCAGCCGGGAGGCACGGCATCCGGATTGGCAGTGGGGCGAGTCACCTCGCTTTCCCAGTTATGAAAATTCAAAGGCGTGGGCAGCCAACTTCAAGCCACTAAGCGCGGGTGAATGCGACGCCTTGCGACAGCGAATTCTTGCGTTGCTGCAGACGAAATACAAAAGTAGTTGAGTGGCAGAGGGGTGTCCGCGAAGATTCGTCGAGATCGCCGGGGCCGTGCTGCATGACCCCTATTCGCAGCGGAAGTTGCCCGCCTCTTCCAGGCTGCCGCTGCCCACATAGCGCGCCACTTTCGGGTAGGCACAGATCGGGCGCGTCCGGCCGGCTGCCCACGTAGCGGGCACGTCGGCATTGGCGCCGCCCGCATTGCCGGCGCCGCGCGCCGTGGCAATGACATGGCCAGGCGCCTGGCCTTGCTCGACCCAGTTGACCAATGGGGTGATGGCATCGAACTGATCGGTCGCCGGGCCGCCTGAGCAGTGGCCCATGCCGGGAACGCGCAGCAAGCGCGCGAAGTTCGATGCATCGCCGCCGTTTGCTGCCTGCAGGCCCTTGTACCAGGCCTCCGAATCATTGACGGAGAAGATCGGATCGCTCACACCGTGGTACACGAGGATCTTGGCGCCGCGGTTCTTCAGTGTCGACAGGTTGGTGGGGTTCGGCGGCGCCATGAAGCCCATACCCGACTCCGTGTACAGGCTGGTGGTGGCGTTGACCTGCGCCACCAAGGTGTCGATGTCCGCGGACTGGAAGAACGCCGCGCCGCTGAAGCCGGCCGGGTTCTCCGGCGGCACCTTGAAGATCATGCCGATCGACCCGGCGTTCAGCCCTGAAGGCGCGGAGAATTCCCACATCGGAATACCCGAACCGGACACGCCGGCGTCGAACGGAAACGAGGCGTAGATCAGGGCGCCGCTGCTGGTGGTCGGGCCGCTGAAGATCTTTCCGATGACGGTCTTTTGGGCCGGGCTCAAGCAGGTGCCGTCGCGCGGTCCGCTGCAGCTGGGCACGTCGCGCTCCAGATTGAACACCGCCTGGCAGGCGGTCACGTCCTGCACCAAACCATCGCTTGCGCCGTCCAGCGCGTCGCACTTAGCCAGGACCGAGCTCGCGACGAGCTTTCGCTCGGCGAGCGTGAATCCGGTTTCCAGATTGGCCGGATCGGTCGCCACCGACGCATACAGCCGCCCGCCGGCGAAATTCGCGATGGCCGAAAGCGGCAGCTTGTAGCCCGGGGCCCCGGCCAGGATTCCGTCGTACTGCTCGGCATAGCGCGCGGCCGCGACCATGGCATGGCGCCCGCCGTTGGAGCATCCGCCGATATAGGAGCGGTCCGGCGTCTTGCCATAGGCCACCTGGATCAGGCTCTTGGCCATCGGCGTGAGCTTGCCCACTGCCTGGTAGCCGTAGTCCAGCCGCGCCTGCGGATCGATGCCGAAGCTGGGGTTGAGAACGACACGATGGCCCGCATCGGAACTCAGCACCGCGAACTTCTGCAGCAGCGCATGCGTTGCCGGGCCACCGCCGAATGCACCCGTGGCAGTGACGACGACGCCGTCGGACCCGCCGTTGGCCTGGTAGAAAAAGCGCCCGTTCCATTGCGTGGGCAGGCGCATCTCGAAGCCGATGGCGTAGGCCTGGCCGTCCACCGCGCTGACGCGCTCGAACATGCGGCCGGTGACCAGGCAGTGCTCGGGAACCGCCTGGCCTGCGACCGAGAGGGAACCAGCGGGGATGCTGGTGCTCGCGGTGATGACGGTGCTGGCCAGCCCGCCAAGCTTGGCGGACAGGTCGGCGCAGGCGCCTGAAAAGCTTGCCGGCGTGGCCGCGCTCAGCTGCGCAAGTGCCACCTGGCCCGAACCACCGCCGCAGGCACTGACCACCAGCAGTGCTGTCAGCGCAGGCGCACGTCGGAAATGCCGAATCTGCAGAAAGCTCATCTTTCGTCTCCTGGGAAATCGGTTGTTTTTGGTGAAAAACCTGCACGGCTACTGGCGCCTACTTGCGCCCACTTGTGCGATTAATTCATTCACCAAGACCGTTCGCAGGACTCTATAGAGTGCCCTTCTCCTATTCAAACGATTTGTTTGCACCTATTTGTGCAGAAATCGCACTCCGTGGCACCCATGTGGAGGGCGCACTCCTCAGCCCTTGGCCGGCAACACGGTGCCACGGCATTCGCCAAAGCCGATGCGGGCATAGCCCGCGCGCTCGCACCAACCGCGCAGGATGACCGTGTCGCCATCCTCAAGAAAGCTGCGTGTCTCGCCGTTGGCCAGAAGCACAGGCGTGCGGCCGCCGGCACTTAGTTCAAGCAGGCAGCCCTCTTCTCCGGCAGTCGGGCCCGACTGCGTGCCGGTGCCCATCAAGTCGCCCGGGCGCAAGTTGCATCCGCCCTCGGCATGGTGGGTCAGCATCTGGGCCATCGACCAATAGCCGTGCCGCGCACTGCTGCGGCTCAGTGGCATTTGCGTGCCACCGGATGCGGCGGTTTGCAGACGGACCTCCAGCTGGATGTCGAGCCCGCCCTCGGCGCGCTCGCTGCTGGCCTGCAGATGCGCGAGCGTGGGCGGGTCGCCGGCTTCGCGCGGCAACGCGCAGCGATAAGGCCGCAAAGCCTCCAGCGTCACGATCCAGGGCGAGATGCTGGTGATGAAATTCTTCGCCAGGAACGGCCCGAGAGGCATCGACTCCCATGCCTGCACATCGCGCGCCGACCAATCGTTGAGCAGGCAGACGCCGAAGATGTGGTCGTCGGCGTCGTCGATGGCAATCGATTCGCCACGCGCATTGCCCGGGCCCACGAAGAAGCCCAGCTCCATCTCGTAGTCGAGCCGCCTGGTCGGTCCGAACATCGGTTGATCTGCGGAGGGCGGCTTGGACTGCCCCAGGGGGCGCCGGAAATTCGTGCCACTGATCTCCACCGATGAAGCGCGCCCATGGTACGCAATGGGAAGCCACTTGAAGTTGGGCAACTCGGCCTTGTCCGGCTGGAAGATGCGCCCGGCATTCATCATGTGGTGGTAGGACGTGAAGAAATCGGTGTAGTCGCCAATCTGCGCCGGCACCGCGTATTCCGCCTCGCTTTGCGCCACCAGGCAGGCCGCGAGCTTTTGCGCCTCGGGGGCGCCCGTGCGCAGCAGTTGCGACAGCCGCAGCCGCAGGGCCGACCAGGCCGCGGGGCCCATGGCCATGAGGCCATTGAGCGTGGAGGCTGCGGCCATCTCGGCGGCGTCACTGGCAGCGCCATGAAACGCCCCGGCAGTACAGGCGGCAGGCATGTCCAGAATCATCTCGCCGATGGCCACGCCGCCACGAAAGGCCTCGCCGGAACCGCGGCGGCGAAAGACACCGTGCGGCAGGTTCTGGATGGGGAAGTCGCTGCCCGCCTGGTTGGCGGACAGGACCCAACTCTTCAGGTCGGGCCGGTGCGTTTCATGGGTCATGGCTTGCGTGGATTCCAGGTTGAAGGGCTGCCGTTCCGAGCAGCGCATGGCGAGGGTTTGTACGAGTGTACAATTAATTATACGATCGTAGAATAAATCCACGCAAACCCCCCATGGCACCCGGAGACACCTCATGATCAACCGCCGACACTTCACCCAATCCACCGCCATAGCGCTGGCTTCCAGCGCCGGGCTTTTTCCATTGGCAAGCCGTGCCCAGTCTTCACTGGAGCTGGCAAAAATCATCTCGGGCTTTCCGCCCGGCGGCACCATCGATGCGCTGGCCCGGCGCGTGGCCGACAAGCTGCGCGGCAACTACGCCGCCAACATGGTGGTGGAAAACAAGCCGGGCGCGGCCGGCCAGATCGGCATCATCAGCCTGCGCGACAGCAACCCCGATGGCAGCGCCCTGCTGCTCACGCCTTCGTCGATGCTGTCGATTTACCCGTACACCTATCCGAAGCTGCAGTACAAGCTCGAGGATGTGTCACCGGTCTCGATCGGCGCATACATCAACCACGGCCTGGCGGTGGGCCCGGGCGTGCCGGCCAGCGTCAAGACCTTGAAGGATTTCGTCGCATGGGCCAAGGCCAACCCGGCCAAATCCAACTACGGCAGCCCTGGTGCGGGCTCGATGCCGCACATGATCGGCGTGCTGCTCGGCAAATTCTCCGGCGTGGAGTTGCAGCACATCGCCTACCGTGGCACCGTGCCGGGCGTGCAGGATCTGCTGGGCGGCCAGATCTCCGCCTTCTGCGGCCCGATCGGCGACTATCTGCCGCATGTCGCGACGGGCAAGCTGCGCGTGCTGGCGATCTCGGGCAAGGCGCGCTCTGCGTTCCTGCCTGAGGTGCCCACCCTGCGCGAACTCGGTCATCCGTTGACCGTGCGCGAGTGGTACGGTTTCTTCCTGCCCGGCAAGGCCAAGCCGGAAACGGTGCGCCGCGCCGCGGCCTATCTGCAGCCGGCCCTGGCGCAGCCCGATCTGGTCGCCTACGGCAAGCAGTTCGGGCTGGAGGTCCAATCCACTTCCGCTTCCGAGCTGGCCGACCTGCTCAAGGCCGATGCCGAGGAATGGCGCGGCCTGATCAAGCAAGTCGGTTTCACCGCCGAATCCTGAGGAGACCCGAGCGCCATGACACGCCGCATCATCGACATCTCCATGCACCTCGAAAACGATGTGCCCTCCGATCCACCGGGCCTCTCGCCGAAGATCAGCTACATCGACCACCAGATGAGCTATCCCGATCTCGCGCAGTTCTTCCCTGGGCTGAAGAAAGAAGACCTGCCGGACGGCGAAGCCTGGGCCGTGGAAGACGTGCAACTCAACACCCACAATGGCACGCACCTGGACGCGCCCTACCACTTCGCCTCCACCATGGACGGGGGCCAAAAGGCGCTGACGATTGACCAGGTGGACCTGCACTGGTGCTTTCAGCCTGGCGTGAAGCTTGACTTTCGCCACTTGCCCGATGGCTATGTGGTGCAGCCCGATGACGTGGCGGCGGAGCTGCGGCGCATCGGACACGAACTGCAGCCATTGGAAATCGTGGTCGTCAACACGCGCGCGGGCAGCGCCTATGGCGGCCCCGACTACACACGCGCTGGCTGCGGCATGGGCTATGAGGCCACCATGGTCCTGCTCGATTGCGGCGTGCGCCTCACCGGCACCGATGCCTGGAGTTGGGACGCGCCGTTTGCCTACACGGCGAAGAAATACGCCGAAAGCGGCGACGCAAGCCTGATCTGGGAGGGCCACAAGGCCGGCCGCGACATCGGTTATTGCCACCTGGAGAAATTGCACAACCTGGAGGCGCTGCCGAGCCACGGGTTCACCATCGCCTGCTTTCCGGTGAAAATTCGCGGCGCGTCTGCGGGCTGGACCCGAGCGGTTGCAATCTTCGACTGATCGGTCGCACGGAAGAAAGGACAGACTTGGGAACACCATCGAAAACCAGAACGGCCACCGCAACAAGAGGGCGCCCTCGCGGCAGCATCTCCGCGGGCACGGAGGCTCCGGATCGCAAGCGTGACATTCTTCTTGCCGCGGAACGGCTGTTCGCCGAGCACGGCTTTCACGGCGTAGCCATCCGCGACATCGCCAATGAGGCAGGCGTGCAGTTTGCGCTGGTGGGGTACTACTACGGACCCAAGCTGGATCTGTACCAAGAGATCTTTCGCCAGCGCTCCGGCTATATCCAGGAGCGCCTGAATTCACTGGCCCGGGCCCAAGCCGGCGCGCCGCGCGACCAATTGCTCGAGGAGATCGTCAAGGCCTTCGTGCTGCCGGTACTGAAGATGGCACGCGACCCCGACGGCCGCAACTTCCTTCGCCTCATCCAGCGCGGCATGGACGAGCAGCTCAAGGAAGACGAACCGATGATCCGCACGATGTTCGACCCGCTCGCGCTGGCCTTCATCGACGCCTTCGCCGCGGCGATCCCGGGTGCGACACCGGGAACGGCGGCGTGCTGCTACCAGTTCGCGTTCGGCGCGATGCTGCACCACATCAGCGACAAACGCATCGAGCGCCTATCCCGAGGCGAGTTTCCGCCCATTTCACCCGAGGCAGCTCCCTTGCTGGTGAAATTCATCACCAGCGGCATGCGTGGCATGTTCGCCGACGCTGTGCACTGAGCTTTGGCCGAGGATCTACGGCCGCTGCCGGCCTAGCTGTGCGCCGGATGCTTCACAACATACTCAAGTACAACCATGCCACAGGGGTAGCAAGTCGCACGTCGAGCCTGCAGCGCAGCCCGCTGCCGAATGTCCTTGAACATCTTGCGTCCCTGTCCCAGCACGGCAGGATTGATGAAGACGTGCATTTCGTCGATGAGCTGGGCGTCCATGAGCGCAGACGCCAGAGTGGGCCCGCCGTAGGCAAGAATGTCCTTGCCCGGTTCACGCTTCAAGCGAGCAATACCCTCGGCCAGGTCACCGCGGAACAATTCGGCATTCTTCCAGCGTGAGCTCGCCATGGTGCGTGTGACGACAAGCTTGGGCGTTGCAACGATTGCCGCGGCGAACAGGGACTGCGGATTGGCAGCATCGCAAGCCACGCGCTCCCAGTGGTCGCAAAAGCCTTCTTCCGCCATCCTGCCGCTGATCAGGATGCAGTCGGATGTCGTTGTCAGGTGGTTGTGGTGCGCTTGCAGCGCATCGTCCCAGGGCCAAGCCTCGGACCATGGCCAGACCATCCAGCTGACATCGCCATCCGCGCTCGCGGTGAACCCGTCGAGCGATACCTGCATTTCGAGCTTCAGTTTTCGCATATTTGCCTTTCGTCATGTGAGGGACAAGGAATCCCATGGAATGACGAACGGGGCAGGTCGGAATCGACACGCCGAAGTTCGGAGAAACCCCTACTTGTCGAAAAACCGGGACGCGAAACTTGCAAATCTGTTTGACATAGACAAATCTACGTCAAATAATCGCGAACACGTTTGGTTTAGACAAACTAAAAAACAGGATTCCGCATGACCGCCGTCAAGAAATTCGCTTCCCAGGCTGACCTCGAAGAAAAGAAAGTCACCTTCACCAAGCTCTCGGATCACGCCTACGCGTACACCGCCGAGGGCGACCCGAACACCGGCATCATCATTGGTGACGACGCCGTGCTGGTGGCCGATACGCAGGCCACGCCAGCGATGGCGCAGGACGTGATCCGGCGCATCCGCGAGGTCACCGACAAGCCGATCAAGTACGTCGTGCTGACCCACTATCACGCGGTTCGCGTCCTCGGCGCCTCGGCCTATCAGCCGCAACAAATCCTGGCCAGCCAGGACACCTACGACTTGATCGTCGAGCGCGGCGAGCAGGACAAGGCCAGCGAGATTGGCCGCTTCCCGCGCCTCTTCAGCAACGTCGAATCGGTGCCGCCGGGAATGACTTGGCCGACCATGACGTTCACCGGAAAGATGACCCTGTGGCTGGGCAAGCTCGAAGTGCAGTTGCTCCAGCTCGGTCGCGGCCACACCAAGGGCGACACGGTCGTCTGGCTGCCGCAAGACCGTGTGCTGCTCAGCGGCGACCTGGTCGAGTTCGATGCCACGCCGTATGCCGGCGATGCCTACTTCAATGATTGGCCGAAGACGCTTGAAAACGTCGCCGCCTTGAAGCCGGCCGCACTGGTTCCCGGCCGCGGCCCCGCGTTGGTCGGCGAAGAGCAGGTCTCAGCAGGCCTCAAGGCCACGGGCGGATTCATCGCCGACGTGCGAGCCAGCGTCGAGGCCGGCGTGGCCGCGGGCAAGGACCTGAACGCGGTCTACAAGGAAACGTTTGCCAAGCTCAAGCCGAAATACGGGCACTGGGTCATCTTCGACCACTGCATGCCGTTCGACGTGACACGCTGCTACGACGAAGCCACGCAGTACCCCGATCCCCGCATCTGGACTGCCGATCGCGATCGCCAGATGTGGGAGACGCTCGAAGGTTGAGCGCCGCCATTTGCCATAGTCAAATTGATTTGTCAAAATGCAGGCCCATGAATACACAAGAAGATGGCGGAGACAAGGCGCAACGGGCCGTGCAGTCGGTGGAGGTGGGCGGGCGCCTTCTGCTAGCGCTGGCACACCGGCTGGAGCCGATGTCCTTGAAGGACCTGGCTGCAAGCGCGGCATTGCCACCCTCGCGCGCGCACCCCTATCTGGTGAGCTATGGACGCTTGGGCCTGGTGCATCAGGACAACGCCACCGGCCGTTATGCGCTTGGCCCCGCGGCCCTGCAGCTTGGGCTCACGGCGCTTCACCAGTACGACCCGGTGCGAACCGCCGGACCGGTTGCCGAGGCGCTCGCCGCCGACACCGGACAGGCAGTGGCACTCGCCGTCTGGGGCAACTTCGGGCCCACGGTGATACGGATGATCGACGCGCGCCAACCGCTGCACGTGACCATGCGCGCCGGCACGGTGATGTCGATCTTCGATACGGCCACCGGCCGGGCGTTCGCGGGCGTCTTGAGGACGGAACGCATCGCCGACGCCCTGGCCGGTGATGCTCTCGGCGCGAACGGCCCGCCCGCTCGTGTGAACGCCGCCAGTCTTCGGACAAAGTTGCAGCCGGCGCGCGACGAACTGGTCAATCATGGTTGCGCGCGTGCGGTGGGTCGCCCGATTCCCGGCGTGAACGCGTTCAGCGCACCAGCGTTCGGCCACGACGGTCAACCCGCGCTTGTCATCACCCTGCTCGGTCATCAGGACCACGTGCCCTCCGCTTGGTCATCGCCCATGGCCGCCGCCGTCAAACGTGCGGCCGCCTACATTTCCGCGCAGCTGGGCTATCGCCCGGCGCCATAGACTGCGTCGTCCTCGACCCCTGGATGCCACCATGCACAACAACCACTGGTCAACAAACCGCGTGTTCGTCTGCGAGCGTCCCGCTGCATGGAGCAGCATCACCACACGGTACTTTGGGCGCCTCAAGGTGTCCAGTCTGGCCGATGAACCGCTCGATGCCTCCCTTGATGCGTACGACGTCGGCACTCTGCGCATGTTCAGAATCACCGCGCCGGCGCACCACGTCGCACGCGACACCACTTGCGGCGAACTCCCCACCGACGATTTCTACAAGCTGGTCCTGCAGGTCGCCGGGCACGGCCTCGTGGAGCAACAACACCGCCGCGTGGAGCTTTCGCCGGGCCAGTGGATCCTCTACGACCCTCGCGATCCCTACGCGATCACCAACACCGAGCGTTGCACTCTACTGGTGACTCAGGTGCCGCGCTCGCTCCTGCCAGGCCTCAAGCTTTCGGGCCCGATGGCCGGCCAGACGGGGCACGACAACGTTGCCGGCCTGCATGGTGTTTTCGGCACCTACTTGCGCGCGCTAAGTGAGCAATTGCCGGGCCTTCCCGACGGCGCGGGCCAGGCGATCAGCGAATCCGTGATGGGCTTGCTCGCCTCAACGTTGGCCGAGAATTTCCGGCGCATCGGCGAGCCCGTTCCCCTGCCCTCTGTCCTGA
This sequence comes from Burkholderiaceae bacterium, assembly GCA_035476635.1. Taxonomy (GTDB): domain Bacteria; phylum Pseudomonadota; class Gammaproteobacteria; order Burkholderiales; family Burkholderiaceae_C; genus DATILI01. The sequence continues at coordinate 106 of DATILI010000276.1, read as the reverse complement.
AGCTGCGCGCGCGCCAGTACGTGCAGGCCCACCTTTGCGAGCCAGAGTTGAGCATCCAGGGCATCGCCGATGCACTGCGCTGTTCCAAGCGCTACCTGCACAAGGT
>DATILI010000275.1:0-10442 GCA_035476635.1 Burkholderiaceae bacterium | reverse complement strand
GTGGCGCTGAGCTTGAACAGCGACACGATCTTGGCCAGCTCCGCGGCCTGATGGCTCAGGGAATCCGCGGCGGCGGCGCCTTGCTCCACCAGCGCCGCGTTCTGCTGCGTCACCTGGTCCAGCTGCTGCACCGCATCACCGACCTGGGAGATGCCGGCCGTCTGCTCGCCGCTGGCGCTGCTGATCTCGCCAATCAGGTCGGCCACGCGCTTGACCTGCATCACGATGTCTTCCATGGTCTTGCCGGCGTCGGTCACCAGGCGCGAGCCATCGTCCACCTTCTGCACGCTTTCGCCAATCAGCTGCTTGATTTCCTTGGCCGCCTCGGCACTGCGCCCGGCCAGGCTGCGCACTTCGCTGGCCACTACGGCGAAGCCCCTGCCCTGCTCGCCTGCGCGGGCGGCTTCCACGGCAGCGTTGAGCGCCAGGATGTTGGTCTGAAACGCGATGCCGTCGATGACGCCGATGATGTCGCTGATCTTGCGCGAACTGGCCGAGATGTCGCCCATGGTCTTGATCACTTGCTGCATCGCCATGCCGCCTTGCGCGGCGGTGGTGGACGCGGCGCCGGCCAGTTGCGTGGCTTGCACCGCCGTATCGGCGTTTTGCTTGACGGTGGCGGTGAGCTCTTCCATCGAGGCGGCCGTCTCTTCCAGGTTGGCCGCCTGCTCTTCCGTGCGCTGGGACAGGTCGGCGTTGCCCATGGCGATTTCAGAGGAACCGGTGGCAATCGATTCGCTGCTGTCGCGCACCCGGCCGACGATGTCGACCAGGCTGGTGTTCATGGTCTTCAGGGCTTCCAGGAGTTTGCCGGTCTCGTCTTGCGAGGCGACCTCGATGTGCGAGGTCAGGTCGCCCGAGGCCACGGTTTCCGCGACCTTGACGGCCTGGTTCAGGTTGCGGGTGATGGCGCTGATCAAGACGGCCGCGCCCCATAGCGCAAGCCCGAACGTCACCACCAGGACCGCGACGGATCGCCACAGCATGGTGACGAAGTTCGCCTGCGACTGCTGGTACTCGGAGGCGGCCACCTCCAGTTGCACGGTGATGAGCTGGTCGATCACGCCTGCAACGGGCTCGACCGCCGGGTACATGGACTTGGCGGCAAACTCGCGCAGGCCCTCCACGTCGGCCTTGCGCATCAGTTCCTGCAGCGCCACGGCCGCGTCATCGCCGCGCTTCATCAGCGGCGCAGCTTGCTCGACCAGTTGCTTTTCCTTGGCGACCAGGTGGGTGGCGGTGTAGTTCTTCCACTCCTTCTGGATGTTCTGGCGCGCGTCATTGATGGCCTTGATGCCGTCGTCAGGCTTCATCGCGCCGTCGCGCACCTTGTGGGCGGAGTCAACGATGTTCACGGCGTAGCTGTCGGCCACGACCTTCAGCTGCCTGAGCGGCACGACGCGGTCGTTGTACAGCGACTCCAAGGTGTCGTTTGCCTGGTTCACGCGGTACAGCAGGGTGGCTGACGAGGCTGCCAGCAGCGCCAGCAAGGCGGCCACCAGCAACCACAGGCGGGCCTTGATGCTCATATTCTTCATGTTCTTCCCCAGCCGAAAGGACTTTGGTCGCTTTGTGCAACTCTTTGTCGTGATTTCCCTGACTTGCATGCTGCACCGCAACAGCACCTGCGTCAATCGCAAGAGGCGCACTGCTGGAAAGTGTGCGCCCTCTTGCCGTGGCTGGGACTAGGCAAACTCCCTAATGGTCTACACCCTGGGAAGGCAGTGCGGCTTCGCGCCTTTTGCCTTGAGCCAATCGGCGAACGCGCGCCCTCGGCCAGACCTAGAATCTCATACGCAGCTACGCAAGGCCGGGAGACCTGAGGCCTCTGCGGCCCTTTTGCTTGACGTTCCGGTCTGGCATTACCATGTATAGCGCACGCACGAGGTCGCGCGGCGAATCTACGGTACAACCGAGAGCCGCGCACACGCAGAGCGAGGAGCCCGACATGACCACCGTTCAAATCAATTTGCCCGACGCGCTGGTGCAGCGCGCACGCAGCGAAGGCTTGCTGTCCGATGGCGCCATCCAGCGGATGCTGGAAGACGCCATGCGCCGCCAGGCCGGGCGCAGGCTGATGCAAGTGGCTGAACGCCTGCACGCCGCCGATATCGAACCGATGACCGAGGACGAGATCGAAGCCGAGATCCAGGCTTCGCGCGCCGAGCATCGTGCCAGCCAAATCGACCCGTCCAAGCCGCCGCACAGTTCGCAGTGAAGTGAAGCTTGTCCTGGACACCAACGTCGTCGTCTCAGCGCTGATCTGGGGTGGTGAGCCCTACAAGCTGATCCGCGAGGCCACCGAAGGCGACATCGAGCTTTACACCTCCCCCGCGCTGCTGGCTGAGCTACTCGACGTGCTCGGACGCGAACACCTGGCCTCGCGCCTTGCGGCGCAACGCTCCTCGGTCACGCAAGCCATCATGCTGTATGGCGAGTTGGCCATTAGCGTCTCGCCGTTGGGCACCCCGCGCGTGGTGCCCAACGATCCCGACGACGATCACGTCATCGCCGCCGCCGTGGCTGGCCAAGCCGAGCTGATCGTCAGCGGCGACCGCCATCTGCTGAGCATGGGCAGCCACCAGGGCATCGACATCGTGAGCGCGCGCGAGGCGCTGGAGCGCATCGCGCGCGCATAGGCCGTACTGAGGTCTGCCCGGCTAATTCGCCACCACCGCAGCGAATTAATTGGAATCTGACCCCGATTTACTCCGATTTACTGTGGCTGGGACTAGGCAAACTCCCTAATGGTCCAAATGTCGGGTCCGCGGCCTCATCGAGGCACGCTCCAGGCGAAAGAGCAGGCCTTGCGGATCGTTGGCGAGCAAGGCCAGCTTGCCTTGGACGGCCAGTGGCGCTTGCTGCACGGGCATTGGGCGGTCGAGCACGACCTCCACGACTTCCTGCCTTCCAACCGGCGCGCAGCCAGAGCAGAAGATCGGCCTGGGACTCAGCAGGAAACGCTTTTGCCGCAGCTGGCCGGGCTTGGCCGTCATGTAGCCGTAGAGCACCACCGACTTGCCTTCCATGGCTCGCAGCGGGGGCAGGAAGTTCGGCGAAGCCGCGCTGTCTCCGATCACGATGCCCACCTTGGCCAGCTGCCCCCAAGCCAGCGTGCCGGGCGGCGCCTGGCGGAAGTCGAGCGCGTAGTGCCCTGCGTCATGGGCCGCGGCCGCACCGCAAACCAGGAGGTTCGCCACCAAGCCAGCAGCCAGGAGAGTCGACTTGCGCATGACCTGCTCCATCAGAACGCAACAGCCGGGTCCTGGTAGACCGACTTGCCTTCGACGTACGTGGCAAGCGCCTTGAGGCCTTCGACCTGCTTGTCGGGAATCGTCAGGTAGTCGGCGGAGAGAACGACGAAGTCGGCCAGCTTGCCTTTCTCGATCGAGCCCTTGCTCGCCTCCTCGCCGATCAGCTTGGCATAGTTGAGCGTGAACATGCGCAGCACCTGGCCGCGATCCGGCACGCCCTGGTTCGCACCATAGACCCCGGCGGAGATCGTGTCGCGCGTCAGGAAGTGGTACATGGCCCAGAACGGGTTGACCGGAATCACGGGCGAATCGGTCCCGCCGGCCAGCAGGAAGCCCTGGTCGACATAGGCCTTCACCGGAGTGACCTGCGATGCGCGATCGGCGCCCCAGTAGTTCTTCAAGACGGGCGCCACCAGGTAGAGGTGGTCCTGCACCGACAAGGCCAGATCGAGCTTCTTGATCCTCGGATACTGGTCGGGCCGGCTGACGAACGCATGCTCGATCGCCCAGCCCTTGCCCACGATGCTGGCCTCGCTGTTGGCGCGTTCGTACGCATCCAGAACCTGGTCGACCGCCGCATCGCCCACCGCGTGCGACGCGATGCGAAAGCCCATCTTGTGGACGCCCGAAATGAAGGCGTTGTACTTGTCGGGCGCGACCGTGGTGATTCCGGAAAATGTTCCGCCCTTGCCATAGGGCTCCTGGTAGGGCTTGCTCATGTGCGCGCCTTCGAAGCCGCCGTCCACGCCCGTCTTGACGCCCCAGATGCTCAGGTACGCATCGCCTTCCAGCGGCTTGATTCCGGCAGCGGCGACCTTTTGCTGAAAGCCCGCAAGGTCCGCGTCGAAGCCCGACAGCAGCACGGAGTAGCGCAGCGTGAGCTGCTTCGCATCCCGCATCTGCTTGAGCAGCTTGTAGTCGCTGACCATCTCGGCCCGGTAAAAGCCCGGCACGCGGACGTTCACCAGCCCATGGGCATTCAGCTTCTTCTGGGTGCGCAGCACGTCTTCGATGGTGACGGCCGGCGGCGGCGGCAGGGTGACGAGCGCCTTGGCGCTGTCGACCAGTTCGCCGGTGAGTTCTCCGTTCGCATCCTTGGTGATGGCGCCTCCAGGGGGCACCGGCGTGGTCTTGCTGATACCCCACTTGTTGAGCGCCGTCGTGTTGAGAATGTAGTCATGCCCGCCGCGGATCACCACGACGGGGATGCCGGGAGCGGCCGTTTCGAGCTCGGTGGCCAGCGGAAGCCTCTGCTCGACCAGCTGGGCCTCATGCCAGTCGCCATTGCCCAGCAGCACTTCGCCAGGCTTCACCTTTTTGGCAGCTTCGGCAACCGCGGCCAGCAACTGGGCCATGGTCCGCACCTGCGACAAATCGATGCCCGGGCCGCCTCCCTCGTTGTGCATGTGCGCATCCGAGAGGCCCGGCACGACGGTTCGCCCGCCCAGATCCACCACCTTGGTGCCTGCGCCGATGTAGGCATCCATCTCGGCATTGCTGCCAATGGCGATGAACCGGCCGGAGCGGACCGCGAACGCCTGGGCGATGCTGGACTGGCCATCGACCGTCACCACCTTGCCGCTCTTGAAGACGCTGTCTGCCGCCGCCCCGCTGCCACCGCTGCCACCGCTGCCACCGCCGCAGCCGGCCAGAGCCAGGTAGACGGCGGCCGGCAAGGCCATCCGCGTGAAGAAACTACTCTTTCGCATTGCGTTCATCGTGTGCATCTCCGTTGGGGTTTTGCCGTCTTGGCATCCGCGAAGCCGCGGCCTCGAAAATAGTTTAGATTTAAAGCAACTACGCGTGGCGCTGTGCCCGCGTGACATTTCGGGCGGGCGTGTCAACCAATGGTTGACGCGTTCTTGCCGGCAACGAGGACGATCCCATGGTGCGCAATGGCGGAAGAGCCGTACAGCTTCGATTGAAACTCCAGTACCTGCGGGTGATTGCAAAGCTGGATGAAACGCAAAGCGTCACGAAGGCCGCGGAGCACCTGCACGTCACGCGCGCGGCCTTGTCCAAGACGCTGGCGGCGATTGAAGAAATGCTCGGCGTGCAACTGTATGTACGCACTGCGACCGGCATGGCACCGACGCCCTACGGCATGGCCCTGGCGCGCCATGCGCGGATCATCCTGGGCAACATCACATCGGCCGAAGACGAGATCATCGATCTCTTGAACGAGGAGCGGGAACGAGTCACGATCGGCGCCTTCTTCGTCGCCATGCCCGTGCTCATTCCGCAAGCCATCGCGGCCCTGCAGGCGTCGCACCCGCGCTGCCTCTTTGCCGTGCGCGAGGGCGACATGTTCGAGCTGATTGCGGGATTGCAGGATGGCAAGCTCGACATCGTCGTTGGCCGCGTGCACCCCCGGTACTTTCGCGACGACGTCGCCACCCTTGCGCTGTATGAAGAGCGGCTGCTCGCGGTCTGCCGCCACGATCATCCGCTGGCGGATGTGGAACACCTCACCTGGCGCAAGGCAGCGGAATATCCATGGGTGTTGCCGCCCAAGGAGTCGCCGGTTCGCAGCGCCTTGCAAACCCAGTTCGCCGCGGAGGGGGTCAGCGGCCCGAAGATCGTCATCGAAGCGCTTTCGATCCCGCTGACCCTGGGCCTGCTGGAAACAGCCAGCGCGATTGGCCTGATGCCGCAGCGCGTGGCCCTGCACGCGCAGCAGCGCAACGCCATCGCCGTGCTGCGGCTCGAACTCCCGCCGCTGCCGGCCCCCATGGGCATTGCCTGGCTGCGCGACCGGCCGCTGGCACCGCTGGCGCAGGCGCTGGTCAGCGCGTTGAAGACGGGCAGCGAGGCGCCGGGCGACCATCCGGGTTATCCCGTGTCGCAAAACTAACTAGTTCGTACAAAATAATCAGCGGTCCATCTTGTTGCACCCAGGAGAATCCGTTGATCACTATTCCTCGTGCCCTCGCCGCTGCGAGCGCTTGCCTTGTTCTCATGCTTGGGGGTTGTGCAGGCATCGCGACAACTGCGGGAAAACCGCTGTCATGCGACGACGGTCTCAAGGCCGCGTTCAAGCCCGATCCACTGACGACGGTGGTCGCTGTGCGCAACATCAAGCAAGGCACGCCGCTGATCGCAGTGGATTCGGCGCAGCCGATTGCCGCCGCGCGGGACATGTGCCTGGTCAAGCTGCTCGTGGGGCCCGGCTCCACGGCCGAGAAGGACAAGACTGCGCGCTCCTTTTCCGAAGGCATAGGCATCGAGGTGTGGTTGCCCGCGCATGCCTCGTGGAACGAGCGCATACGAAACTACGGAGGTGGCGGCTGGGTCGGCGGCGGCCATCGCTACGCCGACAAGATCGGCAGCAAGGTGCCGGCGATCGTCAACGCCAACATGGGTTACGCCTCGGGCACCACCGATGGCGGGCAGCCCTGGTACCAGGATGCCTCGTTTGCCTTCTTGTCGAGCGGCGCCATCAACGCGGAAGTGTTTCGCGACATGTCGCACCGTGCGATGTACGAGCAGGCCGTCAAGACACGTGCCCTGGTCAATTTGTACTACGGCCAGGCGCCGCGCTACACCTACTACGACGGCCACTCGCAGGGTGGGCGCCAGGGGCTGAAGGTCGCGCAGGAACGGCCTGAACTGTATGACGGCTACCTCATCGCCCAGCCCGCGGTGAACGTGACCAGGTTCAGCCTGGCCGGTCTCTACCCCCAGATCGTGATGAAAGCCGAGCTGGGCATCACGGCGCAGGACAAGGATGCCGCCGCGCGCTTCGCCAGGAAAGTGGCGGCGGCCACTGCGCGCGCCGTTGCCAGCTGCGACAAGGAGAAGCTCGGCTTCATCCTGGACCCGTACAGCTGTGCCTATGACCCGCTGCGCGATGCGGCTGCGCTGTGCTCCGGCGTTGCCGGCCAGGGCGTTGTCGGCAGTAACGCAGACCCGGCGACCTGCATGCTGGCCCGCGAGGCCACGGCACTGAACAAGATCTGGTATGGGCCAACAACGGATGGGAGCTACGACCCGGCGCAGACGGCTGCCGCGCGCAGCGGCAAGGCGCTGGCGCCGAAGCAGCTGTGGTGGGGCCTGACGCGCGGCGCCAACGTCGGCGGGCAGATCACCAGCGCCGGTGCCGACATGCTTGCACTGGCACTGCAGGACGTCAGCTATGCGGCCGACGCGACTGCCAGCTCGGCTATTCCAATCGCCAACAGTTCCACTTCGACGCGAAATCGATGGAAGGAGCTGAACTATGAAAGCTATGCCGCCGCATTTGCCAAGACAGCCAACACGCCCTTCCTGCGCGAATACGCGACCGACCAGGCGGACCTGGGCCGCTTTCGCGGTCTCGGCCGCAAGATGATCCTCTGGAGCGGTTTGGCGGAAGATGTCATTGCACCGGCCGGCGCCGTGCACTATTTCGAACGCGTCTCGGCGGCCGCCGGCGGCGAAGCGCAAGTGCAAGGCTTCCTGCGCATGTACAACATCCCCGGCATGGCGCACAGCTCGCAAGGGCGGGCCTACACGGTCGGCGGCAACAACAACACGGTTCCGATGCCATGGCTGCCCGGCAATGCCAACCAGACGCCAACGCCGCAGCAGGACCCCCTGTTCACGGCGCTCGTCGCGTGGGTTGAACGTGGCGTGCCGCCCGACGCGATGCGCATTGCTTCGCGCGACGATGCGGTCAGCTACCCGATCTGCCTCTACCCGAAGAAGGCCACCTGGAGTGGCACCGGCAGCGCGAAGTCCGCATCGGAATACGCCTGCCGATAGACGTCGGGCCGAGAGGTCTTGCGCGGGCTGAATGTTGTCGGATTTTTCCAATACCGGCGGCGGTCTTTTTTTGAGAATCACCTTTTCATTCAAAGGACCACGCCATGCACGCTACCGCTCAAACCACTCCGCTTTGCACACCGGCATCGACACCCCCGCCCGCCACGCTTCCGGCCGCCCCGGCCGCCCGCCTTGACCTCTACAGCCAGGTGCACAAGGGCCTGCGCGCCTTTCTCTGCGCCACGCTGGTGGAGTGGGGCCGCCTGGACAGCGCTTGCGACCAGGAAGCCAAGAGCGCGCTGGATCAGCTCGATGCGCTGCTGGATTTCTGTGCGGGGCACATCGAGAAGGAAGACCGCTATGTTCATCCCGCAATGGAGGCGCGCAGCCCGCTTTCCACGCGGCAAGTTGCCCACGAGCACGAAGAGCACGCCCAGGCCATCCAGCGCCTGCGCACCGCCGCGCACGATGTGGCCTGCACCCGGGGACTGGCGCGCGAAAAGGCGGCCAGCGCGCTGTATGGTGCGCTGGCCGTCTTCGTGGCTGAAAACCTCGCGCACATGCAGGTGGAAGAGTCGCAGCACAACGCCGTTCTCTGGGCGCACTACAGCGATGAAGAGCTGGCCGAGATCTACGGTGCCATCATGGCCGCGACCTCGCCGGCCGACATGGACTTGAGCGCCCGCTGGCTCGTGCCCAATCTCACGCCCGCAGAGCGCACAGCATTGATCGGCGGCTTGCGCGCGAGCATGCCGGGCGAGGTGTTTGCGGCGATCCTGGCGCTGATCCGCCCGCATTTGCCGCGGCAGGAATGGCGCCGGCTGTGCGCCGCGCTTGATTTGCCGGCCCTGCCGGCACGGGAGCTGCCCGCCGCCGCACAGCTGGTGCAGCGCTTCACCGACGCGGTGTTCGTTCACTTCGATGCCGGCGCAGCCGCCGCACTGGTATCAGCCGACTTTGTCGCCCATCCGTGGGCGGCGCTCGGGGTGCCTCGCGGCCCGGCCGGCATTGGCCCGGTGGTGTCGGCTTTTCATTGCGCCTTCGAGGGCACGCGCGTGATGCTGGATGACGTGCTGGTCGATGAAGATCTTGTTGCCCTGCGCTATAGGTATTCGGGCCGGCACGCCGGCGCACTGTTCGGTATCCCGGCGACGGGCAAGAAGTTCGAAATGGCGGGCATCCTGATCGTGCGGCTGCAAGAGGGCAAGGTGGCGGAGTTCTGGCGCGAGGAAGACATGCTGGGCCTGCAACAACAGCTCGGCCTGTCTTCTTTGTTGCCGGCGGGCTGAAGCCGACACCCGACACACCCGACACGGCCCGATTGCCAGCGCGCAGGGCAAAACCTAGAATCGCCGCCACATGGCTTCGTACGACGCACCCACTTCGGTTCGAATGGCGGCCTTCAGGCCATGCCTGGCGCTGGCCCCCTACATCACGGAGATCTACGCCTACGAGATTCCGGCCAGCGCGCAGCTGAGCACGCCGGGCGCACTCACGCTTTTGCCAGATGGCTTTCCGACCATGTGCTTCCTGTACGGCGACACGCTCAAGGCGGAGCACGGTGAGCGCACCTGGCTCATGCGCAGTGCCATCTGCGGGTTTCAGGGGCGGCCGATGCGTATGAGCTGCGCTGGCTTTGCAGCCGGGCTCACGGTGCGCTTTGTGCCTTGGGGCTTGGCCTGCTTCATGCCTGAATCCCTGGAAGACGCGGCGCATTGCCGGCTGGACTGCCGCGATGTGTTTGCCCGCAGTGCGGTGGAAGGCCTGGAGTCCGAACTGTTCGATCTGCCGACCCTGCTGGCGCGCGTGCGCCGGGTGGAGGCATTTTTGCTGGCGCGGCTCAGGCCGCAGGCCACGGACCGGCTGGTACAGCAGGTAGTGCGCGGCATTCTGCAAGGCGACGGCGCGCGCGGCATTCGCGCGATGGCCAGCGATGCGGGCGCCAGCGAGCGAACGCTGGAGCGTCGGTTTCGCCGCGCCATCGGGGTGCCGCCCAAGGGCTTCTCGCGCGTGACGCGGCTGCAAAGCGCGCTGCGACACCGCGAGCAAACCGGGTCTTGGGCCGAGTCGGCTATCGATGCCGGCTACTACGACCAGGCGCACCTGATCCGCGATGCGCAGGAGATCTTCGGGGTCACGCCGCAAACGGTGGCAGCGCCTACGCAAAACGATCTGGCGCAGGGTTTTCAATCCCTGGCGCGCGACACGGCACTGGACTCCCAGATTTTTCGCTAGGCGACTCAAGTCTGTGTCTCGGTAGGTGGTTTCACGTGAGAATCATCCGACAGCAAGTCGGCTGGTCCTCTGCAAGCCTTCTGCGCAGAAGCGGGCTATGCCGCCTATGAATGGGGACGCGGCCGCAATACCGGGCCCAGCGGCGAAATGGACCAATGGCTGGAAGAACTTGCGGACCATGTGCAGCGGCTCACTTCATCCAGCGAAGCG
>DATILI010000274.1:0-21893 GCA_035476635.1 Burkholderiaceae bacterium | reverse complement strand
GCGCGTGTTGCGATTCCCATCCAGCGTCGCATAATGATCTTCAAAGTCCGAAAAAACTGGCAGGCGGCGGAGGGGCTTGCCGTAGCGAAGGAGATCCGCAGCCATGCGCAGTCTTCGCGAGCACGCGCATCGCCATGCAGGCAAGCTGCTGCTTGGCCGGGGTTTCGCGTTGCTGCTGGTGGCGCTCGCAGCGCTGACCGTCGTCGCTGCCATCGTCGGCTTGGGCGCCGGCCAGGCCATCCGGTCCATCGATGCGCAAAACGCCATCATCACCTGGCTGCCCCAGCTGCGGACCATCCACACACAATTGCTGCGTGCCGAAACCGGACAGCGCGGCTACCTTCTGACAGGGCATGCCGACTATCTCAATCCCTACACGGATGCCATCAAGAACCTGGATGGGCAGATCGCCGAACTGATCAAGCAGCTTCCACCCGGCACAGCCGAGCACGCGCAGTTGCTGAGGGTCGAGGTGCTGGCCCAGCGCATGCTCGCCGAACTGGCCGCGACGATCGCCCTCTACAACGAGGGGGAGCACGTCGCGTCCATCGAACTGGTGCGGCATGGCCAGGGGCAGCGCCAGATGACCGAGCTGCGTGCGCTGATCGAGGACATGCAGGACCGGATGAGCCTGCAGCGCGACAACCTGTCGTACCGGGTGGCGCAGGGGGCGGCCCAAGCCAGGCGCTGGCTGCTGATCGGCACGGCGGTGCTGGTGGTGTTTGCCGTCGTGGCGCTGTGGCAGATCCACAACCAGTCCCGGCGGCTGGTGCATTCCGAACAGCGCGTGCGCGGCATCCTGGCGCATGCGGGAGATGCCTTCATCGGCGCCGACCGGCAGGGCGGCGTGACCGAATGGAACCGGCAGGCCGAGATCACGTTCGGCTGGAGCCGTGACGAGATGCTGGGGCAGCCCTTCGCCGACAGGATCATTCCGCCGCGGATGCGCGACGCGCATCAGGCCGGAATGCGGGCCTTCGTGCAGACGGGCGTGGGGGCGCTGGTCGGCCAGCGCGTCGAAATCACGGCCTTGCGCAAGGACGGCGGCGAGTTCCCGGTTGAGTTGTCGATTGCCGCCACGCCGGTCGGATCGGGCTTTGTCGCCAGCGCCTTCCTGCGCGACATCTCCGAGCGCAAGGCGGCCGAAGCCAAGCTGCTGGCCAGCGAGAAACGCGTGCGCACGATTGCCGACAACCTGCCCGTGCTGATTGCCTACGTGGACAACCAGCAGTGCATCAGCTTTGCCAACCGAACCAGTGATGTCTGGTTTGGTGTTCCCAGCGATGCCTTGATCGGGCGCCATCTCAGCGACGTTGTCGCTGAAAAGATCTACCACGATCAGCTGCCCCATTTGCAGCGGGCGCTTGGCGGCGAACGCGTCACGTTTGACTTCGAGTGGCATGCCATGGGTCGACCCCTTCATCTGCAGACCACCTATGTCCCGGATATCGGCAACGACGGCCAGGTCTGCGGCGTCTACACCCTCAGCAACGACGTCACCGCACTCAAGGAGGTGGAACGGGAACTGGACCGGCGCGCGCGTTTCGATCACCTGACGGGCCTGCCCAACCGCCGCCAGTTCGAGGAAGCGCTGGCCCTGGCCGTCGCGCGCAGCATCCGCCATGGCCGGCCGCTGGCGCTGTTGTTCCTGGACGTGGACCATTTCAAATCCATCAACGATACCCACGGGCACCAGGCGGGCGATGTCGTGCTGCAGGAGTTCGCCATGCGCCTGAAGCTGGCGGTAAGGATGACGGACACCGTGGCCCGGCTGGCCGGCGATGAATTCACGGTGATCCTCGAAGAGCTGCACACGCCGCAGGAGGCGGAGCAGGTCGCCGGAAAGATCGTGGCGGCGCTCGTTCCCCCCATCGAGATAACCGGTGGATCGGTTCAGGTCTCAAGCAGCGTGGGTGTCGCCTTTTGCGCGGGTGGCCGCGAACACTGCAGCGAGTCCAGGCTGCTGGCACTTTCGGATCAGGCGCTCTACGAAGCCAAGCGCGCCGGCCGCAACACCTACCGGATGCTGGTGCTCTGAGGGCCGGCCGGCGGGCGCCGTCAGTTCTCCGCCCACACCACCGGCTTGCGCTGGTTCAGCCAGCCTTCATACTGGCCGGCATAGGCTTCTTCGATGCGGGCGCGCTTGACCTTGAGCGTGGGCGTGACGAAACCATTTTCCGGTGTCCACGGCGTGGTCACGACCGCGATGCAGTCGAGTTGCTCGTGCGGCTCCAGCCGGGACTCCATGGACTTGAGATGCAGGGTCAGCGAGTCGATCAATGCGGCGCGGCCGGGTACGGAACTGGCGCGCGCGCAGGCTTCCGCCGAGAGCATCACCACGCCCAATGGCTGCGCAAAGTTGGCGCCGGTCACGGCGCAGGCCTCGATATCCGGGTGCGTCACCAGCAAGTCTTCGATCGGCGCCGGCGCCACATACTTGCCTTTGCTGGTCTTGAACAAGTCCTTGACGCGCCCGGTGATGCGCAGGTACCCGCCATCGTCGACCTGGCCCTTGTCGCCGGTACGCAACCAACCGTCGGCCGTGAAGGTGTCGGCGGTCTGCACCACGTCCTTGTAGTAGCCCAGCATCAGCGAGGGGCAGCGCATCTGGATTTCACCGGTGCGCGAGTCGATGCGGCTCTCGATGCCGTCGTAGGGCAGGCCGACCGAGCCCGGATGGCAGGTGCCAGGCAAGGTGGCATGCGAGACGCCGCAGTTCTCCGTCATGCCGTAGACCTCGATCAGGTCCAGGCCCAGGCCGCGGTACCAGCGCAACACTTCGGCCGGCATGGGCGCCGCGCCGCCGGCCGCCAGCCGGCAATGGTCCAGGCCCAGCCCCTTGAGTACCTTGCGGCGCACGATGCCGCCGATGAACGGCAGCTTGAGCAGGCGCTGCAATTTTTGCGGCGGCATCTTGGAATGCACGCCCTGCTGGAATTTGACCCACAGCCTGGGAACCGAGAAGAACACCGTGGGCCGCGCGCGCTGCAAGTCCGACACGAAGGTGTCCAGCGACTCGGCGAAAAAGATATGCCCGCCGTTGTGGAACGCGCCCTGCTCGATCACCATGCGCTCGGCCACATGGGCCAGCGGCAAGTAGGAGAAGAAGCGGTCGTGCGCGGTGAGCGGCACGCGGCGGGATGCGCATTTCAGGCCCCAGGCCAAGGCGTTGAACCGGTGCATCACGCCCTTGGGATGTCCGGTGGTGCCCGAGGTGTAGATGATGGTGCAAAGATCTTCGCCCCGGCGCATGGGTTCGCCCGAAAGCGGCGCGGTGTTGGCAATGATGGCATCCCAGGCCGTGGCGTCGATGGCTGGCGCCAAGGGCAAGGCAATCAGCGGCAGCCCCGCGGGCACGCCGGACCGCAGGCTGTCCAGGCCATCGAGCTTGCCAACAAAACAGGCGCGGGCCTCGCTGTGCGCCAGGATGTAGGCGAGCGCGGCCCCGTTGAAGGTGGGGTAGATCGGCACTGAGACATGGCCCGCCATCCAGATCGCCAGGTCCGCAAGAATCCAGTGCGCGCTATTCTTGCCCAGGATGGCCACGCTGCTGCCTGAGGGCCAACCCTGCGCGAGCAGGTGCGCGGCCATGCGCCGCGCTTCGTCGCCGGCTTCGCGCCAGGTGATGTCGCGCACCGCGCCGTCGCCCAAAGGCTGGGTCAGGAAAATCCGGTCCGGCTGCGTACGTTCCCAATGGAAAAATCGCTGCAGCGGCAAGTCCTCGGGTAAAACCGCAATCGCGCTGGCCATGGTGACGCCCTCCTAGTGGAATCCATGCTGAGGGATGCGGGCGGGCGGGCAAACAGTAGTGACCCTAGCAGTGTTGACCCTAGGGAGTAGTCACCCCAACAGTGTTCTCCCTAGGTCAGGGCAGCTTCGGTCCCCAATACTCGGTCGCGTATTCAAGCAGGCGCTGGCGGCGTGCCTCCTGCGGCAGCCATCGGTTGGCGCCGAAAGCGGCGCGGGTCAAAAAATCCAGCAGGCTGGCGTGGCGGCGCAGCACGCGGCGCGTGCGGTGCTCCTTCACGGGATTGAAGATGCCGTGGCGCGAAAAAAGTTGGCGCGGGTTCTTGCGGATCCACAGCCAGGAGCCAAGCTCCAGGGTCATGGGGAGAAAGACGTGTTCGCGTGGCGCACGGTCATAGGCGTGGTCCCACAAGTCGCCATGCAGCAGGTACTGGTGGCTTTGCGGCTCGAAGCTGTAGCCGTGGTGCGGGTGCGCATCTTCCAGCATCAGCTTGAGCGCATACATCTCCGGCAAGTGCGGCATCAGGCGGCGCGATTTGGCGTAGGGAAACCAGATGCTGTCGTCAAAGCCATAGCCCGAGTGGCAGTCCAGTGCCAGGCTGAAGGGCCGCGCGGTGAGTTGCTGCTCGACCACGCGCAACAGCGCCGCGCTTTCGGCCTCCATGGGCGCGCCGCGCCGCCCGCAATACCACGGCAGCCACGGGCCCAGCCGTTGCCCGCCGGCGAGGAAGGGGACGCGGTCCTCGGCGTCTTGCGGCGCATTGCGCATCAGGTCCACGCCATTGGGGTTGGAGCGAGTCCAGGCCCACATGCCGCCGGGATTGACGATGGGCATGAACACCAGCCGCACTGCCTGCAGCTGCTGGTGCAGGAGTTCGTCCCAGGCCAGGCGCGAAAGCAGGGCGCGCATGTAGTGCAGGATCAACTGGGTGCCGATGCGCTCGAGGCCATGAATGCCGCCGAAAAATCCGATGGCCGGTGCCTGGGGGTCATGCGCGCCGATGGCGGCTGTCCAGACCGGAAAGTTGCGGCCGCGCACCTGAACTTCGCAGGCTTTCGCAATCTCGAACTCGGCGCTGCCCTTGTCAAGAATCGATTCCAGCTCCTGCTGCTCGTGAAACGTATCGGAGACAAGGGGAGCCATTTCAGGCGCCGAGTACGCGATTCTTGCCTGCGCGCTTGGCCAGATACATCGCCTTGTCGGCGCGCTTGATGCCTTCCGTGCCGCCCTCATCGGTCGCCAGCTGCGCTACACCGGCACTGAACGTGATGAGCACGCGCTCGGCGCCCGACATGAACAGCCGCGTGGTGAGTTGGCGTTGCAAACGCGTCATCGCCACGATGCCGTCATCCAGCGTGGTGTCGGGCAGCAGCACCACGAACTCCTCGCCGCCGTAGCGCGCCAAGGTGTCTTGCGGGCGCAGCGATTCGCGCGTGACCTGGGCCAGGTGCTTGAGCGCGGCGTCGCCGGCTTCGTGGCCCAGGCTGTCGTTGATCTTCTTGAAGTTGTCGATGTCCAGCACCGAGATGCACAGCGGCGTTTCCTTGCGCTGGGCATTGGTGACCTCGCGGTGCACGGCTTCGTCCAGGCCCTTGCGGTTCAGCGCGCCGGTCAGCGGGTCGTGGCGCGCCTGGGCGCTGATGCGGTCCAACTCCTGATGCAGCTTGGCGATTTCTTCGTCGGCCGCCTGCGTTTTCTCGCGCATCGAGCGAAGTTCGTCACGCGCGTTCTGGCTGTCTTGCGTCATGTTGCGCGTGGCCTTGATGGCGTCTTGCAGCACTGGCGCGATCTCCTCGATGGTCTTGGCCTGCTCGATCAGCCGCGCGCACTCGCCGATCTTGCTGTCGTACTGGCTGCTGGATTCGGTCATTTGCGACAAGCGGTCGATGAAGCGCGCCAGCATCTGCTTCATCTGTTCCTGTGCTTCCAACGCCCGGCCCTTGGCCTCGGTCTGCTTGAACATCACGTCCTTGAGCCGCTGCTCCAGGTCGTCCAGGCGGCGCAGGGTCAGCGGCGGGGTAGAGACTTCCAGCAGCGCATCGACCTGGCCCTTGAGCCAGCGGTCGTCCAGGACGAGCTCACCGATGTTCTCGATGATCAGGTGCACGATGCGCAGCAGGGCGATTTTGATTTCGGCCTGGTCTTCAGCCGCGAACGAAAGCCGGTGGCTGAAATTGGCCAGCATGGTCTTGGTGGCGGCCACGTCCGCGCCGGGCTGGCGCATGAACGCGAGCAGCGCCGCGGCCTGTTCCACGAAGCGGTCGTCGTCCGAGCCGAGCGCGGGCAAGGCGTTTTCGACCAGCCGCGCGATCTGCTCCATGAATTCCGTGGTCAGCGCCGGCGGTGCCTTGACCGGTGGCGCGGCATCGCTCGCGGTGGCTCCCTTGCCATTGGCCGGCGGCGCCGCGGTGCCAAAGCCGCCGTAAGCGATCAGCGCGTTCTGCACACCTTCCCAGTTGCGCCGCTCGATGGCGAATTCGAGCAGCGCCTTCTGTTTTTGCTGGCCGGGGTTTTGCGTCGGCAGCGCGGTCGCGATCTGGCGCAGCGGTTCGCTGGGGAAGGTCGGCAGGCTTCTGGTGCCAGCCACCTCGTGGTAGATCGCCTGGTAGTTTTCAGGCGAGGGCACGAGCTTGCGCGCCGTCAAAAGCTTGACGGTCTCGCGCGCGATTTCGTAGGGTTGTCGGTTCGTCATGGCAACGACGTCTGGCTTGACTTGGTTTAGAGGATTCTGAACGGACCGGGTAACGCTCTATCGTAAGTGATATGGCTGGGATCCCCGGGGGATTTTCCTCAACACGCCAGGCAGCGCCACCCCATAATGAATAACGCCACGCGCCGCCACCGCGCGAGCGCAACGCAGAGGCAAAAACCAAAGAGGAGACCCACATGGCAAAAGACTTCAGCACGATGGAAAACAGCAACCCGTCGGCCAACGCGAGCATCCATGGCGTGTCCGACCCGGCACGGCGCGTCGTGCTGCGCGGCGGGCTCGGCCTGGCGGCGGCCGGCATGCTGGGCCCGCTGGCCGGCTGCGCTGGCATGGGTTCGGGCGGACCGAAGCTCGGCTTCAAGGCGGTTGCCGCTTCGGCCGCCGACGCCTTGCGTGTGCCCGAAGGCTATGTGGCGCAGGCCATCGCACCCTGGGGTGAGCCCATAGGCGCAGGCGCGATGCCGGCGCTGCGCGAGGACGCTGCAAGCAGTGCGGCCGACCAGGCGCTGCAAATGGGCATGCACCACGACGGCATTCACTTTTATCCGCTGGACGGCAGCCGCCGTGGCCTGCTGGTGATGAACCATGAGTACACCGACGATGGCTTGCTGCACGCCGACGGCATGAACCCCTGGACCGCGGAAAAAGTGCGCAAGTCGCAAGCCGCGCACGGCGTGAGCGTGATCGAGGTCGAATTGAAGGGCGGCCAGTGGCAGATGGTGCGCCCCAGCCCCTATGCGCGCCGCTTCACGGCCAACACGCCGTTCGCCTTGGGCGGGCCGGCAGCCGGCCACGCGCTGATGAAGACTGCAGCCGACCCGGCCGGCCGTACCGTGCTGGGCACATTCAACAACTGCGCCAGCGGCAAGACGCCCTGGGGTACCTACCTTTCGGGCGAAGAGAACTTCCGTTTCTACTTTGCCGGTGGAGACCAGCTCGACGCGCACCAGCGCCGCTGGGGCATGACCAAGACGGCATTTTTCCGCTGGCCCGAGCATGACGAACGTTTCGACGCGACGAAAAACCCCAACGAATTCAACCGCTTTGGCTGGGTCGTGGAAATCGATCCGATGGACCCTGCCGCCACGCCCATCAAGCGCACGGCGCTGGGCCGCGCCGCCCACGAGGGCGCCTGGGTCGCCACCACGCGGGACAACCGCGCCGTGGTGTATTCCGGCGAGGACGCGCGGTTCGAGTACATCTACAAGTTTGTCAGCCGCGATCGCATCGCAGCAGCCGGCAACGGCCGGACCCTGGCCCAGGCCAACCGCGAGCTGCTGGACCACGGTACCCTGTATGTGGCGCGTTTCGACGCGGATGGCACGGGCCGCTGGTTGCCGCTCGTACATGGCCAGGGCCCGCTGACGGCGGCCAATGGGTTTGCCGACCAGGGCGAGGTCGTGATCAAGACGCGGCAAGCGAGCGACTTGCTCGGCGGCACGAAGATGGACCGGCCCGAGTGGCTGGCCATCGACCAGGCCAATGGCGAGGTGTTCTGCACCCTGACCAACAACAGCCTGCGCGGGCGCGGCGACAACCCCGGCCCGGACGCCGCCAACCCGCGCGCCAACAACGTGATGGGACAGGTCATCCGCTGGAAGGAAAACGGCGATTTCGATGGTGACACGATGCGCTGGAGCCACCTCGTGCTGGCCGGTGATCCGGCCAATGCACGGCCGGAGGCCAAGGGCAACATCAAGGGCGACATCTTCGCCTGCCCCGATGGCCTGATGCTCGACGCGCGCGGCGTGCTGTGGATTCAGACCGACGCAGCGGCGGCTGAGATGAATAAAGGCGAGATGCAAAACATGGGCAACAACCAGATGCTGGCCTGCGACCTGGCGACCGGAGAGATCCGGCGCTTTCTCACTGGCCCGGTGAATTGCGAGGTGACCGGCGCAACGCTCACGCCTGATGGCACGACCCTGTTCGTCAACATCCAGCACCCCGGCGAAACCCCGTCCGAGCGCAGCGATGCCCGTGAGCCCTCGAAGTACTCGAAATGGCCGCTGGGCGGGCGCCCGCGGTCGGCCACCGTGGTGATCCGGCGGCTGGATGGCGGTGCCATAGGGACCTGATCGCTGCGGCTTCAGCGCGCGCCGAGTCGCCACAGCGACGTGCGCTCGGCCGCGCGCGCGGCATGCAGCGCGTCGCTTGCATCGCTGGCCTTGGGATGGTGCGGCCGGATGTCGGTTCGGCCCAGCACCACCAATCCCGCTGCCTCGATCAGCGCGAGCAACTCAGCGCGGGGCCGCAAGCCGAGATGCTCGGCCAGGTCCGACAGAATCAGCCAACCCTCGCCGCCGGGCGCCAGATGCCCGGCAAGCCCGGCAAGAAAGCCGCGCAGCATGCGGCTGTCGGGGTCATAGATCGCGTGTTCGATCGGCGAACTCGGCCGTGCCGGAACCCACGGCGGGTTGCAGACGACCAGCGGCGCGCGCCCTGGCGGGAACAGATCGGCTGCAACCACCTCGACGCGCTCCGCCAACTTGAGCCGCGACAGGTTTTCGCGCGCGCAAATCAGCGCCCGTGGGTCCTGGTCCGTGGCCACCACGTGCTGCACGCCGCGGCGCGCCAGCACCGCCGAGAGCACGCCGGTCCCCACGCCGATGTCGAACGCCAATTCGGTAGACGGCAGCGGTGTTTCGGCCACCAGTTGCACATACTCACCACGCACCGGCGAGAACACACCGTAGTGCGGATGGATGCGTTCGCCGCCCAGCGCCGCAATCTCGACGCCCTTTTTACGCCATTCGTGGGCACCGACCAGACCCTGCAATTCGCGCAGCGACACCACCGAAGCCTGCGCGATGTCAGCGGAGCCCCAGGCCTCGGTACACGCCAGCGCCAGATCGGGCGCGCGCCGCAGCGGGATGCTGTAGCCGGCTTCCAGCGGTACCAGCAGCATGGCGAGCGTGCGAGCACGCTGCGACTGGGCCTGGCGGTGCAGGTGGAATGCTTCGGCAGGCGTTGCGGGCGGCGCTTTGGCCTTTGCATTGCGTGGCTTGCGCTCGGCCCGCCGCGCCAGCGCCAGCAGCAGCTGGCGCGCATTGTGGAAATCGCCGCGCCAAAGCAAACCGGTGCCTTCGCAGGCCAGCCGATAGGCCAGGTCCGCGCTGGTCGTGTCGTCGGCGATCTGGACCCGCTTGGGCGCCGGTACGCCGGCTTCCGAGCGCCAACGCGCTGTGTGCGCCTGGCCGGCCTCGGTCCAGTGGATCAGGGGGCTTTCAGCCGAGACCACGCTTGAGCCGGATTTCTTCCAGCTTCACGCCGCCCACCACCGCGGTCTTGGCGGTATTGAGTTCGCGTTTGAAGCCGGCAAGCTCGTAGAACCGCAAGGCGCGCTCGTTGCGCAAGGGCACCCAAACGGTGACGTTGGTGCAGCCTTCTTCGATCAGGCCTTCGCGTGTAGCGTCCCACAAAGCCAGGCCGGCACCCTGGCCCCAATGTTCGGTCAAGACATAGTGGGCCCAGATTTCGCCGGTGGTCGGCTTGGACTTGGGGTCGCGCGAACGGTCGAAGCCGGCAAAGCCGGCAATCTGCGTGCCCGTGGTTGCCAGGTGCACCTGGGGCTCGCCGTATTCGATGGCGTCGCGCCAGAAGGCCAGGCGCTTGGCCATCGGCAAGGTATTGAGATGCTCGTCGGGTACCAACCCCTTGTAGGCGGCGGCAGAGGCGCTGGCGTGGATATCGGCAACGGCCTGGGCATCGCGAAGGGTGGCGGGACGAACCTGGTAGCTGGACATGGTCGGGAAAATCTTGGCGCAAGACCGGGAATGTTGAAGGGAGCAGGATTGTCGCCGCAAATGGCCTCTTCCGACACGGTGCCACGCACGGCGCCCCTACACTTGGCGCCCATGTCCGAACGCTCCAGCCTCCAACCGCCCGCAGCCGTGTTTCAGGCGCGCCTGGTGCCCGGCGACTGGCCGTTCGAAGCGCCCGACAACGTTCCCCTGTTGCTGGCCGCCGAGGCCGCGGGCCTGGCGCTGCCCAGTTCGTGCCGCAACGGTACTTGCCGCACCTGCGTTTGCCGGCTGCATGGCGGGCAAGTGCGCTACCGTATCGAATGGCCCGGGTTGAGCGCGGAGGAAAAGGCCGAGGGCCTGATCCTGGCGTGCGTGGCCTATCCGGTCTCGGACGTGGTGCTGCAAGCCGGCCCCGAATAAGCGCGCAACACCTGTTTGACGCGGTGCCGGCGCATGCGGTGAAATGCGGCATGCCATGGATCAAGTTCTCCCGCTAGCGGCCGATCTTCTGGAGATGATGCTGACCGAAACCCGACCTTCCCCCATACCGCGTCCAGCCAACGAGGCCGACCGGCTGGCCGCGCTCGCGGGCTATGGTTTGCTGGATACGGCGGCCGACGCGGACTTCGACCTGCTGGCCGAGGTTGCCGCCGAACTCTGCGGCGCGCCCTATGCCTTCGTCTCGCTGGTGGATGCCGACCGCGTCTGGCACAAGGCCAGTTTCGGCGCCAAGGTCAAGCAGGTGCCGCGCGACGATGACTACTGCTCCTGGACCGTGCTGGAAGATCGCTTGCTGCACATTCCAGACCTTGCGCAGGACGCGCGCACCCGGGCGCTCTCCCACACCGTCGGCCCACCCGGCTTTCGCATGTACAGCGGAGCCAACCTGATCACCTCGGATGGCTACCGGGTGGGCGCGCTGTGCGTGCTGGACACCAAGCCGCGCACGCTGGGCGCGCATCAGCTTGAACTGCTGGTGCGGCTGGCGCGCCAGGTCGTCGCGCTGATGGAACTGCGCCAGCGCGACCGCGAATTGGCGCTGGCCCTCTCGGCCATGCAGCGGCTGGCCAGCGAAGACGGCCTGACCGGCCTGATGAACCGCCGCGCGCTCATCGAGGCACTGCAGCGCGAAGTCGAGCGCTCCCGCCGGATGGGCAGCGATTTGTCAGTGGTCATGATCGATCTGGACCACTTCAAGGCCATCAATGACCGGCACGGCCACGCCATGGGCGATGCCGTGCTGCGTGGGGTCGGCAGCACGCTGCGCTCGGGCATTCGCGCCGTCGACATTGCGGGCCGCTACGGGGGCGAGGAGCTGTGCCTGGTGTTGCCGGAGACGCATGCAGCGGGCGCCGTCACGGTGGCCGAATCGCTGCGCGTGGCGATTGCCGCGCAGCCCTATGAGGATGTCCTGCATTCGGTCAACGTGACCGCCAGTTTTGGTGTGGCCGCCTTCAGCAAGGACGGGCGCAACAGCGCCGAACAGCTTCTCAGGGCCGCGGACGAGGCGCTGTACCGGGCCAAGACCGGTGGGCGCAACCGGGTGGTGGCGGCGGCCTAGTGCATTTCCGACAGGGTGCGCAGGCGCTGCAGCGTGAGTTGCAGCACCCGGGCATCGGTGCTCGCGCGGTGGCGCTGCATGCCCAGTTCCTTGCTGATTTGCTGCTTGACGGCATGCCAGCGCTCGGCTTCGCCATCGCACAGCAGGGCGCGCAGGTTCTCGATGCGAAAGCCTGGGGCCAGTTCGGCCACCTCGAACAGCGCGCCCAGCCAGCTGTAGTCATTGGCCCAGCCGTCGGAATAAAGGGTCTGGCCGTCGAGCCGGGCGTTCAACATGCGTGCCACATCGGCCGCCGGCAGGCCGCGCGAAAGCACCAGTTCGCGCGGAATGTGGTGCAGCCGCTCGGCCTCGGGGTCCCAGTGCGTCCACTCGGGTTCCGGACGGATGAGGGTGCAAAACGCCTCTCCGTTCGCCAGCACGTAACCCACTTCGATCGGGTAGCTATTGCGGCCAAAGCCCGATGCCTCGATGTCCAGCACTGCCGGCGCGGCGGCAGTGCTGGTGTTGGCAGAGTTCACGAAAGGCATTGCAGCTACTTTATGGCGGAGGCGCCGGCGCCGCAATCCCCCCGGACGTGGAAGCATTTTGTGACCTCGCTTGTCCTACAGAACCGTCCGGCATGAGACGACGCCATCGTTGCGGCGGGGCACCTAAGCTGCATCTAGCTGGCAAACGCGTCGGCATTTCCCCCAACCCCGGTGGCCGTTGCGGCCGCCATTTCAGGAGTATTGAGATGAAATTTGCAAAGACCTTGACTGCCTCTGTCGCCGCGGCCGCGCTTGTTGGCGCGATCGGCTTCGCCTATGCGCAGACGACCGACTCCAGCGGGCCAGGGCCTGCGACTGCAGGTGGCGCGGCGACACAGCTGCAAAACCAGCCCGCCGACAGCACCGCAACGCCGCCGGTGAGTTCGAGCACGCCCATGTCGTCCAGCGCGCCCCCTGCCTCGTCGAGCGACACGACCAACATGACGACGGAACGTACGGCACAGGCCGACCGCGGCTAGGACTTCGTGCCACTCTTCGCGAGGGGCCGGTGCCGCAAGGTCCGGCCCCTCGCTGGGTTTTGGATCAGCTTGAAAGGAGCGCGGGATGGACAGCGAGATCGTTCCCAGTGAGTCGAGCCGCGGCCCGAGCCGCAACGCCGAGCTGGTAGATGCGCTCAAGCAGGGATTGCTGCTGGGGATGGCGATATTGGTTCTCGTGCTTCCGCCCGGCGCCGGGTCCCTGATCAAGGCGGCCAGCATCACGCCTGCTGTTGCGGCCTTCCGGGTTGCCGACTTTGGTGGGGAGGCCGCTTCACCCGAAGCCCAGCGCATTGCCCAATGGGCGGTCGAGTCGGGCGACAACGGCAATCTCTTTTTTGTGATCGTCGACAAGAAGAACGCGAAGGTGTTCGTGTTCGAGCCCGGTGGCAAACTCCGCGGCGCAACGCCGGTGTTGCTGGGCCTGGCCCAGGGTGACGATACCGTTGAGGGCATCGGCAAGCGGCCTCTTTCCGCCGTGCTTCCCGAAGAGCGAACGACGCCGGCTGGCCGCTTTCTCGCGGAACCCGGGCGCAATGCATCGGGTGAAGATGTGGTCTGGGTGGACTATGCATCTGCGGTGTCCATGCACCGCGTGCGCCCCATGGAGCCCAGTGAGCGCCGGCTGGAGCGCCTGGCTTCCCTCACTGCCGAAGACAACCGCATTTCCTACGGCTGCATCAACGTTCCGGTTGACTTTTACGAGCAGGTGATCCGCCCGGCCTTCAACGCGCGCTACGGTGTCGTCTACGTCCTGCCCGAGACCAAGCCGCTGCAGGAGGTGTTTGCGGCCGCCTTCAAACCCCCGCCTTCTTCGGCGAGGATGTAACACCCGCAGCTGTTACATTGGCCGTTCTTTCGAGCTGCCGAGCGCATCAGACCTTGGCCTTCTGCTAGCGCAAGCAGAGCGCCGCGGGCAAAAATAAAAGCCCTGCGGTTGTCGGACATGTCCTACATCTGTACCATTTGTTGCATCCAAACCGGGTCTGTAACCCGGCTTTCATTTGGGCGCAAATGCGCTGTCCTTTTTCGGAGTACAGATGCCAATCACGGGCAAGACGCCACATTTTCTGGCCGCCTGGTGGGCCGCTTTGTTGCTGGCCGTGCCGGCCGTCGCCCAGGAAGCGCCGACGCAGAGTGCCGATTTCGCTGGCCAGCCTGCTTCGGCCGATGCGCGCTACGTGGCGGATTGGGCGGTCGAATCGAAAGACAACCAAAAGCTGCCCTTCGTGATTGTCGACAAGAAGGATGCACGGATCTTCGTGTTCGAGCCCGGCGGGCGTATTCGCGGCACCTCGCCGGTGCTCCTGGGCCTGACGCCGGGAGACTTGGCGGCGCCCGGCCTGGACAAGCGCGAGCTTGCACGACTGGATCCGCAGGCGCGCACCACCCCAGCCGGGCGTTTTGTCTCGGAGCCGGGCCGCAACCTCCAGGGCGAGGACGTGGTTTGGGTCGACTATGAGGCCGCATTGGCGATCCATCGCTTGCGTCCATCGGCAGCGAGGGAGCGCCGGGCCGAGCGGCTTGCCTCCGCCGTGCCGGAAGACAACCGTATTTCGCTCGGCTGTGTGATCGTGCCGGTGGCGTTTTACGAGAATGTGGTGCGGCCCGCGCTCGGCCGCGGCCATGGCGTCGTCTACGTGCTGCCGGAGACCCGCCCGGCGCGCGAAATGTTCGGCGCGCTGTAGGTTTGCTGGAGGTCTCCTGTAGGTCTCGCCGCGCGGCTCCGGCTCTCAGGCGGTCGTATTGACGTTGCCGCCGATGGTTTGGCCTTGCAGATTCACCACTGGCTTTGGCGGGGCCTCGGCGGTTTTCCTGGCTTCCTGGGTAGCCAACTGTTTTGTCTCATTCTCGACAGG
Organism: Burkholderiaceae bacterium; assembly: GCA_035476635.1. Classification (GTDB taxonomy): domain Bacteria; phylum Pseudomonadota; class Gammaproteobacteria; order Burkholderiales; family Burkholderiaceae_C; genus DATILI01. Next base: position 7,245 of record DATILI010000274.1, on the reverse strand, counting down.
ATCGGCCTGCTGCACGGGTGGGCGCTGCTTGACCGCTTCTACAGGGGGCCGACTGCCGGTGGCGGAATTGACTTCCATTTGGAGTACCTCGCTTGTGAGCTGAAACGGTCAGGCGTAGACGTTGATCCGGTCCTGGGCCTGGGCTGGGTTGGGTTGCGATGCATCACGCGCTTGCCGGGCGAGCTCAATCTGTGCATTCTGCGCCATTTGCGCCGCATAGGCAGCGATGGCGCGGTCGGTGCTGGAGGGGTCGGCTGGCGCCAGTGCCGCAGCCTGGATGATGCGGGCGCGCCGGATGGTTTCTTCCGGGGTGCGGCCCGGCGAGATATCGATGCTGACTTCGCCGCCGATGGCGTAGTTCACGCCATCGGGTCCACGTTGGAAGGTATAGGCCGCGCCCGAAATCGCCAGCCCGCCGCTCGCGGCCAAGTGGGCCTGCTCGTGCTGGCGTACTGCGCGGTCGCGCTTGCGCAGCGCGCCCACCTGCTGCTGGGCGGCCGGGCTCAGTTCGCCGGGCGCCGCTCTCTCGGTTTCCTCGGATTTTTCGGTCGTGTCGGTTTCAGGATCGGCCGCGTCGGTGGTTTCCACAGTGCGTTCTCGCGTGGAAACGGCCTGGCGTGTCCTGTCCAGGAGAAAGAATGCTTGGTTGGCGTCTGCGGAAATCCCCGTGATGGCCATGATTGAGCGACCCCGTGGCGCGCAGGACAAGGTGCAAGAGGGCGCGCGCGAATAAGCTCATTCTAGGAAGTCGGCGCGCGATGGCAACTCTGGTTCCGACAAAAGGGCCCTGCCAGCCGCTTGGAGGGAGGGCCTACGGAAACGGGCCGGCAAAAACGGGCGCTCGCGCTAGACGGCGGCGGTGGACTGCATGCGGTCGACCCAACGCTTGACGAGATTGACGCCGTAGGTGATGGCTGCGAGCGGGTCGGCGAAGGTGGATTCGTCGGGCGTGAGCTTGTAGAACACATGCTTTGGCGTGTTGACCTGCTCCACCCATTCGATTCTTGGCTCGAAGCGATGGGGCGCATCCGCGGCAGCGGCAGCGCTGATCCGGATCGCGTGGCCTCTGTACATTTCCTCGTATTCTTCTGGCAAGTGCATCATGGTTTTACTCCTGCGCCTCTGGACGGGTTCGGCCTGGGGCTTTGCCTCACAACGCAGGCAACGCGTAGTGGATGACAAGTTCTACCCGGCCCATGCCGTTTGTCGAGGATTTCATGGTCGCGCGTGCGGCCCGCCATGTATGCCGTCCGGCGTGCCAACTGGCGGTGGGAAAGTGCCTACGGCGCGTGCAGGGGAAATCTGATCGGCGTGTCAGGCAGTGTCAGGCAGTGTCAGGTAGGGCCAGGCAGGTGGGCGTTGATCAGGTGGCTGGCGATGGAGATGCTGTGCGGAATCCGCGGTATCTCATCGCCGGGGCCGAACCAGCGGGCCTCGGCGATCTCGGTCTGGTCGACCAGGATGTCGCCGCTTTCGTACTCTGCAGTGAAGGCGATCATCAGCGAGTGCGGAAAAGGCCAGGGCTGGCTGCCGTGGTAGCGGATGTTGCGCACCTTCAGGCCGACTTCTTCAAAAATTTCGCGGTGCACCGCATCCTCGATCGATTCGCCCGCTTCCAGGAAACCCGCCAGCGCCGTGAAGAACGGGGCGGGGGAGTGGGTGTGGCGGGCCAGCAAGATAGCGTCGCCGCGCTTGATCAGCACCATCATCGCCGGCGATATCCGCGGATAGGCCACCATGCCGCAGGCTGGGCATTTCACACAACGCTCTCCTTGCACATGGGCTGTCGCCGTTCCGCAGGCGCCGCAAAAGCGGTGGGTGCGTGCCCAGTCGGCAATCTGGAATGCGCGACCCGCCACGGCGAGCAGCGCTTCGTCCATAGCGCCGAACAGCGCGCGCAGCTTGCGAAACACGAATCCTTCGGCAGGCACCGCGGTTTTGTCCAGCCATGTGGTGTGGCAGTAGCGGCCGTCCAGCAGGCCCACCGGGAAAAACGACGCGTTGGGTGGTTCGAGCAGGGCCAGAACGGCGGCATCCGGCAGCGCAAGGTCGGCTTCGCGCACCAGCAGTTCGTCGCCGCGAAAAATGAAGTTGTTCGCCGCTGGTTGGTCTTGCGCGGCGAGCAGGGAAACGAAGGAGATGGGGGTCGTCAGCATCAGGCCTTGACTGTAGCCGGATCAGGCAAACAGCGCCTCGAAGCCGTCGGCCGGCTCGAAGCGTCTGTCGCGGTACAGCAGCCGCGTGGGACCGGGCAGCGCGCGCTCGCGTACCGAATGGCGTTCGTCGCCGGGGTAGCAGATCATGCGGCCGCCTTCGTGCTCGAACGGCTCGGGAAGAATGACCGGTGGCAGGCGCTCGCGCGCGGCGTCCAGCACGCTATCCACGGTCGTGTGGCGAGACAGGTGCGCCAGGCTCATGATCTGCGGCGGGGCGAGCTCGATCACGCGGTCTCGGTATTGCTCCAGCGCGGCGCGCGGGTGCAACCAGGCGCTGCCGGTGGTCTCGCGATCGTCGTGGCGCGCGGCCTGGCCCGGCGGCATCGCGGCAACAAAAAACCGCGTGTCAAAGCGTTTGTTCGTGACCGAGGGAACACGCGGCGTGATCCAGCGCGACCAGGGCAGCAGGCTGCGCGTTTGCAGGCGCAGCGCCATCCCTCCCAGCATTTCGTCGAAGGCATGGCCGTCGCGCAGCAAGGCGGCTGCGCGGGCGGTGTCGATGGCCTGCTCGCCAGCGGCAGCTTGCGCAAACAGCACGCCCGATTCCTCGAAAACCTCGCGCAGGGCCGCCACATACAGGCCCGCCGCGGTCAGCGCGTCGATGTCGGGCTCGCCCAGGGCGGTGTGCAACGCGGGCAGGGGCTGGTCCAGGCGCGCGGCCATGTCCAGTTCGGCGTCGGCCAGGTCGACCTTGCCGCCAGGGAACACATAGGCGCCGCCGAGCACATCGGACAGGCCGTGGCGTTGCAGCAGGAACACCTCGAGGCCCTCATCGCCATCGCGCAGCAGGACCACGGTGGCGGCCGGCCGTGGCGGCGTGGTGACGGTCTCGAAGTTCAGCTCCATGGCGGGTTCCTTTTTGTCGTGTGCGGCACAGCGCCAGCGGTGGCCGTGAATTAAAGTCGCGGGGCACCGCGCAGGCTATCAGAGTCGCGCGTGAACGAGCATCACCAACATGACAAGGATCGGTATGGGAATGGATTTCAAGGGCCGCGTGGCCATGGTCACGGGCGCGGGCGGGGGGCTGGGCCGCCAGCATGCGCTGGCACTCGCCGCGCGCGGCGCGAAAGTGCTTGTCAACGATCTGGGCGAGGCGGCCGACGCCGTGGCCGCGGAGATTCGCAGCGCCGGTGGCGAGGCGTTGGCAAGCCGGGCTTCGGTGACCGACTTCGCGGCGGTCGAAGCCATGGTGCGCGAAGCGGTGGTTGCCTGGGGGCGCATCGACATCCTGGTGAACAACGCCGGCATTCTGCGCGACAAGAGCTTTGCCAAGATGGACCTGGCCGATTTCCGGTTGGTGATGGACGTGCACGTGATGGGCTCGGTGCACTGCACCAAGGCGGTCTGGCCGCTCATGCTGGCGCAAAAGTACGGCCGCATCATCATGACGACGTCGTCGTCCGGCCTATACGGCAACTTCGGCCAATCCAACTACGGCGCGGCGAAGATGGCGTTGGTCGGCTTGATGCAGACGCTGTCGATCGAAGGAGCAAAGAGCGATATTCGTGTGAACTGCCTCGCCCCGACGGCCGCCACGCGGATGACCGAGGGCTTGATGTCCGAAGAAGTGCTGCGCGCACTGAAACCCGAAGCGGTAGTGCCCGCCATGCTGGTGCTGGCAGCGCAGGACGCGCCAAACCGCACCATCCTGTGTGCCGGCGCGGGCACGTTCGAGGCCGCGCACATCACGCTGACGAGCGGCCTGCACATCGGCAGCGATGCCGACGCGCCGGAGCGTTTGGCCGAGCAATTGGCGCAAGTGACTGAGCGCAGCGGAGAAATCGTTCCGCAAAGCGGGTCCGCGCAAGGCAGCAACGAGGTAGGCAAAGCCATGGCGTACCAGGCCAGGCACTGAGTACTGGCGTCAAGCCGATAGCCAGCCGCTTTCCGTCACCAGGCAACCACTGATGCGCCAGCTCGCATCGGCTTGCCTTTCCAGGCTGAAGATGGCGAGCCACGACTTCGAATGCGGATCGGTGATGCGCACCAGTTGCAAGACGGTGCCATTCGATTCCTCCGCCTTGAAATAGGCCACGGACGCCGCTCGGTAAACCATCGGGTAGGCCTCACGCACCAGCGCCAGCAGCCGCTCGGACTTTCCCAGCGTGGCACGGATGCCGGGCGTTGCCAGTTCAAATGCCGTATCTGCGTCGTCTTGGGCAAATGCGTCCAGCTGTGCCTGGATGACATCGCGCACCTGCAACTGCTCCGCATCCGACAAGGGTCCGGCGTGAGCGGACAAGGAGAGCAAGCACGCCAGGCACGCGCCGGCCAGCAAGGTGGCGAGACGAGGAAGGAAGTGAGTCATGACGGCGCTCCAATGTGGTGAGCCTGATGCCCAAGTCTGCTCCGCGCCAATGGTCCAGCCTGTAGGCGGTCGGCGCAGGCCACTGTGGGACGCAGCACAATCGGCAGCTTGCCTTGCATTGGCTTGCCAACGGCCGCAAGTGTCTATACCAACTTGACGCCTGTCCGCCGGTCGGGCTGCAATTCCCCTTCCGGGCAAACGCCAAGGCAGGTTTTGTGCGTCCGTGGTACCTTCCGCCCGAGAAAGATTCAAGAGTGATAGTTATATGAGCAAGTTGACCGAGCGCCTGCGCGCAATTTCGCCTTCACGGCTGACTGGCATGCGCCGTGGCATCGAAAAAGAGAGTTTGCGTGCGCTGCCGCTTGGCGGGCTGGCCTTGACGCCGCACCCGGCGGCGCTGGGTTCGGCGCTGACCCACGCGCACATCACCACCGACTACAGCGAATCGCAGCTTGAGCTGATCACGGGGGCGCATCGCAGCATCGACGAGTGCCTCACCGAGCTCACGCAGATTCACCAGTACACCTACCGCGCGTTGAAGGATGTGGGCGGCGAGATGCTCTGGGTCTCCAGCATGCCCTGCGGCCTGCCCGCCGACGAGACCATCCCCATTGGCCGCTATGGCTCTTCCAACGTGGGGCGTGCCAAGAGCGTGTACCGCATGGGCCTGTCGCACCGCTATGGCCGGCGTATGCAGACGATCTCGGGCATTCACTACAACTGGTCGCTGCCCGGTGTATCGAGCGAGGAGTATTTCGCGCTGATCCGCAATTTCCGCCGCCATGCGTTCTTGCTGCTGGTTCTGTTCGGCGCTTCGCCTGCCGTTTGTTCAAGCTTCGTGGCGGGCCGCCAGCATGAGTTGCAGTCGATCGGCGAGTACACGATGCACATGCCCTACGGCACCTCGCTGCGCATGGGCCGCCTGGGCTATCAGAGCGATGCGCAGGCCTCGCTGGCCGTCAGCTACAACAGCCTGGACGGCTATGGAGCCTCCTTGCAAGACGCGCTGACCAAGCCCTACGCGCCGTACGAATCCATTGGCATCCGCAATCTGGGCGGAGAGTACAACCAGCTTGCCACCAGCCTGCTGCAGATCGAGAACGAGTTCTACGGCACCATCCGGCCCAAGCGCGTCATTTACCCCGGCGAGCGTCCCCTGCATGCCTTGCGCGAGCGCGGTGTGGAATACGTCGAGGTGCGCCTGATGGACCTGGATCCGTTCGAGCCGGTGGGAATCGCTGCGCCGACAATGCGCTTTCTCGACGTGTTCCTGCTGCACTGCCTGCTGACCGACAGCCCGCCCGATACACCGCAGGAAATTGCGGCGCTGGGGCGCAACCAGCACCGTACGGCAGCGCGTGGCCGCGAACCCGGCCTCAAGCTGGAACGCGGCACCAGCGAGGTGGGTTTGATGGAGTGGGGCGCGGAGTTGCTGCGGGCGTTCGTTCCGATCGCTGCCGCGCTTGACGCAGCCCAGGGCGGCGGCGAGTATGGCGACGCGGTGCGTGCCGCCGAAGCCAAGCTACGCCAGCCTGACACTCTGCCTTCCGCACGTGTGCTGGCCAGCATGGCAAAAGAGCACGACAACTCGTTCGTGAGCTTTGTGCGTGCGCAGTCCGAGAAAACCAAGAACGCGTTGCTGGACCTGCCCTTCTCGGATACACAGCAGGCGCGCTTCATTGCCCTGTCGCAGGAGTCCGTCGACGCGCAAAAGAAGATCGAGGCCGCAGACTCCTTGCCGTTTGAAATCTACCGCGAGCAATACGTGTCGGCCGAGCGCCTGGGACTTCGCGCCCCCGTTGCGGCATAGCGCAAAGGTTTGTCTCGATGAGCGCGCCACACGATTTCAGCCAAGGGGCTGCTTATGTGCGCGGCCAGTATTTGCCCATCGCCGATGCCGCGATTCCCATCACCGATTGGGGCTTTCTGCGTTCTGACGCCACCTATGACGTGGTGACGGTGTGGGAGGGCGCGTTCTTTCGGCTGGACGCCCATCTGGCGCGCTTTGTCCACAGCTGCGAGAAGTTCCGCCTGGACGCGGGGCTCACGCCAGAGCAGGTCACCGACATTCTTAACCAATGCCTGCGCCTGTCGGGACTGCGCAGCGCGTATGTCGAAATGATCGTCACACGCGGCCAGCCGCCCTGGGGCTCGCGCGACCCACGCCTGGCCGTCAACCAGTTCTACGCCTTTGCCGTGCCCTTTGTTTGGATTGCCAACGAGGAACAAAGGGCGCGCGGCTTGAGTGTGATCATCAGCGACGTGCAGCGCATCCCCGCGCACAGCGTGGACCCCACGGCCAAGAACTACCACTGGAACGACCTGACCATGGGGCTGCTGCGTGCGCTGGACGCTGGCGGCGATACCGTGCTGTTGACCGACGGAGCCGGCCATGTGGTTGAAGGCCCGGGGTTCAACGTCTTCTGCCTGAGCCAGAGCGGCGCGCTGGTGACACCCAAGGAAGGTGTGCTTGAAGGCATCACGCGCCGCACGGTGCTGGAGATGGCCCACGAGCTGGGCATGCGCATCGAGGTGCGTGCGTTGCCCGCCGACGAGTTGCGTGGCGCCCGGGAAGTGTTCCTGAGCAGTTCTGGCGGTGGCGTGCTGCCGGTCACGCGGGTGGACGGGCGCACCATCGGCGACGGCACACCAGGCCAGGTAACACTCCAATTGCTGCAGACCTACTGGGACTGGCACCGCAACCCGAAATACAGCCAGGCT